>BBCA01000005.1 GCA_001311805.1 Lentibacillus juripiscarius JCM 12147 | reverse complement strand
CGTCCGGCGTGAGAATCGACCGATAATGGGCAAGAATCAACCGTTCGGCGTGAGAATCGACCGATAATGGGTAAGAATCAACCGTTCAGCGTGAGAATCGACCGATAATGGGCAAAAATCAACCGTTCAGGGCGGGATATCAACCGGTCAGCTTCAACTATCAACTTGAGGGGCAGGATACATCATCCCGAACGAGCAGATTCGGTGCCCAGCACTCCAGACCAGTTCCCTAATAGAAAAAGGGAGCAATTTCAAACCTGCTCCCCCCATGCTTTCTCAATAAACTCATCCCGGCCGGATTTGGCGCGGTCTTGTTTGTAATATACTTCATTTTTTTGTAAAAAATCCTGATGTTCTTCCTCAGCAGGATAGAAAGGTGATGCGGGCAATATTTCTGTTACGATTGGATCTTTAAATTTCCCGCTTTCGGCCAGTTCATTTCTGGATTGCAGTGCCAGTTCTTTTGTTCATCGTCATGATAAAAAATGGCCGTCCGGTATGAATCGCCACGGTCATGAAATTGCCCGCCGTCATCGGTTGGATCAATCTGCTGCCAATAAATGGTGAGGATTTCTTCATAGGCTATCACGCTAGGGTCATAGGTTATTTCTACAGCCTCATAATGACCGGTTGTTCCGCTTTTGACTTCTTCGTAGGATGGGTTCTCTGTATGACCACCGGTATAGCCGGATACGACACCGTGAATTCCGTCCCATTGATCAAAGGGCTTCACCATGCACCAGAAACAGCCCCCGGCAAACGTCGCTTTTTTCAGTTGCTTGCTCATTTTCGCTTCCCCCATATACAGTTGAATTGTTTTTAACTATAACACAATACAGGACAGGGAAGAAAACAATCGATTTCTAAAATGAAAGGATTTGCATTTTCATTTTTCCTTCAATAACGCTACAATGTAAAAAAGGAGTGTAAGCAGGGTTGGGTCAAGCGTAGTTGGTTGGTATTTTTAAGACAGACGCAGGAGGTCAATTGTGCACCGGGGTCCCGGATTTGCCGGTGATGAAGGCGAGAGCAGGTAACAGCCGTTGGTCAAACGTTTGAACAAGAACGAAGCCCGGTCTGGTATTCGTGCTGCTGGATGTTCGGCTAGTCGTCATCATCCAATTGTATGTTCACTCTACTGCGGCTACTTTCATCTGAAATGAGTCTGTGGAGATGGATGATCAGCAGGCCATTCCGGTAGGACGCATGTACCTTGTCTTTTCGTACTGGAAAAGGGAGGGTAACTTCCCGATCAAAAACACCCTGAAGAATTTCGTCCTGGACGACTGTCCCGCCGGAATAGGTTATGTCGATAACACCTTTGAGTTCAAGGGTTGCATAGTCCACATAGATATCAACTTTATTCAGGTCGATTAAGCCTGGAATGCTGGCCACGCATATCAGCTCGTGATCATATTGATATATATTGATCTGTGGTATGGTTGGCTTCACGATATGATCAAATTCATTCCAAAACTGTTCGCCGAAGAAATGATCCATATTCTTACGCCAGTCAGCCATTTGTTTAAATGGATCCATGATTACACCCCATTTGGCAAGTGCTTTTACAATGTATGCATCGGTGGGTGGCCTGGTGAATAGAATGGTTTTGTCAATAATTCGGAAATCCGGCAGTAACCGGTTTTAGGAGGGGTTAAGTTGTTCGATAATGCGATTATCATGGTTGCTATCATTCTGGTCATTAATATTGTCTATGTTTCTCTGTCCACGATGCGCATGATTTTGACGCTGAAAGGGCGCCGTTATATGGCTGCTTTTGTCAGCATGTTTGAATTGTGGTGTATGTTCTTGGCCTTGGTCTTGTCCTGGACAATTTAAATGAAATACAGAATCTTATCGCATACTCGGTTGGTTTCGGTACAGGTGTTATTGTTGGCACCAAAATTGAAGAAAAGCTGGCACTTGGCTACATAACCGTCAACGTCATTTCCTCAGATCCTGACATTGATTTCACAAGAAGACTCCGGGAGAAAGGATATGGTGTAACGAGTTGGTTTGCTTATGGGATGGAAGGCGACCGTCTTGCTATGCAAATTTTGACACCGCGAAAATATGAGCTGCAGTTGTATGAAACGATTAAAACGATTGATTCGAAGGCATTCATTATTTCATATGAGCCAAAACAAATCAACGGCGGCTTCTGGGTGAAGCAAGTGCGGAAAGGCCGGCTGTTTAATCAAAAGAAAAACAATACTGCCACTGGAACGGGAACAATGGAGAATCTGCCCCGTTCAAAGCCCGGCAATGATCAGGCGAATCAGTAGAGTTTCGCTGAAAGTGGGCTCGCTTAACGAAAAGCTGTGTAGAACTGCATTCGGCGCTCATCCAAGGTATGAATACCCCTCCGCACAAAAGACGAACGTTAAAAAATATTAAACAAAAATGTTCGAAATTATATTGACGGAACACCGGTAAAACTGTTATGATTAAAGCATCAAAAATACGGCACCTCATATATTTTCGGGGATATGGCCTGAAAGTCTCTACCCGGCACCGTAAATGCTGGACTATGAGGGAAGGTGAATCATTGCGTTCCTAGCAGTGGTCTGTACATCTATGTTCGAAAGTCTATTCATCTTCTCTCATTGGCCTGAGGGAAGAGAATAGACTTTTTTATTTTTAGGGAATATACGAAAAGAGGGATACTATGGCTCAAGTCGGGGTTGTTATGGGGAGCATATCAGACTGGGAAACAATGAAGCATGCCTGCACGATGCTGGAAGAACTGCAAATTTCATATGAGAAAGATGTTATTTCCGCGCATCGCACACCAGCAGACACGGCGACATACGCAGCAACAGCACGTGAGCGCGGTTTGCGGGTAATCATAGCCGGAGCCGGCGGGGCTGCTCATTTGCCGGGCATGGTTGCAGCACAGACAACGCTTCCTGTTATCGGCGTTCCGGTACAGTCAAAAGCATTAAATGGGCTGGATTCGCTTTTATCCATTGTGCAGATGCCCGGCGGTGTACCGACAGCGACCGTATCCATCGGCGAGTCCGGTGCGAAAAATGCCGGCCTGCTTGCCGCACAAATGGTCGGCTCGTTTGATGATCTGGTGGCGGAACGGCTGCAGAAATACCGGGAAAGCATGAAAGAATCAGTGACCGAAATGAGGGATGAACTTGCCAAACAATAAAGTGATTTTTCCGCCGGAAACAATTGGAATTATCGGCGGTGGCCAGCTGGGACGGATGATGGCGATTGCGGCAAAGTATATGGGATATCGGGTTGCGGTCCTGGATCCCATAGCGGATTGTCCAGCAGCTCAAGTTGCAGACCGCCATGTAAAGGCTGCCTATGATGATGAGGCGGGCATCCGGAAGCTGACCGAAATGAGTGCCATCATTACATATGAATTTGAAAATGTCGATGTAGACACGGCTGCCATTGCCCGGCAGCAAGGCAAACTTCCACAGGGGACTGCCGCATTGGAAGTCACCCAGAACAGGCAAAGGGAAAAGACGGTCTTATACGAATCCGGTTTGCCGGTACCAGCCTTCTCCATCGTTACAAATGCAGAGGAATGTGCAGCTGCACTGGAACAGATGCAGCTGCCGGCCGTGCTGAAAACACTTAGCGGCGGGTATGACGGTAAAGGACAGCAAAAAGTAACGACGAAAGATGATGTACCGGCTGCTCGTACATTTGCTGACGAACATGACGCCTGCATCGCTGAAGAATGGATTGCATTTGACAAAGAAATATCGGTCGTATTCACACGGGCGCAATCGGGCGAAATCACTTTTTTCCCGATTGGGGAGAATGAGCACAGGGAGCAGATTTTATATAAGACTGAGGTTCCGGCGTCTATCGGCGAAACAGTGAACCAAAAGGCACAGGAGGCAGCGAAAATAATTGCTGAAAAACTGAATGTGGTTGGCACATTTGCCGTTGAAATGTTCGTGAAGGATGATGCCATTTATTTGAATGAAATGGCACCACGGCCGCACAATTCCGGTCATTACACGATTGAGGCGTGTAATGTATCACAGTTTCAGCAGCATATCCGGGCCATTTGCGGTCTTCCGCTTATCCCCGTCCGGCTGCTTCAACCGGCCGTGATGCTCAATCTCCTTGGGGAAGAAGCGCAACATGCACTGGCCATAGCTTCTGTCTGGGAGAACGGATTTGTACATTTTTATGGAAAAGAAACGGTAAAGCCGAAGCGAAAAATGGGGCATATCACGTTTGCTGGTGAAACGCCGGAAGCAGTCCATAACAGTATTGCTCTATACAAGGAGGAAATGAAATGATTGATCGTTATACACGAGAGGAAATGGGAGTTATTTGGACGGAGGAAAACAAATATAGGGCATGGCTGGAAGTAGAGATTCTTGCCTGTGAGGCCTGGAGCGAACTTGGTGTCATCCCCCCCGGCTGATGCTGCGAAAATTCGTCAGAACGCTTCTTTCGACGTGGAACGGATTCATGACATTGAACAGGAAACAAGGCATGATGTCATTGCCTTCACACGTACTGTTTCGGAGTCGCTTGGAGAGGAGCGTAAATGGGTGCATTACGGCCTGACGTCAACGGATGTTGTGGATACAGCACAATCCTATCTGCTAAAGCAAGCCAATACTATTTTGCGAAATGACTTGCACCAGTTTCTGGACGTCCTTAAGGAAAAGGCCATCGAGCATAAATATACGGTCATGATGGGCCGGACGCACGGCGTTCATGCAGAGCCGACAACATTTGGCCTGAAACTTGCGCTTTGGTATGAAGAAATGAAGCGTCATCTCGAGCGTTTCGAGCAAGCAGCAAAGGATATCGAGTTTGGAAAGCTGTCCGGTGCTGTCGGAACCTATGCCAACATCGATCCTTATGTAGAAGAATACGTGTGCAAGCAAATCGGGCTGACGCCGGCACCGGTATCAACACAGACATTACAGCGCGACCGCCATGCTGCATATGTGTCGGCACTGTCACTTATCGCCACTTCCATTGAGAAATTTGCAACCGAAATCCGCGGTTTGCAAAAACGGAAACACGTGAAGTGGAAGAACTTTTTGCGAAAGGACAGAAGGGGTCATCTGCCATGCCTCATAAGCGGAATCCGATTGGCTCCGAAAATATGACGGGGATGGCCCGGGTGCTGCGCGGGCATATGGTGACCGCTGCAGAAAATGTAGCCCTCTGGCATGAACGTGATATTTCTCATTCATCGGCAGAACGAATTATTTTACCGGATGCCACGACGGCGCTCGATTATATGCTTAACCGTTTTTCCGGCATTGTCCGCAAGCTGACTGTGTACCCGGACAACATGCGGGCGAATATCGACAAAACATATGGCGTTATTTTTTCACAGCGCGTGCTGCTAGCTCTTGTGGAGCATGGCATGACCCGTGAAGATGCGTATGATCTCATCCAGCCGAAAGCAATGGAAGCATGGGAAACAGGTACCCATTTCCGCCAGTTGCTGGAGGCAGATGAACAGGTCACCGCCAAACTGACGCAGACCGATCTGGACCACTGCTTTGATCCCACACACCATTTGAAAAACGTGGACCACATATTCCGCCGAATTGGACTGGAGGGCTAAAGGATGAAGGGAGAATTGTTGTACGAGGGGAAGGCCAAACGGGTATATCAGGCTGAAGATAAACCGGGCCAGCTCGTTCTGGCATACAAAGATGATGTTACTGCTTTTAACGGGGAGAAAAAAGATACCCTCCCCGGCAAGGCCCGCCTGAATAACGCCATTTCGTCCCATGTTTTCCAGGAGCTTCATGAGCGCGGCATCCGCACGCATTTCATTAAAAAAATTGTCAGCAACCGAACAGCTTGTCCATCAATCCGACATCATTCCACTGGAAGTTGTTGTCCGGAACACGGCTGCAGGAAGCATGGTTAGACGGCTGGGAATCGAACCGAAGACAGCACTCACTCCGCCAGTTATTGAATTATTTTATAAAAACGATGTGCTGGGGGGATCCGCTAATCAATGATGATCATGCCCTGCTGCTCAGTGACGTGATGTATGAGGATTTGAATGCAATAAAGGCACAGGCGCTGGAAGTAAACAGACAGCTGATTGATCTGTTTACTGCATCCGGAATTGAGCTGGTGGACTTTAAACTGGAATTTGGGCGTGTTGCAAGTGGCAACATCGTGCTGGCTGATGAAATTTCTCCTGATACATGCCGGCTTTGGGACATTGAGACTAGGGAAAATCTCGACAAAGATGTGTATCGCCAGGGAACCGGAGACTTGCTGGAAGTCTATGAAAAATTAATGACACGACTGGAGGCTGCGTTATGAAAAAAGTGATTGTCCATGTAACGCTGAAAGAGGGAGTACTTGACCCACAAGGCCAAACAATTGAAACATCCCTTCATTCGTTGGGATTTACGGAAGTGGAAGAAGTGCGGACAGGAAAGACGATTGAATTGCTGCTTGATAATCATGACAATGTGGAAGCACGTGTGCAAGATATGTGTACGAAACTTCTGGCCAATCCGGTTATCGAGGATTACCGAGTGAATGTGGAGGAGGCTGTCCAGTCATGAAATTTGCCGTTGTTGTGTTTCCTGGTTCGAATTGTGACCGTGATATGTACCATGTGGTGCGGGATATCTTGCAGGAAGAAGCAGATCTCGTCTGGCATGAATCTGGCAATCTGCAAGACTATGATGCTATTTTGCTGCCCGGCGGTTTTTCGTATGGCGATTATCTCCGGTCGGGAGCTGTTGCTGCCGTATCCGGTATGATGGATCGGGTGAAAGAACAAGCCGCACAGGGCAAGCCAGTATTAGGTGTCTGCAATGGTTTTCAAGTGTTGCTGGAATCCGGACTGCTGCCTGGCGCGATGCTTCCGAATGAAAAGTTGGCCTTTATGTGCCATCAGGAGCAGCTGGAAGTTGTCAGCAATCAGACCCTATTTACATCAGAGTACGACCAGGGGGAAACCGTTCAGTTCCCAATTGCGCATGGGGAGGGGAATTACTACTGCGACGCCAAGACAATGGCTGAACTGAAAGCAAACGGTCAAGTCGTTTTCACTTATAAGAACAACCCGAATGGGTCGGCTGGCGCGATTGCCGGAATCGTTAATAAACATGGGAATGTACTTGGCATGATGCCCCATCCAGAACGGGCGTCCGAAGCAATCATCGGCAGTGCGGATGGCATCAGACTGTTTCAGTCACTAGTTAAAAATTGGAGGGATGCACATGCTGTCAACGTCTGAAATGACACCGGAGACAATTGAGCAGGAAAAATTGTATCTTGACTTAGGGCTGAGTGAAGCGGAATATGTGCGGGTGAAACAAATCTTGCAGCGGCGTCCGAACTTCACCGAAACTGGCATCTTTTCTGTAATGTGGTCAGAACATTGCAGCTATAAAACTTCGAAACCATTGCTAAAGAAGTTTCCGTCAACGGCACCGCACGTCCTTCAGGGACCAGGAGAAGGTGCTGGGGTCGTTGACATTGGGGATGGCATGGCGGTGGTGTTTAAGATTGAAAGCCATAATCATCCGTCAGCCGTAGAGCCATACCAGGGTGCGGCAACCGGTGTCGGCGGCATTATCCGTGACGTTTTTCGATAGGGGCGCGGCCAGTTGCGTTAATGAATTCGCTAAGGTTTGGAAATCCAGGGACAGGGAACGTGAATCATTTGTTTCAGGAAGTGGTCCGCGGGATTGCCGGCTATGGAAACTGTGTCGGCATTCCAACGGTTGGCGGTGAGGTGCAGTTTGACAACAGCTATGAGGACAACCCGCTTGTCAACGCGATGTGTGTTGGACTTATCCGCCACGAAGACATGCAGAAAGGAATTGCCTCAGGTGTCGGCAATACGGTCATGTATGCCGGGGCACCGACAGGACGGGATGGAATTCACGGTGCAACGTTTGCATCAGGTGATCTGACGGATGACTCCGATAAAGATCGGCCGTCCGTGCAGGTTGGTGACCCATTCATGGAGAAATTGCTCATTGAAGCATGCCTGGAAGCCATTCAGTCTGATGCACTCGTCGGAATGCAGGATATGGGGGCAGCCGGGCTGACATCATCAGCAAGCGAAATGGCCAGTAAAGCAGGAACCGGGATGATTATGAATTTGGATCTGGTACCAAAGCGTGAAGCGAATATGAGTGCCTATGAGTTAATGCTGTCCGAATCCCAAGAGCGCATGCTGCTTGTCGTGGAGAAAGGACGCGAACAGGAAATAATGGACATTTTTGCGAAATACGGTCTGGAAGCCGCGGCTGTCGGAGAAGTGACCGAAAATACATCATTCCGCCTGCTCCAGCATGGTACGACCGTGGCCGATATCCCGGTCGATGCCCTAGCGGAAGAAGCGCCCGTGTACCATATGCCATCAAAGGAAGCTGCTTATGTGAAAGCATTTCAGCAGATGGATGAAAGAATCCCGGAAGTAAATGACCACGCCGACATGCTGAAGCAGCTTTTACAGCAGCCGACCATCGCCAGCAAGGAATACGTCTATGACCAATATGATTCGATGGTGCAGACGAATACGGTCGTTACACCCGGGTCTGATGCAGCAGTTATTCGGATTAAAGGAACGGATAAAGCACTCGCCATCACCACTGACTGCAATTCCCGCTATTTGCATTTGGATCCGGAAACCGGCGGAAAGACTGTCGTCGCCGAAGCTGCCCGCAATATCGTTTGCTCCGGAGCTCAGCCGCTCGGTCTGACCGATGGATTGAATTATGGCAACCCAACGAATCCAGAAGTTTTGGCAGATGGAAAAAGTGTAGAAGGTATGAGTGCGGCTGCCAAAATGCTTGAGACACCTGTCATTAGTGGAAACGTGTCCTTATATAACCAATCCAATGGCAAATCGATTTACCCAACGCCGGTGGTAGGCATGGTTGGCTTGGCATCGCTTGAAGATATAACACCGAGCTTCTTTCAGGAGACGGATGATCTGGTTTATGTCATTGGCGAGGCAAAACCTGAATTTGGGGGCAGTGAACTGCAGAAAGTTGTTTCCGGCAAATATGAAGGAAAGGCACCGGGGGATTGATTTACAGGTGGAAGCGGATCGTCAGCAGCAATTGCTGCGGGGTATTCAAGCAGGTCTCATTCAGTCCGCACATGACCTTAGTGAAGGGGGATTGGCAATAGCACTGGCCGAATCAGTATTCACCGGCAAAGGGCTTGGCGTGGAGGTAGACTTAGCTGGGGATGCAACTGTCGCCCTTTTCAGTGAAACGCAGTCACGGTTTCTAGTAACCGTAAGGCCGGAGCATAAAGAAGACTTTGAAACAACAGTCGACAATGCAGTGCATATTGGCCTTGTAACAAACAACGATACACTACTTGTACGTGTCAACGGGACAACAAAATAGAGGAAGACGTCAGCACACTTCACCAACTGTGGAAAGGGGCCATTCCATGCATGCTGAACAGAAAGGCATAAATGAAGAATGCGGAATATTCGGTGTTTGGGACCATCCACGGGCGGCGGAACTGACATATTATGGTTTACATTCGATGCAGCATCGTGGACAAGATGGCGCGGGACTCGTTGTCAATAGCGGAAGGCGGCTGAGGGCTCATAAAGGACTTGGCCTGGTCAATGATGTGTTTCAGGATGCCAGCTTCCAGGAACTTACGGGGAGTGCTGCCATCGGCCATGTACGGAATGCCACAGAAGGAAGTCATACGTATGAGAATGTGCAGCCGCTTTTGTTTCAGTCACAGACAGAGAGCATGGCGCTCGCACATAACGGCAATCTCATAAATGCAGACAGCCTTCGTACGGAATTGGAGCATGAGGGAAGCATCCTGCAAACGTCATCCGATATGGAAGTACTTGCTCATCTTATGAAAAAGAGCAGTATGGAAACAAACGAAACATCAATTGCAGATGCACTCAATCAGACAACTGGTGCATATGGCATTTTGATGATGACCGACGATACACTGTATGCTGCGCTGGATCCGAATGGTATTAGGCCACTGTCCATTGGCCGGCTTGGCGATGCGTATGTAGTAGCATCGGAGTCGTGTGCATTTGACCAGATTGGTGCGGTTTTTGAACGTGATGTGTTGCCCGGGGAACTGGTAGCCATTAATGATGACGGCGTGCAATCATCCCGATTCGCTATAAGAGGCCAGCGGAAATGTGTTCCATGGAATATGTGTACTTATCAAGGCCTGACAGTGATGTGAATACAGTCAACGTCCACGCATCGCGAAAACAGATGGGAAAAGAACTCGCGAAAGAATCGCCGGCGAATGCAGATATCGTCGTCGGTGTGCCGGATTCCAGTATTTCCGCTGCTATCGGTTTTGCCGAAGCGAGCGGGCTGCCATATGAAATGGGAATTATTAAGAACCGCTATGTCGGCAGGACATTTATCCAGCCGACCCAGGACCTGCGGGAACAAGGTGTCAAAATGAAGCTTGCGCCTGTTAGGGGAATGGTGGCCGGAAAACGGGTCGTCATGGTAGATGATTCCATTGTACGGGGAACGACGAGTAAGCGGATTGTCGACATGCTGAAACACGCAGGCGCAAGTGAAGTGCACGTGCGGATTGCATCACCCCCAATTCAGCATCCGTGCTGGTATGGGATTGATATGTCGACATATAGAGAGCTGATTGCAGCCAATTACACACTTGAGGCGATAGGCGAGCTGATTGGAGCCAACAGCCTTGGCTTTCTGAGTGAACCAGGACTTGAAAAAGCAATCGTCAAAGACAAATCGCTTCACCAGGGAATTTGTACGGCATGCATGACAGGTGATTACCCGGTAGCGAAAGGTGCTGAAAGAGTATTGACCCACAAAAGGTCTTAAGAAGGGATGGCAACGATGGGAAACACATATAAGGAAGCTGGTGTAGATGTTGAACAAGGATACGAAGCCCTCAGACGAATGAAAACGCACATTAATCAGGCATCCCGGCCGGAAATGCTGGGTGGAATTGGAGCATTCGCCGGCATGTTCGATTTGAGCTCGTTTCAATATCAGGAGCCGGTGCTCGTTTCTGGTACAGATGGTGTCGGAACGAAACTCAAACTGGCAGTACAGATGAATAAGCATGACACAATTGGTATCGATCTGGTGGCCATGTGTGTCAACGACATCGCAGCCCAGGGTGCAGAGCCGTTATTCTTCCTTGACTATATCGCATGTGGGCAGACAAATCCGGATGTAACGGAACAAATTATCTCCGGTGTTTCAGCGGGCTGTATCGAGGCAGGTGCTGCATTGATTGGCGGTGAAACAGCGGAGATGCCGGGAATGTATGCACCAGATGCATATGATTTGGCTGGGTTTGCTGTTGGCATTGCTGAAAAGTCAAACCTTCTAACAGGAGAGTTGATTACTGCGGGGGATGCTGTCATCGGCTTAGCTTCCAGTGGAATTCATTCAAACGGCTTTTCCCTGGTTCGAAAGCTAGTAGAGGACTTTGACCTGAAAAAAATATATGCCGGAATGGATACCCCACTCGGCGAAGTGCTTTTAACACCGACAAAATTTATGACAAAGCTGCCCAGGCGGTCATGCGGGAAGCAAATGTCAAAGGTATGGCACATATAACGGGCGGTGGTTTTTACGAGAATTTCCCCCGTTTGCTCCCGGACGGTCTGGGTGTGAAACTGAATGCCTCCAGTTGGCAGGAACCCCCTGTTTTCCGGTTTTTGCAGGACATTGGCGGTATCGCGGATGACGAAATGTACCGGGTCTTTAATATGGGAATTGGTATGGCGATCATTGTCCCACAAGAGGATGTGGACAGTGTCATGCACATTCTCAATGCTCATGGTGAAGCGGCATGGGTAATTGGTGAAACGGTGCCGGACGAAGGAGTGCATATACTACGATGAAAAGAATACGAGCCGCCATTTTTGCATCCGGTACCGGGAGCAACTTTCAGGCGATTATGGAAGAAGCAAATCTTCCGGTTGAAGTCGTACTCCTTGTCTGTGACCATCCGGTGCGGCAGTTATTGAAAGGGCGGAGCAACACGGAATTGAAACATTGGTTTTTCAGCCCGGGGCATTTGCTAACAAAGAGGCGTACGAACAAACGCTTCTGGATAAACTGCAGGACGCTGGCGTCACGTGGCTGTTCCTGGCCGGTTATATGCGTATCGTCGGAACGGTGCTGTTGACCAATTATAAGGAAAGAATTGTTAATATTCACCCATCACTGCTGCCGGACTTTCCCGGAAAAGATGCTATTGGGAAAGTATTCCGGGCGGGGGTGGAAACAACTGGTGTCACAGTCCATTTTGTTGATGAAGGAATCGATACGGGCCCGATTATTGCACAGCAGGAAGTCCCTGTCCTACCTGAGGACACATTGGAAACGTTGACAGAACGGGTTCAACATGCAGAACGCCGTCTGTACCCAGCTGTAATCCGCCAGTTGCTGGAACAGGATGAAAGAAAACTGGACAATCACAAGACTGCTGATCACTATAGCAGACAATTTTAGAGAAATGCCAGATACTGAGGCAAAAACACTAGAATTGGAATCCGTGGAAAGGATCAGGCCAGCAACCAACACTACCGGCAATGCAAACTACGACAAAAGTGAGGAATGTACAATGAAACGACGGGTACTGATAAGTGTTTATGATAAACGTCATATTGAAGAATTCGCATCTGCTCTTGCCGGGATGGGTTATGAGATTATTTCCACCGGCGGGACGTTAAAGAAATTGCGTGAGGCTCAAATCGAAGCCACCGCAGTTGAAGACCTGACAGGTTTTCAGAAATGCTGGACGGCCGTGTGAAAACATTACATCCAGCTATACACGGGGGGATTCTCGCCAATCGCGGGGAGAACGTACATCTGCAGCAGCTGGATGACAACGGGATCACCCCCATTGATATGGTGGTCGTGAACCTTTATCCATTTAAACAAACGATTGATCAACCAGGTGTGACCGAACAGACCATCGTGGAAAATATTGATATCGGCGGACCTGCTATGCTGCGGTCGGCAGCGAAAAATATGGACGATGTAACAGCTGTCGTTGATCCTGCTGATTATGAGCGTGTCCTGGAATCAATCCGCAATGGTGCGCTGGACCGGACAGAACGCAGGAAATTGGCTGCAAAAGTATTCCGCCACACAGCCCAGTATGATGCACTCATTGCAAATTATTTTACGGATGAAGCATTCCCGGAAAATTATACAGTTACGTATGAGAAGGCGCAATCACTGAGATATGGAGAGAACCCGCATCAGCAGGCCGCATTTTATAAAGATCCGCAACAGACAGAAATGAGCCTTGCATCGGCCAATCAGCTGCATGGCAAGCAGTTATCCTATAACAATATTCAGGATGCCAATGCAGCCCTGGCTATCATTGCTGAATACGATCATCCAGCGGCTGTTGCCGTGAAGCATATGAATCCAAGCGGCATTGGGGTAGCGAAAGATTTACAAGGAGCTTTTGCCAAGGCGTTTGCCGCAGACCCGGTTTCTATTTTTGGTGGGATTGTTGCCTGTAACCGACCAGTTGATGCGGATACTGCCAGCAAAATGCGGGAAATCTTTCTGGAAATTGTAATGGCACCCCGGTTCACGGAGGATGCGCTGGCTATTCTGACGGAGAAGAAAAATATCCGACTGCTGGAAGTGGATATGGAGAAGAGGGAATCGGCATCTCATCGGCTGACGGCTGTGAACGGCGGGGTGCTGATTCAGTCCGGTGATGACGGAGCTATTTCGGAAGATGAGCTAACTTATCCAACTGAAAGGCGGCCGACGGAAGCGGAGATGGCAGATCTGTCGTTTGCCTGGAAAGCAGTGAAACAAGTTAAATCAAACGCGATTGTGCTGGCAAAAGATGCGCAGACAATCGGTGTCGGTGCAGGACAAATGAACCGGATCGGTGCGGCGGAAATTTCCTTGAAACAAGCTGGATCGAAGGTAGAAGGGGCGGCGCTCGCTTCCGATGCATTTTCCCGATGCCAGACACAGTAGAGGCAGCAGCAAAAGCTGGCATCACCGCCATCATACAGCCCGGCGGATCAAAACGCGATCAGGACTCCATTGATATGTGTAACCAGTACGGCATTGCCATGGTCTTCACAGGCATGCGGCATTTTAAACATTAACAAGTGCATTTTGTTTCCTAAATATAGGATTGATGAGTATAACTTAGGAAAATATGCCTGACAGCAAGTGGAAATATACGAGACTCCTGCGGGAAAAGCAAGCAATGCGAGACCCCGCAGGCGAGGTACGAGCTGAGGAGGCTTGCGGCTTGCCAAGCGGCAAAGAAGACACTGCGAAAGCGAACAGAGTGAGCTTAAGCAGATGTCGCGCTTGTGCCCTGTGGGTGAAAGCGAGTATATTTCCACTGCGTCATAAAGAGCATCTTGGAAAAATCCTAACGATGGAAGGTGTTTTTGTGAAAGTATTACTTGTCGGACGCGGCGGACGGGAACATAGCATTGCCATGAAGCTGTATGAAAGTGGCCAGGTCAATCAGATTTATGCAGCACCGGGCAACGGTGGCATCAGCGACATCGCCGTTTGTGCGGACATCGATGAGATGAATATTGACGGGTTGGCAGCCTTTGCTGTGGAGAAAGCCATCGATTTAACGATTGTCGGTCCCGAGAATCCGCTGGTAGCAGGGATAACTAACAAGTTTCATGAAGCAGGCCTGAAAATTTTGCTCCGACAAAACAAGCAGCCATGCTGGAAGGAAGCAAACGGTATGCGAAGGACTTCATGCAAAATACGATATTCCAACAGCCGCTTATGCCAGTTTTACACGGGCAGTGGATGCGAAAGCCTATATAAATAAGATAGGTGCACCGGTTGTGGTAAAGGCAGACGGGCTTGCTGGCGGTAAGGGTGTCGTTGTTGCTCATACCATCGTTGAAGCATGCCTCGCAGTGGACCGCTTCCTTACAGACAGCGGAAGCCCGCAAACACAACCGAGCATTGTCATTGAAGAATGTCTTGAGGGGCGGGAATTGTCACTGATGGCATTTGTTCATGAAAATAACGTATTTCCGATGCTTCCAGCGCGTGACTATAAACGGGCATTTGATCATGACCAGGGGCCGAACACCGGTGGAATGGGGGCATATGCGCCTGTAGAGGATGTATCATCTGAATCACTTGACGAAATAATCGAAACTGTTCTGCAGAAGGCTGCGGACGGCATTATGCGGGAAGGCTGCCCATTTACAGGCATTCTGTATGCAGGGCTGATGATGACAGAGGAAGGTCCGAAAGTCATCGAATTTAATGCACGATTCGGTGATCCAGAAACAGAGGTTGTGCTGCCACTCTTGAAAAATGACTTGCTGCAAGTGCTGCTGGACGTATTGGACGGAAAGGATCCACAGCTTTCGTGGGAACCAAAACATTGTGCAGGTGTGGTACTGGCTTCGGCGGGCTATCCGGAGGCGTATGAAAAAGGAATTCTATTGCCGGATCTCACGCCGGAGGACCGCGCCATCGTCGTACATGCTGGCACGCGCAAAACAGCTGACGGCATAGTCTCAGACGGTGGCAGGGTTCTGCTGGCCGGTTCCAAGGGCGATACGCTAACTCAAGCAATCAGCGGGGCTTACGGATGGCTAAAGCGTCACATACAAACCGATCGTTTCTTTTACCGGGGAGATATCGGTTCGACAGCGGCAAAAGCGGATTCTCCGGTATGAATAACGACACGAAAAGTGCGAAAAGCCCACATTTCATATGAGAAAATGCGGGCTTTATTGACGGCAATATGGCTTACTGTATCATTTGCTTGATTATTTCTTTGTTCCGTTCTTTAAATGCATCATTATGCGATGAGACCATAGGTGCTGTGGCAGCATCCGGCTCGATGAATTGTTTCGCTTGATTGACTGCATTAGCCGCATCCTGGAAAGCACCGGCTATCAAATTCAGCTTTCCTTCATGCATCAGGATATCACCGGCAGCATACAGCCCATCAAGCGAGGACTCACTGTTAACCGTACCTGAAATGAAGTAATCGTCTGCAATAGCAATATCAACCTCACTATTTTCAAGCAGTGCCGTATCCCGTTCATAGCCATGATTGACAATTACCGCATCAACCGGCAGATGATTAACGGCGCCTGTTTGATGATTGGTCAGCTCAACCTGTCCAATTGCTTCGTCCTGATCATCAGCAACCAGTCCAGTGATGGAAGTATGGAAGAAACACACAACGGAACTGTTCCGCAATTGTGTTGCTTGTGATTCATGGCAGTCAAAATTATTTCTCCGGCACGTGATGAAAACGTGCTTAGCAACAGTTTTTAACTCATTGGCCCAGTCTGTCGCAGAGCTCCCACCGCCGGAAATGATGACGGTTTTATCTTTAAATTGCTGTAGCGACTCGACGGAGTAATGCAAATTGGTACCCTCGAATTTTTCAGCACCGTTAACAGCCAATTTCTTAGGGTTCAAGATGCCACTGCCGACTGCAACAATAACGGTTCGTGAATAATGCACATGACCTGAGGCGGTGTGCAATTCATATATGCCCTGTTTGTTGCGTGCGATGGATTCGATTTTTTCATTAAGGACGACTTCGGGGTCAAACGTCAATCCCTGTTCTACTGTTTGGTCAATGAATTTTGCCCCGGTAAGCGGTGGCAGTCCGCCGACATCCCAGATCATTTTTCCGGGTAAACATGTACTTTACCGCCTAAGTTCGGCTGATACTCAATGACTTTTGTTTTCAGCTCTCTCAGTCCGCTGTAAAAGGCGGAAAACAATCCGCTGGCCCGCCGCCGATAATGGTTACATCGAACAATTCGTCTTTTGCCACTGCCGTTCACTCCTCAGATATATGTAACTGATTATCATTCTCACTAAAGTATACACGATTTCCGTGCAAAAGAAAAGGTTGTGTTTTTCATCGTGCAGGAAGATGTTCATATTTTTGAAAATGAGGTGCCTCACACCATGAATGAGAGCCCGGACGCGGTCACACCACAGGGAAAATGGCTTGCATCCAGCGTTCATCCAGCAAACTCCGAAGCTGTCACAAAGATTCAATTTCATTCATGAAAACGTTGCAGTATAAAAGCAATATCTATGTTACTATGGAAAAAAGCACATATTGGAGCGTTGAATAGTATGTCAGAGAATAGATATCAGTGGAGAAACCGTGAGTTGAGGGAGCATGTAGCAGTTATTGATGGGAAAGCATGCCCGACGATTATTTTAAAGAACGGAACATATTTAAATACCTATACGAAACAATGGCAGCAGGCGAACATTTGGATTCTCCGCGACCGTATTGTGTATGTCGGGGATGAGATGCCTGAGCTGAGTGACCATGCTGAAGTGGTCGACTGTACCGGGAAATACCTTGTTCCCGGGTATATTGAGCCGCACGCACATCCTTTTCAGCTGTATAATCCTGAGGCGCTCGCCATGTACGGTGCGAGCTATGGAACAACCACTTACGTTAATGACAACCTGATGTGGAATTTTTGTTGGAAAGAAAGAAAGCGTTTTCTTTGCTGGGGCGTTTGATCAATTGCCAGTTTCCATGTACTGGTGGGCGCGGCTGGATTCGCAGACGGCCTTGCAGCAAGAAGAGGAAGAATTATTCAGTACACCGAAAGTTTATCGTGGCTGGAGCAGCAGTCCGTCATTCAGGGTGGGGAGCTGACAGCCTGGCCCAGCCTGCTTGATGGTGATGACAGACTGCTGTATTGGATCCAAGAGGCAAACGTCTTGGTAAGCCGGTGGAAGGCCATTTGCCTGGTGCGTCCGAGCGCACATTAACGAAAATGAAACTGCTAGGTGTTTCGGCAGAACATGAAGCGATGACCGGGAAAGAGGCGATGCAGCGACTGCAGCTTGGGTATCAGGTTGGATTGCGCCATTCATCGATTCGCCCTGACTTGCCTGGTTTGATTGAAGAATTGCTGGCGGAAGGACTTCGGTCATTTGATCATGTCATGATGACAACCGATGGATCGACGCCAGGATTCTATGAAAATGGAATCATGAATGTTTGTGTTGCTATCGCCATTGAAAAGGGGATCCCTTTGGAAGACGCGTACCGGATGGCATCCCACAATGCTGCTAATTATTACGGGCTGATTGAAGAACTGGGATGTATAGCACCAGGCCGGGTAGCAAATATTAATATTTTGCAGGCCAAAGATGACCCGAATCCAGTCAGCGTTCTTGGCAACGGAGAATGGATCCGGAAAAATAACGAAAACAAGCATATAGCTCCAAAATTGACTGGGCGAGCATGATATCCAGTCGCTTTCATTCAGCTGGGATCTAACGATGGATGATATGCAATTTTCTGTTCCGCTTGGCTTGCATCTTGTGAATGACGTTATTATTAAAGCGTACGCCATTAATACCGATGTGACGCTCGACGTGATACCCGATAATAATGATGATGCCTTTCTGATGCTGATGGACCGGAAAGGACAGTGGCGCGTCAACACGGCCATCAAAGGGTTTACCAATCGTTTGGGCGGCTTGGCCAGTTCGTATTCGGCAACCGGTGACATTGTCTTTATCGGCAAAAGCAAGCCAGATATGCTGCTGGCATGGAAGCGGATGAAAGAACTTGGCGGCGGCATTGTGGCAGTGCACGATGGTGAAATTCTGTTTGAACTGCCGCTGACACTGTCTGGAAGCATGTATGCAGGAGAAATGGCTGAGCTGATAGAGAAAGAAAAAGAGCTGCGTGCACTTCTGCAGGAATTCGGCTATCCATTTTATGACCCGGTTTATACGATTTATTTTGTCATCCACCCACTTACCGTATATCCGCATCACACAGCAGGGTATCATTGATGTAAAGAAACGGGAAGTTCTCTTTCCAGCAACGTTAAGATAACGTATAATAGATTTACTGAAGGTTGTTCAGAAAGTCCGGGGAAATTGATTACCGCCGGTTTCTTTTAACCCCCTGCATCCGATTTTAATCGATTCAGGCGTGTGCAGCGGGTGGCTGAATCTTGCTGCCAACCAAAGGAGTGGAATCTTGAAAAATTCTTGTTTTTTCGTACTGGCTATACTGCTGCTGTTTGCTGCATGTTCCGATAGTGAGGAGCAAACAGCGGATGACAGTGAAGCAAAAGCAAATGCGACCGATGAGAAAGAACAAACCCCCGAAACATCTGGAAATGTGCATACCTATCCGCTGACAGGGGTGAAGACCGATCAGCCTGCCGATGACCGGATTGTCGGGGTGATGGTCAATAATCACCGCAAGGCCAGGCCACAGACTGGACTTTCGAAAGCAGATATTGTTTTGAGGTTTTGGCTGAAGGACGGATTACGCGTCTGCTTGCATTGTTCCAGAGTGAAAAGCCAGACGCGGTCGGACCGGTACGCAGCGCAAGGGAATACTATTTTGAGCTGGCCAGCGGGTACGGAGCACTCTATACTTATCATGGTGCCGCTAATTTTGTAAATGACATGATTCGGAACCGGGGAATCGAGTATTTGGATGGTGCGATGCACGATGATGACGAATACCTGTTTAAACGGGAGTCATTCCGGGAACCGCCGCATAACTCATACTTGCAGTTTGGATCCGTGTACGATGCTGCAGAGAACAAAGGTTACGATGTGAGCAGATCTTATGAGCCGCTTCCGTTTGCCTCAGAAGAAGAAGCTGCATCGATTTCCGGGGATGCAGCAACACATATCAAAATTGTGTATTCTGATAAGCTGACAAATATTGTAGAATACCAGTATGATGCCGACAGTGAAACCTATACACGATACAGTGACGGGACAAAGATGACAGAAATGGAATCAGGAGAAGCGATTACGACCGACAATATATTTATTGTGGAAACTCCCCATCAAGTGATTGATGACGCGGGTCGCCGGGAGGTTGATATAACTTCGGGCGGTGATGCATATCTGGTTCAAAAAGGGAAGGTTCGCCAAGTGAAATGGGAAAATCGCGACGGCCGGATTATTCCAGTTAAAGATGGCGAGCCAGTGCCATTTGTCCCCGGCAAAACGTGGATAAATATTGTTCCGTCCAGTCCGGGAATGGATCAGTCTGTTACGATTTCAGATGAATAGAAAGTAGGTGGTGCCAGAATGCAGATAGATAATTTGCGCGGCGAACAGCTGGACCAATTGTTTGATGCCATTCTCTCGCTGCAGGATCGTGAGGAATGTTATAAGTTTTTTGATGATATTGCGACCATGTCGGAAATTCATGCCATTGCACAGCGTCTGCAAGTGGCCAAGATGCTGCGGGAAGGCCATACGTACAGTGTAATAGAAGAAGAAACAAACGCTTCCACTGCAACCATTTCACGCGTGAGGCGCTGTATTAACTACGGAAGTGACGGCTACAGGATTGTGCTCGACCGCCTGACGGACAAGGACGAATAAAGGAGCTGCTATCTCTTCAGGAGGTAGCGCTCTACTATTACAACCAAAGTATTTTCCGTATGTGCCGCCCTCTCCAACTCTCCCCATAGCCAAAACATCTATTCCTTCAAAAATATTACCCATAATCCTAAATTCATAGCATCATTTTGGTATACTTTATAAGTGAATGAAAAGAAGTGTTCCACGTTTCTTTTGTACTGTATCATAAGGAAACATGAAAATAGCGTTAATACTGATGGAGGATGAACGTTGAATTATTCATTACACGAATGGAATCATATATTTAAACTTGATCCTGCTAAAGAAATTTCCGATGAGGATCTTGATGCCATCTGTGAATCAGGGACAGATGCGGTCATTGTAGGCGGGACAGACGGGGTGACACTGATGGTGTGCTTGATTTGCTATCTCGCATTCGCCGCCACACAGTGCCATGTGCACTGGAAATTGCCAATATGGAGTCGATTACACCCGGCTTTGATTATTACTTAATCCCGATGGTGATGAACAGCACGGAAAAGAAGTGGATGATGGACCTGCAGCACCAAGCGATCAAGGAATATAGGGAACTGTTGGACTGGGATGAAATGTTTGTTGAAGGCTATTGCATCCTTAACGAAGATTCCAAAGCATTTCAGAAAACAAAATGTGACATGCCGGATGCGGAAGACGTGGAAGCGTACGCTCATATGGCAGAGCATGTTTTTCACTTGCCGATTTTTATATGGAATACAGTGGAACATACGGTGCCCCAGAGCTTGTCAAAAGAGTGAAGAGCCAGCTCCAGCATACAAAGCTGTTTTATGGCGGCGGGATTGAAAACAATTTCCAAGTGAGGGAAATGAAAGAGTATGCTGATGCGGTTATTGTCGGCAATCTTATTTATGATAATATTAAACAGGCATTGAAGACGGTCAAAGCAGTACACAGCAATAAAGAATAAACGTTATATTTTGCAAGGGGTGTCAGGTTTGAGTCATACAATGGATGATCTACTTAACGGATTAAACAGGGAGCAGAAGCAGGCCGTCCAGCATACGGATGGACCGCTATTGATTATGGCCGGGGCAGGAAGCGGAAAGACGCGTGTATTGACACATCGAATCGCCTATTTACTTGGGGAAAAAGATGTGTCTCCTAGAAGCATCCTGGCTATTACATTTACGAATAAGGCGGCACGTGAGATGAAGGAGCGTGTCAACCGGCTTATTGGCGCAGGAGGGGCACAGGTATGGGTTTCCACCTTCCACTCAATGTGTGTGCGCATTCTCAGGCGGGATATTGACAGGATTGGCTACAGTACCAATTTTACGATTTTGGACAGCAGTGACCAGCTGTCTGTCATCAAGCAAATTTTGAAAGACTTGAACATCGATACGAAGAAATTTGACGCGCGAGGTATGCTGGGACAGATTAGCGGAGCCAAAAATGAGCTGATCACACCGGAAGAATACAGCAAGAATGTCGCGGATTTTTTTCCATCGTCAGGTCGCACAAATCTATGAACGCTATCAAAAAACATTGCAGAAAAATCAGGCACTTGACTTTGATGATCTGATTATGCAGACGATTCATTTGTTCAAACGGGTGCCGGAAGTGCTGGAATATTACCAGCGCCGTTTCCAGTATATTCATGTTGATGAGTACCAGGATACGAACCATGCCCAGTACTATTTGGTTAAGCAGCTGGCAAGCAGGTACCAGAATTTATGTGTTGTCGGTGATTCGGATCAGTCGATTTATCGCTGGCGCGGTGCGGATATCTCTAATATTTTGTCTTTTGAAGAGGATTATCCATCATCACGCACGATTTACCTGGAACAGAATTACCGGTCGACGAAATCGATTCTTGATGCGGCTAATCATGTTATTGAACACAATGCAGGCCGGAAGCCAAAGAACCTGTGGACGGAAATGATGACGGGAAAAAGATCCATTATTTTCAGGGTGCAACGGAACAGGAAGAGGCGCTCTATGTCACAGATAAGCTTCAGGAACTGACGGAGGATGAGCGCTTTTCCTTAAATGATATTGCCGTTCTGTACCGGACGAATGCCCAGTCACGTGCAGTTGAGGATACACTGATGAAATCAAATATCGCGTATCAGATGGTAGGCGGCACGAAGTTCTATGAACGGAAAGAAATTAAAGACTTGATTTCGTACTTGCGTCTGATTACCAATCCGGATGATGATATCAGTTTTGAACGAGTCGTCAATGTGCCGAAACGAGGCATTGGCAAAACGTCTGTAGACAAGCTGCGAGCATATGCAGCTGAACATGGCATATCGTTTTTTCAGGCGATAAAGGAAGTTGATTTTACCGGTGTGTCGAAAAAAGCAGCCCAAGCGCTCTCGAAGTTTGAAAGCTTCATTCAAAGTCTGGTCCAGCAGCAAGAGTTTTTAACGGCAACGGACATGGTTGAGGCGGTTTTGGAACGGACAGGCTATGAAGAAATGCTGAAGAATGAACGAAGCCTTGAATCCCAGAGCAGGCTGGAGAACCTGGAAGAATTCAAGACAGTTACACAGGAATTCGAAGAGGGAGCTGAAGACAAGACGCTGGTTGCCTTTCTGACGGACCTTGCGCTGATTGCGGACATCGACCGGGTAGATGAGGAAGAAGCGGAAAATGAGCCAAAGGTGACCATGATGACGCTCCATGCTGCGAAAGGCCTGGAATTTCCGGTCGTATTTTTAGTCGGGCTGGAGGAAAATGTATTCCCGCACAGCCGGTCCATGATGGATGAGGAGGAAATGCAAGAAGAGCGGCGCCTTGCCTATGTCGGGATTACGAGGGCCGAGCAGGAGCTTTTTCTGACCCACGCGAAAATGCGTACCTTATATGGACGGACGAATATGAACCCGATTAGCCGGTTTATTAACGAAATTCCGGAAGACCTCGTCGACGGAATTGAACAGGCGCGTGCCACGATGTATGGGTCTATTGAGAAACCTAAAGATCAGCCAGCACCGAAGCGTCAAGCCGGTAAGATGCAGCAGACGAGCGGAGCGGAATCAGAAACTTGGAGTCCCGGTGATAAAGCCGAACACAAAAATGGGGTGTCGGCACGGTGGTCAAGGTGCAGGGAGAAGGCGAATCCATGGAGCTCGACATTGCATTTCCGGCGCCAACCGGCATTAAACGTCTTCTGGCTAAATTCGCACCAATCACTAGACAATAGGAGGTGCCTCCTGAAGTGGATAAAGAACAAGCACACCAGCAAATTGAAAAACTGCGGGAACGGCTGAACCGCTACAATTATGAATACTATGTGCTCGATAATCCCAGCGTTCCCGATGCGGAGTATGACAAGAAAATGCAGGAACTCATTAGCCTGGAAACGGATTTTCCTGAACTGGTGACTGCAGATTCTCCTTCACAGCGGGTCGGCGGGGAGCCCCTGGATGCATTCCAAAAAGTGCAGCACCGCATTCCGATGCTCAGTCTTGGGAATGCCTTCAATGAAAGTGAGCTGCGCGATTTTGCCCGGCGTGCCAACCAGGGCCTTGATGAGCCGATTTCATTTGTTTGTGAATTGAAAATTGACGGGCTGGCTGTCTCACTTATTTACGAGGACGGGAAGCTGGTCCGTGGCGCAACGCGCGGAGACGGAACGACTGGCGAAGATATTACGACCAATCTGCGAACCATCCGCAGTATTCCTTTGTCCATCCCGGAAAAATACAATCGAGGTTAGAGGAGAAGCCTTCATGCCGCACCGGTCGTTCCTGAAACTAAACGAGGAACGCAAGGCAAATGGGGACGAGCCATTTGCCAACCCGCGAAATGCTGCGGCAGGATCACTCCGGCAGCTTGATCCGAAAATAGCGACCAAACGCAGCCTCGACATTTTTCTGTACAGTGTGGGTGAATGGGAAGCCGGTTCACTGGAATCACATAGCGAGCGCCTCACCTACATGGAAGAGCTCGGATTTAAAACCAATCCTGAATGGCGAAAGTGTGAAACGATTGATGAAGTGATGGACTATGTACATTACTGGGAGGAAAAACGGCCTGAGCTCGACTATGAAATTGATGGTATCGTCATTAAGATTGATAATCTCCGTCAACGGGAAGAACTTGGGTTTACAGCGAAAAGCCCGCGCTGGGCAATTGCATATAAATTTCCGGCTGAAGAAGCAGTTACAGTGCTGCGCGATATTGAGTTAAGTGTCGGGCGTACCGGGGTCATTACACCAACAGCTATCCTTGATCCCGTACAGGTTGCCGGAACAACGGTGAAGCGGGCATCCTTGCATAATGAGGACCTGATCCGAGAGAAGGATATCCGTCTCGGCGACACCGTTGTTATTAAAAAGGCCGGTGATATCATTCCGGAGGTTGTTCGGGCCGTCACAGATGAGCGGGTCGGTTCTGAGCGTGAATTTTTCATGCCGGATGAATGCCCAGCATGTGGCAGTGAGCTCGTCCGCCTTGAGGAAGAAGTTGCACTGAGGTGTATTAATCCAAATTGTCCACAGCAATTGAAAGAAGGGCTGATCCATTTTGTTTCCCGGGAAGCCATGAACATTGACGGGCTCGGCGAAAAGGTTATTAACCAGCTGTTCCGCAACGATCTTGTTCATACAATTGCCGACCTTTACCGTCTTAAGCGGGAAGAGTTGCTGGAGCTGGACCGAATGGGCGAAAAGTCTGCTGACAATTTGCTACGGGCGATTGAAACATCCAAAACAAACTCGCTGGAGCGGCTCCTGTTTGGCCTCGGAATTCGGTTTGTCGGGTCAAAAGCAGCCCGGACACTCGCAGCCCATTTTAAGACAATGGACAATCTGCAGCAGGCAACGTTTGCCGACGTTGTGGCCATTAATGAAATTGGTGAAAAAATGGCGGATTCGATTACACGATACTTTGCCGAAGAACAGGTGCAAGATCTGCTCAGTGAACTTAAAAGTTTGGGACTGAATATGACGTACGATGGTCCAGAGCAGCAAGAAATAAAAGAGGACACACCATTATCCGGCAAAACAGTGGTGCTGACGGGAAAAATGGAAACATTCACCCGGTCGGAAGCAAAAGAACTGGTTCAGCAGCACGGCGGAAGTGTGACAGGAAGCGTCAGCAAGAATACGGATATTGTTATCGCCGGGGAGGATGCCGGCTCGAAATTAGAAAAGGCGGAGAAACTCGGTGTTGCGGTATGGAACGAACAGCAGCTCAGCGAAGCTTTAGACCAATAAGGAGTGGAGAATTTTGAAGAAAGCAGTAATCTGGCTGTCCATCACGCTCCTCACTCTGGCAGGCTGTGCACCATCATTGAACAACAATGAAGATGAAGTGGTGCCCAAAAAGATGAAGCGAAACAGCAGGAGAAGTCAATTGTTCCCAGTTACCAGCTGTCGGAAGAAAAATTACCGGACCATCCTGCCGTATCGTACCAGTGCCTCACGTGGCGTCATTACGAACCAGATGATGAACCGGATGGATATCGGCGAAATGGAGACAGGTTTGCGGCGTCTTTCCAAAGAATATTATGACCCGGAAAAATACTTCTTTGAAGAAGGACAATACTTAACTTCGGATATGCTGTATAAGTGGCTGGACCGGAATCTGACGAAGGACCAGCTTGAAAAAACGCTTAAAAAACGTGTGGAACAGCTTGAGGAAAATGGCCAGAAAGTGGACGAAGAAGATAAAGAAGCCATCCGGAAAGAGCTCCAGCTTGGATTAAATCCGGCCATTGCAAATGACAAATCGAAAGATCAGCAGGAAAACAACCCGAAATATTTAACACACATACTTGAACACAACTTCCTAAAGAAGAATAAGGATGATACCGTTGAACTGGTCGGGGCTTCTATTGGTATTGCCATGAAATCTGACTACGCTTTTCAGACAGAAGTTGGCGGAACGACTTATCATAAGAAAATTGATAAAGAAACAATGCTGAAAAAAGGCAAGGAAATTGCGCAGACCGTACTGGAGCGTGTGAGAAAAATTGAGGAACTGAGCGATATCCCTATCATGTTTGCTCTTTACCGGGAAGAGGACCAGGGATCCCCAGTCCCAGGCAGTTATGTTGCTAAGACCGGTGTTTCCGGCGGTGATATGAAATTGGTGACTGGGAAACCGTCCAGGAAGAAAATATTCTTTTCCCATCGGATGAGGGGGAAGAAAAGTATTACGATCAACAGCAGCTGGTTAAGGATTTTGGTGACAAAATACAGGAATACTTTCCTAACTATGTCGGTGTGATTGGAGATGGCTTTTACATCAATGAAGAGCTGCAAAAACTGACATTGACCATCCCACTCGAGTTTTATGGAAAAGGGGAAGTGGTTGGTTTTACCCAGTACACGTACGGCCTTGTAAAAGAAATGTTCCAGGATTACTACGAGCTGGAAGTTAAAATTAAGTCGAATGAGAAAATGGAAAGCGTCATCTATCGCGACGCCGGAGAGAAAGAACCAACTGTGCATATTTTTGACAAGTAAATCAGGTAAGAAGGAATCCCTTTTTCATATAAACATGTGGAAAAGGACTTCTATACGCAAAACTTTCCTCATTTCAGGAAAGTCAGCAAGTATACAAGGGGGTTATTGCTATTTTCACCCTTCCACTTTCCCAATATGAATTTTTGGAATTTATGTTATTATATAAATATAGCAAATTTGCTTGCTGCAGTTCATATTCAGCCAGGGGTGGATAATCATGGAAATAGGGCCCTATATCAGACTTCACCGGATCCAGCAGGAAATGACCCAGGCGGAACTGGCGGAGGGAATCGTTTCCTATGCATATCTGTCTAAAATTGAGAACCAGAAAGCTGAAGCCAGCCCGAATGTGATCAGTCTGCTATGTACGCGACTTGGCATCCAGCCGAACAACGAGTCGGATGAAACCATTCGGGAAAAGTGCGAACAATGGTTCAGGATGCTCTTTTCCGAGAATGACAAAAATGAAATGATCCGTATCTATCATGAACTGAATCAGTTATTGTATGACAGTCATTCATCTGAAAACCTGATCATGTTCGAAATCCACAAAATAAGGTATTTCCTAATTACCGGTGAAGTGGATGAGGCGCTGAAACAAATCAACAAGCTAGCTGAAATGGCGGATACCTTTGACAGTCTGCATCAATTTTACTGGTACAAGTTCCGGGGTAATTACAGCTCTGTGAATGGGGAATTCAATCAGGCTATGCGTATGTACCGGCAGGCGGACAACAAGCTGAACCAGCTGGATCTGCCGGAAAATGAGACAGCCGACCTGCAATATGTGATGGCTGTGACGCACAGTAAACTCCGGAATACGCTGGAAGCTATTGAGTATGCGGAAAAGGCGATTGCTATTTTTCGGAAGAACTATCATTTTACCAGATGTGCACAGTGCCATATCGTATTGGGTATCTCTTACCGCCGGATCCGAATGCATGAAAAGGCCATTAAAAATTACAACCTTGCCAAGCATTTGGGCAAGCTGAACCAGAACAAGCAAATTATCCAGCTGACCAATCAAAACCTGGGTTATTTATATTCCACCATTGGCAAGCGGGAGGACGCGATTTTTCATTATGAAGAAATAGTGGGAGATTCGGAAGTCCTGTTGTTTGAGCGAATACTTGCTGCAACGTCGTTAATAAGAGCCTATTACAGTAATTTTAACGTTGAAAAAACGAAGGAAATGATTGAAAAAAGCTTGGAACTTCTTGACAAGGCTGACGACAAAGAAACATATCAGCTGTTTTATTTTATTACCTACACGTATGATTACGCGATTAACCGCAATAAAGGTAAATTTGAACGGCTGGTAATTGATGAATTTATTCCTTACTTGAAGAAGCATAAAGATTACGCAAACTTGGTTATTTACTCCAATATGCTGGCCGAACATTTTGAGCGAAATAACAGATATAAAGAATCTGTTAAATATTACAAACTGGCGAACGAGACATATGATGAGCTCGTTAGCCTGTAAGGAGGGGAGCATATGAAGAAACTGATGGCGACTTTTGCACTAGGTACTTTGCTTGTTGCAGGATTCACAGCCGTACAGGATAAGCCGGTTGATTCCGCAATGGAATGGGAGCCGACCGTTCTTTCTGTCGGTAAGGATGTCAGCCTTTACTAAAGCAGCAAGTGCTCCATGAAGTATCAGACCAGCAACCTTTTACCCTATTACTATATGTGCCTGGAATAGTGTGGAAAGCTATTTCAGGCTTTTTGTCGTGAAATATGAACCCGGATGCTATTCCAGTGTCTGAACCTTTTTAAATTTTGATTTGTTGCAAGCAGCTAAACATTTTATAATAGTGATAATGCTATAGGCATAAATTAAACAAAGAATGGGGAGGGAGCGCGATGGATTATGCCATTTCGGGTGCAACGTGGATGTGGCTGTTCATACCAATGCCTGTTTTAATTTTACTGTCCATTATCACCATGATAACGGAAGGGAGGGGAAAGTAAATGGGATTGGAGACATTAATCACGTTTATTGTTTATCTGATAGGGATGCTGGTGATTGGAGTCATCATGTACCGGATGACCAACGACTTATCCGATTATGTTCTAGGCGGTCGCAAACTGTCACCTGGAGTGGCGGCGTTGAGTGCTGGTGCTTCGGATATGAGTGGCTGGCTCTTGCTTGGGCTTCCTGGAGCTATTTATGCATCAGGGCTTGCGGAAGCATGGATGGCAATCGGGCTGTCAATTGGAGCGTATTTAAACTGGCAGTTTGTCGCCAAGCGGCTGCGGGTCTATACAGAGGTTGCCAATAATTCTATTACTGTTCCGGATTTCCTGGAAAACCGGTTTAAAGACCATTCCCATGTGCTTCGGGTCATTTCTGCACTGGTGATTCTATTATTCTTTACTTTTTACACATCTTCGGGAATGGTAGCAGGTGCGAAACTATTTGAAGCATCATTCGGGCTTCCGTACCAGCCTGCTTTGTGGATTGGCACGCTTATCGTTGTGTCCTACACACTGCTCGGCGGTTTTCTGGCTGTTGCCTGGACGGATTTCCTGCAAGGGTCATTGATGTTTGTCGCCTTAATCGCTGTCCCAATCATCGCCATTAACAAATTGGTGGCTGGGATGCAACGGTTCAGGCAGTCGGTGACATCAGCCGGATCATTTGAACATGATTGAGGGTGTTGGAATCATTGCTATTATATCATCGATCGCCTGGGGGCTTGGCTATTTTGGCCAGCCGCATATCATTGTCCGGTTTATGGCGCTGCGTTCGCCAAAAGACGTACCGAAAGCTAAGTTTATCGGGACAACCTGGATGATTCTTGGGCTTTACGGGGCAATTTTTACTGGTTTGGCAGGTCTGGCGTTCATCAATACACAGGATGTAGCAAGTTTAAGCGAGTTTGGCATATCGGTTATAACGGAAAATGGTGTACAGATGCTGGATGATCCAGAAAAATCTTTATTGCATTCTCGCAGCTTCTGTTTCACCCAGTGATTGCAGGCATTCTGCTGGCAGCTATTCTTTCGGCAATTATGAGTACAATTGACTCCCAGTTGCTTGTTTCCTCGTCCGCGGTGGCGGAGGACTTTTACAAGGCTATTTTCCGGCGTGAAGCTACAGATAAGGAGCTCGTTTGGGTTGGACGGCTGGCAACACTCGTAATCGCGCTGATTGCGGCAATAATTGCCATTAACCCGGAAAGCTCGGTACTTGATCTGGTAAGCTATGCTTGGGCCGGGTTTGGCGCTGCATTTGGGCCAACAATTCTGCTGGCACTATTCTGGCGGGGCATTACACGTAACGGGGCACTGGCCGGAATTGTAGTTGGTGCAGTCACCGTCATCATCTGGGGGGATTTCCTGTCCGGTGGTATCTTTGATTTGTATGAAATCGCACCGGGATTTCTCCTCAATCTGATTGTGGCTGTTGTTATCAGTCTGGCCGGTAAGCCGTCTGACGGTGTGGAGACAGAGTACGATCAAGCAGTAGTTGAATTGAAGAAATAACGATTGATGATGGGATGGAACGTCCACACTAGAATTCCAACATCAGAAAATATAAATGATGGATGACCTTATTATAAAAACTTCGGCACTCGCTATAAGTCGAGGCTAGGCCTGAGTTTTTATAATAAAGAAACAGATGCCCTTTTGCCAGATGATCTTAAACAGAAATGGTATGGCAAAAAACAACGATGGATTGCTCAAGACAATCCATCGTTATTTCATTCTTGCGCTTGTTACTTGAACAAGCTGATTCAATCCCAACCTAAGAAAATTAAACTTAAAAAAGAGTGCGTATTTTAGCACCCCTAGTTACTATTCTTGTTTTTTAAAATATAAAGTTCTTTCTCCATTTTATTTACCTTATCAACAATAAAATCCATTTCATTAATTCCTGATTCATTAGTTAACTCAAACTGCCCGCCAACACCTTCTAGTTTTGTTTCAATAGTATCAAATCGATTATGCATTTCTGATTTCAAAGAGTGAATATCCGATTGCATACTTTTCATTCCTTTATTTATTTCTGTTAGCAAATCAAGAATTTGCTTATCCACTTTATCATCCCTGTGTTTATTATAATAGATGATTATTAAATAAGCACTATTTTTTAACTACTTACTAGTTCGTCAAGCGCGTCCGTTTTGGTAAGACGGTTAGTTACGGTTGATGTTAGTCCTTTCCTTCTTCAAGGAAGGGCGTACAAAAAGCAAAGGATAGCAGAATAACCAAGTAGGCTAAATGCGTGGGCTAGTATGTTTATTTCTTCTGATTTATTTGCTTATAGGTCACGAACTTTGCTATTATCAATAGTGTCTTTAACAATTGGTAACGATAACTTTGCTACATAAAATAACTATTTTGGGGGTGTCTGTTTTGACGGATATTTCAAAGGATCAGGTGAAGCATGTCGCGAATCTGGCCAGGCTCGCTGTCACCGAAGAAGAAGCTGATAAATTTGCAAAGCAGCTTAGTTCCATCATCGACTATGCGGAACAGCTGAATGAGCTGGATACGGAAAATGTGGAGCCGACGACCCATGTACTTGATTTGAAAAATGTGATGCGCAATGACGAACCGAAAGAATGGATCTCGAAAGAAGACGCACTGCAGAATGCGCCGGTTAAGCAGAATGGCTATTTCCGTGTACCGTCAATTTTGGAGTAAGGAGGGAAAGGTATGGCTTTATTTGACCATAGCATCAAACAATTGGAACAAATGATAGACAGAAAAGAAATCTCAGCCGAAGATTTAGTCGATGCCTCGTACGATCGCATAAATGAAGTCGACGATCAAATTGGAGCTTTTCTGACACTGGACGAAGAAAGTGCCCGCAGCCAGGCGAAACAGCTGGATGCTGAATCAGATAAGGAAGCGCGTTTGTTTGGCATTCCTGCTGGTATCAAGGACAATATCGTCACGAAGGATCTTCGGACGACGTGCGGAAGCCAGTTTTTAAGGAACTTTGACAATCCGCTTTATAATGCGACGGTCGTGGACAAGCTGCAAGCGGAAAAATATCACCATCGGAAAGTTGAATATGGATGAATTTGCGATGGGTTCATCCACGGAAAACTCCAGCTTCGCGCTGACCCGCAACCCGTGGAACACCGACTATGTTCCGGGCGGCTCCAGTGGTGGCTCTGCGGCAGCCGTCGCGGCCGGAGAAGTACTGTTTTCACTTGGGTCAGACACCGGCGGATCCATTCGTCAACCGGCATCCTTTTGCGGTGTCGTTGGCATGAAACCTACATATGGACGCGTCTCCCGCTTTGGTCTTGTCGCATTTGCATCATCACTTGACCAGATTGGGCCTGTCACCCGCAGCGTGGAGGATAATGCTCGGGTGCTTGAGGTTATTTCCGGTGTGGATAAAATGGATGCGACAAGTGCCAATGTGGACGTGCCTTCGTACACGGATGCTCTAACGAATGATGTAAAAGGGCTGAAAATTGCCGTGCCGAAAGAGTACCTGTCTGAAGGCGTTGCACCGGAAGTGAAAGAAGCAGTCATGAATGCGCTGAAAGTTTATGAACTGCTCGGTGCTGAATGGGAAGAAGTGTCCCTGCCGCATTCCAGCTATGCAGTGGCAGCCTATTACCTATTGGCCTCTTCAGAAGCATCGGCTAACTTGGCACGTTTGACGGGGTCCGGTATGGCGTGCGCTCTGATAAAGCGGACAACATGATGGATATGTTCAAATATTCCCGCAGCGAAGGGTTCGGCGAAGAAGTGAAGCGTCGGATCATGCTTGGGACGTTTGCCCTGAGCTCGGGCTATTATGATGCATATTATAAAAAAGCTCAGCAAGTGCGTACGCTCATCCGCAAAGACTTTGAGCAGATTTTTGAAAACTATGATGTCGTTATCGGGCCGACTGCACCGACACCGGCGTTCAAAATCGGCGAAAACATCGATGACCCACTGACCATGTATGCCAATGATATTTTGACGATTCCGGTAAACCTGGCCGGCGTTCCGGGAATATCCGTTCCGTGTGGCTTTTCCGACGAAGGACTGCCAATCGGTCTGCAAATTATCGGCAAAGCCTTTGACGAACAAATGGTCTATCGCACGGCTCACGCGTATGAGCAGGCGACCGAACATCATTTAACGACCGAAGCTGGGAGGTGCTACATCATGAACTTCGAAACGATTATCGGCCTTGAAGTGCACGTCGAGCTGAAGACAGATTCTAAGATTTTCAGTCCAAGCCCGAATGCGTTCGGGGATGATCCCAATAGCAACGTTAATCCGATTGACCTCGGCTATCCGGCGTTGCCGGTACTGAACGAAGAGGCAGTTAATTTTGCGATGAAAGCTGCGATGGCATTGAACTGTGACATTGCAACTGATACGAAGTTTGACCGGAAGAACTACTTCTACCCGGACAACCCAAAAGCTTACCAAATTTCGCAGTTCGACAAGCCGATTGGTGAAAATGGCTGGATTGAAATTGACGTCAATGGTACGAAAAAACGCATCGGTATAACACGGCTGCATATGGAGGAAGACGCTGGCAAGCTCACACACCAGGATGATGGCTACTCGCTCGTGGATTTCAACCGTCAGGGCACACCGCTTGTTGAGATTGTTTCCGAACCTGACATACGTTCACCGGAAGAGGCGTATGCGTATTTGGAAAAACTGAAAAACATTATTCAGTACACAGGTGTTTCCGACTGTAAAATGGAAGAAGGCTCCCTGAGGTGTGACGCCAATCTGTCTATCCGTCCAATCGGCCAGCAGGAGTTTGGCACGAAAACCGAACTGAAAAACTTAAACTCGTTCTCCTTTGTCCAGAAAGGGCTGGAGCATGAAGAGAAACGGCAGGAAAAGGAACTGCTGAACGGCGGCGAAATTCTGCAGGAAACGCGCCGCTATGATGAGAAAACGAAAGAAACTATTCTTATGCGCATTAAGGAAGGTTCGGATGACTACCGCTATTTCCCTGAGCCTGATCTCGTGCCGCTCTATATCGATGAAGACTGGAAAGAGCGGATCCGCCAGCAGATTCCGGAACTGCCCGACGCCCGGCTGAAGCGGTATATTAACGAACTGGGACTGCCGGAATATGATGCAGCTGTCCTGACAAATTCCAAGGAAATGTCTGATTTCTTTGAGGAAGCAGTACAACACGGAGCTGATATTAAACAGGCTTCCAACTGGCTGATGGGTGATGTGTCCGGTTATATGAACAAGCATTACAAGGAACTGAACGAGCTCGCTCTGACACCGGAAGCACTGGCGAAAATGATCAAGCTGATTGAGGACGGCACCATTTCGTCTAAAATCGCCAAAAAGTATTCGCTGAACTCGTCGAAAATGGTGGCGATCCGGATAAAATCGTCAAAGACAAAGGTCTCGCCCAAATTTCGGATGAAGGCCAGTTGACCGAAATCATCACGAAGATTCTTGATGAAAATGAGCAGTCGATCATTGACTATAAAAATGGCAAGGACCGTGCAATTAAATACCTTGTCGGCCAGGTGATGAAAGCAACAAAAGGGCAGGCTAATCCGCCAATGGTTAACAAGATTTTGAAAGCGGAAATTGATAAACGATAACTTCACAGTAAATGTTACGACTGCTGCCCACTTTCGGCAGCAGTCTTGTCATGTAGACGGAAGGCTTTTCAAAATGGCCAAAAAGGCTATGATAAGTAGTGGTACTAGTTAACGATGAAGCAGTGGGGAGGGGCATTATGAAAAGAGCCCGTATCATTTACAATCCAACATCCGGAAGAGAAGCATTTAAACGGGAACTGCCAACTGTTTTGGAACGGTGTGAAATCGCCGGGTATGAAACATCTGCTCATGCGACAACGTGTGAAGGAGATGCCACCAAAGCGGCGAGAGCGGCTGCTGAACGCCATTTCGACCTGGTGATTGCCGTTGGTGGTGACGGAACGATCAATGAAGTGATCAACGGACTGGCGGAGCAGGAATACCGGCCAAAACTCGGCATAATCCCAACCGGTACGACCAATGACTTTGCCCGGGCACTGTGGATTCCCCGTGACATCGGAAAAGCAGTTGATGTCATTCTGGCAGGGCGGTCCATGTTTCTGGATATCGGTCGTGTCAATCACCATTACTTTATGAATATTGCCGGTGGGGGTAAACTGACGGAGCTGACGTATGAAGTCCCGAGCAAGCTGAAGACCATGCTCGGCCAGCTGGCTTATTACATGAAGGGGATTGAAATGCTTCCATCCCTTAAACCCACCCATGCCAGAATTGAATATGACGGTGAAGTTATTGATGAAGATATTATGCTCTTTCTCGTCTCCAACACGAACTCAGTAGCCGGATTTGAAAAGCTGGCACCTGATGCAAAAATGGACGATGGGTATTTCGACTTGATGATTCTGAAAAAGATGAACCTTGCCGAATTTGTCCGTATCGCCACTCTGGCACAACGAGGCGCCCACCTGGAAGATAAGCGCATTATCTATGCCCAGGCCAAACATATAACCGTCGAAACGGACGATAAAATGCAGTTGAACATCGATGGTGAATTCGGCGGCATGCTCCCGGGAGAATTCCTGAACCTGCCGCGGCACATCGAAGTATTTGCTCCGGAGAATTTTTGGAGAAAGATAATTAAAATTATTGGCTGACCCCAATCTTGGCTGGAAAACAATCATCGTCGCCAGTCTGGTCATGCTATCAAGCCCTTTTCCGTCATACTGGCGGGGAGGGGCTTTTTGCTGTCCGGGGCGGGATTATATAAAGCAGTCCCAGGATATGATAAGATGGGAAGTACATACAAGCGTGAAAAGGAAGATTGCACAATGGCCAAACAATCAGCACCAGTCAAAAAGAACCAGACCGTCACCCTTACATTTGAAGACTTGACGCATGAAGGTAGTGGCGTCGGCAAAATCAACGGCTACCCATTGTTCGTCCCGTACGCATTGCCCGGGGAAGAAGGCGAAGTGAAGGTAGTTAAGGTGAAGAAAAAACTTCGGATTCGGAAAACTGCTTAATCTACATAAGTCCAGTCCGGAACGGGTCGAGCCACCATGTGATGTATTTTATAAATGCGGCGGGTGCCAGCTGCAGCATATGGGTTATGACTCGCAGCTTGCCATGAAACAGGACCAGGTAAAAAATACACTGAAAAGATTGCCCATCTTGAGCATGTGCCGGTCCATCCGACGATTGGCATGAAAGACCCGTGGCGCTACCGCAACAAAGTACAGATGCCGGTTGGGGCCAAAGCAGATGGCGAACTCATTACCGGTTTTTATCAAAAACGTAGCCACCGTATTATTGAAGGCATGGAAACGTGCAATATTCAGGATGAAGAAAACGATCGTATGGTGGAAGCGGTGCGCCGGATTGCAGACAGGCTTGGTATTGCTGCATACGATGAAGAAAACGACCGCGGTGTCCTGCGCCATATCATGGTCCGCACAGGTGAGCAAACCAACGATGCGATGATTGTTCTAGTGACACGGACGCAAGAACTGCCTTACAAGGATGAACTGGTGAGGGAACTGACCGAAACCTACCCGCATATCAAATCAATTGTCCATAATGTCAATGATCAGCAGACGAATGTCATCCTTGGCAAGAAAACAGAGATTATCTGGGGAGACGAATACATTTATGACAAAATAGGTGACATCACATTTGCTATTTCCCCGCAATCATTTTACCAGGTTAATCCGAAGCAGACGAAAGTGTTGTATGAAAAAGCGATGGAATACGCACAAATCAGCAGTACAGACACGGTTGTCGATGCCTACTGCGGGATAGGCACGATTTCACTGTTCCTCGCCCAGCAGGCTAAACAAGTCTACGGTGTGGAAGTCGTCCCGGAAGCGGTCAATGACGCCAAGCAAAATGCTAAGCTGAACGGCATCACCAATGCGGCATTTTATGTAGGAGAAGCAGAAAAATCATGCCATGGTGGACAGCCCAAGGCATGCGCCCGGATGTCATAGTTGTCGATCCGCCAAGAAAAGGATGTGACGAACAGCTGCTGACAGCAATGGCTAACATGAAGCCAGAACGGATTGTGTATGTGTCCTGCAATCCGTCCACACTCGCTCGGGATTTGCGAATACTCGAAGACAGCGGCTATGAAGTCAAGGAAGTACAGCCAGTGGACATGTTTCCGCAGACGATGCACGTGGAATGTGTGTCGCAACTTATTTTAAAAAAGGCAACTTATTAAAACTAAAATGGTTCTGGCCGCAACATGAGCCCGTTATCACTAGTCTTGTCGAAGAACTTGGTTTAGGGACATTTGTACAGCACACTGATGGAGCAATACTTTTAGAGCAATCTCAAAGTGACCCCATACAGCGGCGTGTGCTACCAGAAGGAGCTGTTGAGAGATCGGTCCGACTTAAGGGGGGTGTCCAGTCCCTCATTGACGCCGTAGCGGCCACTCTTCCTCACGGTACGGTCGAATTAGACACGTGTGTAACGGAAATCCGTATGGATGAGGAAGGGACGATCACTCTTGAAGCAGACCTCGCTGATGGAGAGAAGAAACGTATACGCACAGGAACTGTTATCTTAGCGTTACCCCCTCGAATCGTGGCACATCACATAGCATTCACGCCATCTCTTTCTGACAAGCTTATGACAAGCTTGATGGACAAGCCCACTTGGATGGCGGGGCAGGCCAAGGCGGTTGCGATTTATAATCGTCCTTTTTGGCGAGAAGATGGACTTTCCGGCCAGGTGATGAGCTGGAGCGGTCCCCTGCAGGAGATCCACGATGCAACACCCGATACAGGTTACGGTGCACTCTTTGGTTTCTTCGGAATACCTGCAAAAAGTCGCCAAAAGCTGGGTGAGGAAAGAGTTCTCAAGCTTGTTGCTGACCAGTTGATCCGTCTCTTTGGGCCTTCCGCCGAAAAACCAATTTCCCTCTTATACAAAGACTGGTCTAGCGATCCTGAAACTGCGGTTGACGATGACACCACACCACTTAGAACTTTTCCAGACTATGGTCGACCAACAAGTACTAGTGTGTGGGATAAGAAAGTCATTTTTGCAGGTACAGAAACCTCTTCTGAGCATGGGGGACATCTTGAAGGAGCACTTCGGTCAGCTGAGCGTGCGGCTTTTGAAGTTCTTGATTTATACAAAATGCATTTATGATACGCTTAATCTGACAACATACCTCAGACACTTTTTTGATGGAACTTTCTTCTTCAGTAAAAAGTTTCAATCAATTGTAGAAGTTTTTGATGCATACAAATGGTGAATGCAAGTGGGTATGATTAAGGTGATTAAAGGGGCAGGTAACTATTACTGCACCCTTTTTTCATATGTCAAAAAGTAGGTGTGTTTTGGACAATAGTAACAACTGTTATTTTATGAGGTAGCGAGGAGGTAATAGTAACCAGGATACCGTTGATGAATGAATAAAAGGGATTGAATAAGTAAAAAGAAGAACGAAATGAAAAGCCATTATCTATTGGTGTCATTGCGACGTCAATAGGTAATGGCTTTTTCACTTAACCAATAGGAAGACTCACAGGTAGTATATGTTTAATTAATCAATTATAGCCGTCCTGTTAATTGAATAATTCTATTGTAAGTTTCTTCTCTGGCCTTCGGAGGCAAGCCTGGATCTTGAAATAGGGAAATTAAGTCCTGTACTTCCTCAATTAATTCATAATAGGAGAAGTCGCATTGTTTGATGTTTCCTGTAAATAAAACTACATTATCTTCCATCTATGAAACCTCCAAGGATGAAATGTCGCCCATGTCACACTACCGCTATTACCCGTTTAAAAAATTTGTTAAACATACATATTTAAATTAATCATGATTGATGGCAGATGAGTTTATGTACCTGAACGATCTGAAATTCCGCCACGGGAAAAAGTCTTTGACACATAAGTGCTGACACGCTATTATAATAACTGTAATTCATAGTAATTTTATAGGAAAAGGGTGTTTATATTGGGATCTATAAATGTTCAGCCGATAGATAATACCAAACCACCGAAAAGGCAAAAAGATACCGAACTGAATAGACCGCAACTGCCGCTCATTATCGGTGGGCTGGTGGTTGGGGCGGTACTGCTGGTGTATTTGATGGTAACACAGACAATTGTGCAGCCGCTATTGCTTGTGATTGGTCTTTTGCTTGGGTATACGTTATTCCACGCGAGATTCGGCTTTACTTCGGCATTTCGCCGGATGATGAGTGTCGGAAATGGTCAGGCAGTAAGATCGCATTTAGTTATGCTCGCGGTTGCCGTTACATTGTTCGCGCCGATTCTGGCTTTTGGCTATTCCTTTTTGGTGACGGTGTTTCTGGTTATGTATCACCAGTTGGCGTCAGTCTCTTCGTCGGTGCATTTATGTTTGGTGTTGGAATGCAGCTTGGCGGGGGGTGCGCTTCCGGTACATTGTACGCAGTTGGCGGTGGACGCTCAGTTATGTTCGTGACATTATTATTTTTCATTGTTGGTTCCACGATCGGCGCATACCATCTGCCGTTTTGGACGGAGGATTTACCGGCTTTTGAACCAGTATCGCTTGCGACATCAACAGGCCTTGGCTATACCGGTGCATGGGTGCTGTCGATAGGTCTGTTTGCATTGATTGCCTGGATTACACTGGTCGTGGAACGAAAGAAGCGGCCACCGAGAATGGCGCCGAAACCGTCAGCAAATGGCTGGAAGCGGATTTTCCGGGGATCCTGGCCACTATTTGCAGCAGCGGTCGTACTTGCCGTGCTGAATGCGCTGACCCTTATGACCCGTGGTGCACCATGGGGCATTACGTCGGCTTTTGCTTTATGGGGATCCAAAGTGGCACAGTTTTTCGGAATTGATGTGGCCAGCTGGGGGTACTGGCAAGGTGCCAATGCAGCGGTGCTGGATGCATCCATTTTCGCTGACTCAACAACGGTCTTGAATTTCGGCGTTATTTTGGGAGCATTTCTGGCTTCTGCTGCTGGCGGGTTGTTTAAGCTGTCCAGATTCAGCGGAAAAAAATGCGGCGGCCTCCGTGTTTGGCGGCTTGTTAATGGGCTATGGCGCCCGTTTAGCTTTCGGCTGTAATATTGGTGCTTATTTCGGCGGCATTGCTTCCTTTAGTCTGCATGGCTATATCTGGGGTGTGATGGCACTTGCCGGAACTTTCCTGGCGCTATATTTAAGGCCAATGTTTGGATTATCCGTGCCAAAACCAAAAGATTCCTTCTGCTAGATGAAAGCAGCTCAAAAACAGGGCATTCCTTTGTGGAGTGTCCTGTTTTGTTATAGGCTGGATGGTTAATATTCATCGTAAAATGTTACGTTGTATTTTATGTATTATTAGCATATAATATCATTAACTATTAATGGAGGTTTTAAAAAATGACTAATATTAAACCGGTTTCGGATTTGAGAAATTACAACGAAGTTCTACGTTCTTGCCAATTGGTGACCCGGTATATTTGACTAAAAATGGGAGGGGCCGTTATGTTCTCTTAGATATTAAAGAATACGAAAAACAACAAGCCGTCATTAAGTTGTTTTCCAAACTGACAGAAGCTGAAGACGCAGTGAAAACAGGTGAAGAATGGAAAACACTTGATGATTTAAAGAAAGAGTTGGAGGGTTGATTCTGAAGTACAACATCCGAATTAATCCGATGGTTATTAGCGATGTTCAAGAAATGAAGGCTTATATATCCGAGGACAACCCTGAAGCAGCAAAGAGTATGAGTGAAACTATTTTTTCTAGAATTGAAAGTTTAGCAACGTTTTCCGGAAATGGGTGTTTCCCTAGCAGCAAAAACGCATTTGAACACAGATTATCGTTTCCTTGCTTGTGGAACGTATTTAGTTTTCTATAAAATTGAAGGTGAATTTGTTTCTATATATCGTGTTTTAAATGGGGTGCAAGATTATTTAAACATTCTTTTGGTGATGATTTGACACAAGACTAGTGAAGGGCAGTATTTTCGTGGATCGTAGACCCTGTTGATAAAAATTAGGTGATATACAAAGATAAATACTCGGGGGAGGGCACTGCATATGGGAATGCCAACATTTGGGAACATCCTGACAATCGGCCATGTTCAAGCGGAAAACGAACTGTACAAGCATTATCATTATCCGGAGATGCTGATCAGGTATGACAGTAATTTCATTGCGTTTAAACGGATGCCGTCTATACATGAATTCAAGGAGACGGAGGAATTTCTAAAAGCCTTTCATCTAGTACATAATCAAAGCCACTTAAAATTTGAATTCCCGGATAATGAAAAGCCGGATGAGGGGTTATGCCAGTATTTTAAGGACAGCGGATATGATGTTGGGTGGTTGGAACTTTATTTCATTCGGCCTCATGACTTTTGGGATCAGGCAAACATGCTGCTATCACTGTTTCCGAGGTGACGGAAAGAAATTTGAATGACTTCATTGATTTGCAATATGAAACAGACAAACAAAATGGGGAAACCTTTGCCGAGGGGAAAGTGGATCTGAACAGGCAGCAGTTTGAAGATGAAAAATTTATAAAGGTTCTCGCTTATTACGGAGGCGCACCAGCTGGGACAATGAATGTGATTGTCTCGGACAAATTTGTAGAAATTGATGATCTCGCTGTGCAGGAGGTGTTCAGGCGTAAAGGTATCGGTTCTCAACTGCAGCAGTTTGTCATGGACAGGTTTCCGGATCATACGGTGATTCTCGTTGCTGACGGGGAGGACACACCAAAAGAGATGTACCAGCGGCAGCGGTATAAGTGTGCTGGTTTCAAGTATGAGGTGCAAAGGATTGATTAAGGAAATAGGGATAGAAAAATGGTATAATAAAGGAAAATGAACCTTGAGGTGGTTAAAGTGTCAATACCTAAGGACAATCGGATATACACGTACTCCGACTATATGTCATGGCCGGATGATGTCAGAGCTGAAATTATTGAAGGGATTCCTTATATGCAAGTTGCTCCTTCCAGAATTCATCAGGAGATATTATCAGAAGTGCATAGGCAGATTGCTAATTATCTGATTGGGACAGGGTGCAGCGTATATCCCGCTCCATTCCATGTTGTGCTTGACGCAGAAAAGGAAGGGAAACAGGATGGCCAAAATGTATTTGAACCTGACATCACGGTTGTCTGTGATCAATCCAAGCTGGATGAAAACGGATGTCAAGGGAGCCCTAATATGACAGTGGAAATCACGTCACCATCAACAGCAAGAAAAGACAAAATCGAAAAGTTTAATAAATATGAACAGGCTGGCGTAAGAGAGTACTGGATTATCGAGCCGCAGGAAAAAGTCGTCACTGTTTTTACTCTCCAGGAAAATTACCGATTTGGCAGACCGGGACTGTATTCGACGGAAGACAAAGTAGAAGTTTCCATTTTTGATGATTTGATCATTGATTTGAAAATGGTGTTCGATCGGTAGTTTGCTAAAAGGGGGAGGCATTGCTCCCAGGTGGTTCGTCCTCCATTATCTCCCAATACATTCTGCTTACATATTTAGCTCAAAACTATTACAATAGAGAGTGAATATATATGTGATAAGGATGAATGGGAATGAGTAAGACTGCTTTAGATATAAATGCATCAGCTAATTCATCGCGATGGTCGGATTTGCAGTCCCTGTTTAAGGTTACGGTGCTGGTGGCCAATGCGGTACCGGTTTTGCTGGCTTCTGGCTGGCCGCTTATTTTACAGGGGCATCGTTTGCGGCTAACCTGGATATATTCCTGTTGGTGATGATTGGCAGCACATTGGTGATGGGCGGTGCGCTCGTTATCAATAATTGGTATGATACCGATATTGATCAGATCATGGCCCGGACGCAATCACGGCCGACCGTAACTGGAAATATTCCACTCCGGACTGTGCTGTGGATTGGAATCGCCACCAGTGCTCTTGGATTTATTTTATTAATGTTTACGACATGGGAAGCGGTGCAATATACGTTTATCGGCTGGTTTACGTATGTGGTGCCATACACGATGTGGACCAAACGCCGTTATACGCTGAACACGGTGATCGGCAGTATTTCCGGTGCGGTGACACCGCTTATTGGCTGGGCCGCGCTTGCACCGGCGTCACACATTGTGCCAATTGTTCTGGCGCTTATCATTTTATTTGGCAGATGCCGCACACCTTTGCCATTGCCATCCGCAAATATGATGAATACAAGGCGGCGGATGTGGCGATGCTGCCAGTTGTTCATGGCATGGAAATAACGAAGCGGCAAATGGCTATCTATATAGCTTGTTTGCTGCCGCTGCCATTTTATTTATTTTCACTCGGAACCACATTTGTCGTAATTGCAACGGTGCTTAACATCGGTTATTTGGTATTGGCAATGAGCGGACTGTTCACCAATGATGATGAAAAATGGGCGCGTAAGATGTTCCTTGTGTCGGTCAATTATCTGATGATTATCTTCGTCATGGCGATTGTCGTGACGCTGCCTTGGTTGGGATAATGACCGGAGATTACTTTTGCCTGTGATGGGAAAACTATCATAAAGGATGTTTTCATGGAGGCAGCACCTACTCCAAATTAAGCTGGGAATGGTGATTGCCTGTGTGGATAAAATTGAGGTAAGGAGGCTGTTCTATGGAAATAAAAAAGGCGACGGAAAATTTTACATCGGGGATGATGAACAAAATCCTACGGCAGAAATTACGTTTAAGCCACAAGGTAATGATACATTCGATGTGGATCATACGTATGTCTCGGAAGAACTCCGTGGACAGGGGATCGCCGGAAAGCTGACAGACAAAATGGTATCCTTTGCACGTGAGGAAGGCAAGAAAATCAAGCCGACATGCCCGTACGTTAAAGAAAAATGGAAAAACATCGGAATACCATGACATGCTGGCTGACTAATAGCCGTACTGCACATGGAAAACAGCGCCAGGGTTACGTCACCCTGGCGTTTGTCGTATAATCGCCATAGGAAAAATAGAAGAGGGATACCCATGCAAAAAGTGGCAAAAACAATCTATGAAACGATTATGATTCTCCTCGTCATGCTTACCATTGTGACGATATGGACCAATGACACGTATAATACCACGATTAGCTGGATTGTGTGGGGTGTATTTTTTCTCGACTTCACGGTTCGTTTCATGACGGCTGAAGCGAAGTGGACTTTCATTAAACAAAATCCATTTCTGTTCATTGCCATTATCCCATTTGATCAGTTTTTTCAGATGGCCAGAATTGTCCGCATCATCTATTTGTTCCGGATCAAAACGATTGCTAAATATTATGTCGTCCCCTTCGTTGAAAAACTGACAATTCGGTCCAAATCTCTGATTCTGTTATTTGTTCTCGCTTTGCTGCTCGCAGAAATGGTGCTTATTCAGACGGTGGAGCCATCGATTGAAAGCCACTTGGAAGCATCACTGGCAGTGTTCGGCTACTTGCTCTTTTTGGACATAGAGTGTTTGAAATCGAACAGGCTGTATCTGTCTGGACACTGACAGCCGTCTCCGTTCTCGGCATTGCCATGCAGGGACTGGCGCTGCAATGGGTGTTTAACAGGGTGGACCTACTTTTCCAGCGGTTTAAAGATAAGCACGCGCGTGAAGCGGAAAGGGAAGAACAGCCGGAATTTAAAGCAAACGGAAAATAGATTCGTTTCGAGAGGTTATCTCATCAGGATATTAATGGGATAACCTTTTGTTTTTTAACGATATATTGAAAAATGCCAAATTCTAGTGTGACAACGCCGAATTTTGCTGCGAAAACGCTAAAATTGATCTGAAATCGCCAAAGTTTAGCGTGGAATCGCCAAAGGCTGGTGTCTAATTCAATCCAGCGGTGCTTTTTCCACCATACGTCCTTTCCGTCCTTCTGTTGTTTCGGCATTTCGTAGCGAGCTGATGACCGCTTCTTCTGTTGCTTCCACGACGGCCTGGAAAAGTTCGTTCATTACCGGGTGATCGTCACGGATAAACGACAGGCTGTCCATCTGTGAGTCTGATTGATGATCATACGTATTAGCGGTGGAAAAAGCGAAGGCAATATCACCGCTGCCATGGCTGATATGGCTGCGGCCCTGCCTAGTCCCGCAGCACAGCGTTTGGCAAGCCGCTGCAGCTGTCGGTCATAAAGCGGTGCGTCCGTTGCGATCACAATCATGATGGATCCATCCGGGGTATCCATTTGTACCTGGTTGAAATCGGCAAAAACGTGCATCCTCCCGTTTGCCGAAGTTGCTGAGTACGAGACAGCCGACGGTATAGCCTTCTGCGACGCGTGACGCTGTTCCAATTCCGCCTTTATACCCGAAGCAGACCATCCCTTTGCCTGCACCGATGGCTCCTTCTTCAACCGGACCATCGGAAGCGGATTTGATTGCTTCAATCGCATGTTCCGGTTGGACCGCCTGCAGCCTCATGGCATTTAAATAACTGTCATTGCATTCGCCGACAACGATGTTGATGGAACTTTCCGTATCACCGATGCCTGGATCCTGTTCTAGCATATAAGTCAGCGTTCCCTGCATGACCGCACCAACGCTGAATGTGTTTGTAAGCATGATCGGTGATTCGAGCAGCCCCAGTTCATCTACTTGTACCAGTCCGGCCGTTTTCCCGTAGCCGTTGATGACTGCGCTGCCTGCCCGCACTTTTTGGCGGAATAAATTCCCGTCATGGGGTAGAATAGCAGTAACCCCAGTGCATACTGTATCCTGGTCATTGACTTTTTCATATAGCGTTACATGGCCAGTTTTAACCCCGGCAACATCAGTAATACCGTTCATTTTTCCCTTCCTCAGCTGCATATCGCTGCTCCTTTCCGTGAAAAACTCTACCTGTATTATAGCAGACTAATCCCGAGTGGGAAGGAATTTTGAAAGCAGAGAAAGATTTAAGAAGAGAGATTGCGGTCACGCTTATAAAGAAAATATCCCCCCGGCGCGGGGGTATCGACCTGTTGGCAAGAAGTATCAACCGGTTTAAGTAGAAAATCGACCAGAATGGTGGAGAATCAACCGGTGTGGCTGGAATATCAACCGGTTGCAGAGAAGTATCAACCCGTTTGGCGGAGATATCAACCTGATAGTTTCTTATCTCCAGGTTCCTCAACCAAAAAGCTGCCACAATAAAAGTGACAGCCAGAATCTATTCATCTACTTTAAAAAGTTGAAGACTTCGTTTGCGATATCTGTGTTGTCGATGAGGCCTGAGAATACTTCGCTTTTCGGCCCGTATGCGTAGACAGGCACATCAACACCGGTATGGCCGCTTGTGGTGAATCCCGCACCAGCGCGTTTGTTAAATACGTCGGAAATGGCGCTGTATACTGTATCGAAATCATCCGATGCAGCAGCCTTTTTAATGGCATCCAGTTCTTTTTCTGTGAATGTGAATTCCACGTACTCATTCAGAACACCTTCAACTGTAGCACCATCCACGATCTCCTGTGCCATGAATTCTGGTGTGCGCTCCGTTGCTTCAATTGCCTCTGGGTAAAAATTATAGTCACCGTCACGTCCAATAGAGAATCCGCCGGTCGAATGATCCGCTGTCAGCACAACTTGGGTATGCTTGTCCTGTTTCGCAAATTCAATAACAGTTTCAAAAGCCTTGGCGAGGTCTTCCATTTCGCTCATGGCACTGACAGCGTCGTTGGCATGTGCTGCCCAGTCAATCTGGCTTCCTTCCACCATCAGGAAAAAGCCGTCTTTTTCTTTATCAAGCTGTTCCAGCGCTTCTTTGGTCATGTCATCAAGTGATGGGATGTTTTCTTCGCGGTCAATGGCTTTCGGGAGCCCAACCGGTGCAAACAAACCAAGAAGCTGCTCACTATCATTTGCCTGCATTTCTTCCGTTGACGTTACATAATTGTAGCCGTCATTTTTAAATTCTTTAACCAAGTTCCGGTCTTCACGCTTAAAATAGTCTGTTCCGCCGCCAAGCATGACATCGACCTTGTGTTTTCCACTTATCATGTCGTCATAAAAATCATCGGCGATTTCATTATAGTTGTGTCGGGACGGATCGTGTGTACCAAATGCAGCTGGCGTCGCATGGTTGATTTGAGATGTTGCAACAAGGCCTGTTGCCATACCTTTTTCTTTAGCAGCTTCCAGCACAGTTTTGACATTCTCCCGGTCGTTATCAACGGCGATCGCACCATTGTATGTTTTGACCCCGGCAGACATGGACGTTGCGGCAGCTGCCGAGTCGGTGACATTTTCCTCAGAGTCCTCAGGGTTCGTAACGGCATTGCCGACAAAGTGATTATCAAATACTGTTCTTTCCATTTTAGCAGTGGACGGGTCGTCATTCATGTATCGGTATGCTGTCGTGAACGATGGACCCATGCCGTCGCCAATCAGGACGATGACATTTTTTCACTTTTCCATTATTGGGCGCATTGAAATTACCTTTTCCATTTCCGTTGCCGTTTCCATTCCCCGCTTGGGAAGATTCCGTGTTCACCGCCAGAAAAGTTCCGGCAACCAGAATACAAACAGCAGCCAACGTCAGAATTCGTTTGAACATCAATTCCCCTCCTAAAAATATATGAATCTATTTCTATCGTATAGTATACCGATTTCATGTGAAATAGTAGTTTAGGTGTGAGTTTTTCCCACGTGAAGGGCTGAATCTAGTGCTTTGGTATGGAACGTAACTAGTCCATAAATCTTTCTATCTATTTTATACAGTCAGAATGTACCTTCTATTAGATCGAATAAGAAAATGGCACACATAGTAATGTGCACCATTTATAGTAAGTTATTTTTTAAGATCCACTTCTATATCAATTTCTTCGCCAATATCTTCAAAGTTGTCATTACTTGCAGCGCTAAAAATTAGTCGTATCGATTCCACGTTTTCAGCCTTGGAATTTTCCAAGATATAAAAGGAGGTTCCTGATTTATTTACCTGACCTATGAATTCTCCATCTATATGTTCACTCATTAACATATCTGGCTCTAACTGTTCACCAGTATTCGTTGTCATGGTTGCCTGAGAAGCATAAAAGCTGACTGTTTCTTCTGATGTATTTTCCACATTCATATCAACTTGAATATATTCTAATTGATCTGTTTCCATTATTTCTGCTAGATCCCCCTTGAGATTCGCTGACACACCATTTACTTTTTCAATGGTTAAGTTAATGGGACCTGACTCAAACGTACCTACGTCATCTGTACGGCTAACAAGTGTTTGTTCGCCATTGTCTGAAGTTACCGTATCCCCTACTTGGGCTTCGGTTTCTTTATTTTCCTCTTGTGTCATGGTTTCTCCATCATCTGCTGTATTCGAATCTTCTTCATTTTGTTGCTCTGTACCCTGGTCATCGGATTCCTTTGCTGCGTCGTTATTGCTGCTTCCCTGCCCGCAGGCTGACAAAATAAAATTGCTGACAAAGTAATACCGAAAATTTCCTCATGGTTGAGTTCCCCTTTTAATAAAATTAAGCCCATACCGAGATGCCATTTATCTAGGATTGTGTGTTCATCTCTAGGCTCAGTTTAATTATACAAATAAGGGTGTACAAATTAATGTATATCTTTTTAGTCGTAATTGTTGACTAAATCCGTCAACATAAGGTACATTTATCATAATCAGCTAAAATAAATAACTGAATACACAAGATATTCCTTCGGGGCAGGGTGAAAGTCCCTACCGACGGTGATGAGGCACAGCTTCAAAGTCCGTGACCCGTGCGGTTTTATACCAAGCGGTGGACCTGGTGAAAGTCCGGGGCCGACAGTGACAGTCTGGATGGGAGAAGGAATTTTTCGGGTGGTATGCAATTGGACTGCATACAAGTAGCGTGTTTGGCTGCTTGTGTGTGGCTGTTTTGTATATAGTACATACCTGTAAAAATTCTGCTCTTATACCTCTGAAGGAAATTCAGGGGTTTTTTAATGTGCTGAAAAACAATGATGCGATGAACGAAGACAGCCCAGAATGCTGTCAGGACTCGTGGAGGTGTGCTGTGATGGATGATGAATACTTTATGAAACTCGCCCTGAACTTGGCCGGGTCTGCTGTGGGGCAGACAAGTCCCAATCCCCCGGTTGGTGCCCTTGTCGTCAAAGATGGCGAAATTCTTGGAATGGGTGCCCATATGAAGGCGGGGGAGGCTCATGCCGAGGTGCACGCGCTTTGGATGGCGGGAGACAGAGCGCATGGTGCAGACATCTATGTCACACTCGAGCCGTGCAGTCACCATGGGAAAACACCGCCATGTGCCGACCTAATTGTGGAGAAAGGAATCAGGCGTGCTGTCATTGCTGTCATGGACCCGAATGAAAAAGTCGCCGGGCGCGGAATCGAGAAATTGCGTGCGGCTGGAGTCGATGTGGAGCTTGGGCTGCTGGCGGAAGAAGCCACGAACGTTAATCGCGCGTTTTTCATTACACGCAAACAGGAATGCCGTATGTAACGTTAAAGACAGCAACCAGCCTTGATGGGAAAACCGCGACAAAACAGGGGACAGCAAGTGGATTACTGATGAGGCGGCTCGTACGGATGTACACCGGTATCGTCATGCGCATGATGCTATTGGGTGGGGGTGAATACGGTGCTGGCTGATAATCCGCGTCTGACGGCCCGATTGCCGAAGGGCGCGAAAAATCCGCTCCGCATCATTCTTGACTCCAATCTGCGCACGCCACTGGAAGCCAATGTCGTTTCTGACCGGCAGGCGAAGACATGGATCATTACCGGCGAACAGGTGTCAGATGCAGCGATTAGCCCCTATGAAGAACTTGGCGTAACAGTGATCCCGCTTCCGGCAACAGATCCTGATACAGTTCTTCGCTATCTGGGACGTCAGCGCATCATGTCATTGTTCGTGGAAGGCGGTTCGGCCGTGAATTGGTCGTTTATTGGGAGCGGACAGATCAACCAGCTGGTGCAGTACATGGCTCCAAAGCTGATTGGCGGGAAGGATGCACCTGGTGTTGCTGGTGGAGAAGGATTTGATTCCATGAAGGATGTTTTGCCGATCAGGATTACATCTACGGAAATGATTGGGGAAGCTATCAAAATAATTGCCGAGCCACAGGAGGTTGATGCAGATGTTTACAGGAATTGTTGAAGAAATGGGGAGGATCAGACAACTGGATCAGGTTTCTGAAACAGCGGTGAGGCTGACAATAGACGCGGCAGTTGTGCTGAAAGACGTGCGGATTGGTGACAGCATCTCAGTTAATGGCATTTGTCTGACAGTTACCGATGTTTCGGATGATGCATTTGGGGTGGATGTCATGCCGGAAACGATGAAGGCTACTTCTCTGCGCATGTTGAAAGAAGGCGCATTTGTTAATCTCGAGCGTTCCATGCCGGCTGATGGCAGGTTTGGTGGGCACTTTGTCACCGGCCATGTCGATGGAACGGGCACCATTGTCCGAAAAACAAAGCAGGAAAATGCAGTTTACTACGATGTGGCCATCCAGCCGGAATTGACCGCTTATTTCATCATGAAAGGTTCGGTGGCTATCGATGGTGTCAGCTTGACGGTGTTCGGTATCAGCGGCAATGAAATTACCCTGTCACTGATTCCGCATACCGTGTCGCAAACCGTACTTGGAGCAAAAGGTGAAGGAGATTGTGTCAATGTGGAATGTGATGTACTGGCAAAACATGTGCACAGCTTAATGAACCATCCACGCAAGCAAAACTAAAACCAGACAAAGGAAGTGGATAGGATGTTTAATAGCATTGAGGAAGCAATCCATGACTTGAAAGCGGGGAAACCGGTCATTGTCGTTGATGATGCCGACAGGGAAAACGAGGGTGACCTGGTTGCGCTATCGGAAAAGGTAACACCGGATATCATCAATTTTATGATTACGCATGGGAAGGGGCTCGTTTGTACATCCATTAAGCAGGAATTGGCCCGGAAACTGGAGCTTTCACTTATGACGGGGGAGGACAGCGATCCTTTTGAGACGGCATTCACGGTTAGTGTCGACCATCAGGACACAACGACAGGTATCAGTACGGGGGACCGGTCCGAAACGATTCGTGCATTCACCCACCCCGATACGGGGGCGGCAGATTTTAAACGGCCTGGCCATGTCTTTCCGCTGATCGCCAAAGACGGCGGCGTGCTGGAGCGTCCGGGCCATACAGAAGCGTCTCTTGATCTTGCAGAATTATGCGGGGCATTCCCGTCGGGGGTTATTTGTGAAATTATTAAAGACGACGGCACAATGGCACGTGTCCCGGATCTAGATAAAATGGCGGAAGCATTTGATCTCACACTGATAACAATAGCTGATCTCATCACATACCGCAAACAGCGAGAAATACACGTCAAGAGAGAGGTGGAGACAAAACTGCCGACAGCATTCGGAACATTTCATGTATATGGGTACACGAATGATTTGGACGGCAAGGAACATATCGCACTCGTCAAAGGAAACATCCATCCGGAAGAGTCGGTGCTTGCCCGGGTGCATTCGGAATGCTTGACCGGTGACGTATTCGCCTCTCATCGCTGTGACTGTGGTTCCCAGCTGCATGAAGCGCTGAGGCAGATGGACGCGGCCGGTTCCGGCGTGCTCATCTATATGCGCCAGGAGGGCCGTGGTATTGGGCTTTTGAACAAATTGCACGCTTATCAGCTGCAGGATGCCGGGATGGATACGGTGGAAGCAAACGAACAGCTGGGATTTGCACCGGATATGCGCGACTATGCGATAAGCGCACAGATATTAAGCGATTTGGGTGTCACACATGTGAAGCTCCTGACGAATAACCCGCAAAAACTGGATGGACTGCAGGCTTATGGAATCGGAATTGACGAACGGATACCGCTTGAGACAGGTGTTCGGAAGGAAAATGAGCATTACATTCATACAAAGATACACAAGATGGGCCATTTATTGCATTTGCAAAGGGACTGAAACCCTCCCTGTAGGCAGTTGTCTATTGGAGCAACAAATTACTTTTAAGGAGATGTTCGTGATGGGAAAAACAGTGGAAGGAAGTCTGGTTGGAACGGATTTGAAAATCGGTATTGTTGTGGCCCGGTTCAATGAATTTATTACTGGAAAATTGCTTGATGGTGCACTCGGCACACTTAAACAGCATGGGGTTAACGAAACAAACGCAGATGTTGTCTGGGTGCCGGGGGCTTTTGAAATTCCGGTCATTGCCCGTAAAATGGCAGTGAGCGCTGACTATGATGCGGTGATCACGCTTGGTGCAGTCATCCGTGGGGCAACCCCGCATTTTGACTATGTTTGCAGTGAGGCAGCGAAAGGGGTATCCAGCGTCTCAATGGAGTCCGGCAAGCCAGTTATTTTCGGGATTTTGACGACCGAGACGATTGAGCAGGCCATCGAGCGCGCAGGAACAAAAGCGGGCAACAAAGGAGCAGAAGCAGCGGTGGCCGCAATAGAGACGGCTAATGTTGCGCGAGAATTGGATGCATGATACTACACCGGGGGTCGCTTTCCCCGGTTTTTGCTGGGTGGATCCAGGCATACAGATTTTCCTTTGAGCCAAGGAACACGGCATAGTTTTTCATAATAACGTCAGGAAGTATAAATTATGGATGACCTTATAAGAAAAACTCCGGCATACGCTATGAGGCAAGGCGAATGCCGAGTTTTTCTAATGGAAAAGTGACGGCTGGTGAGATAAACTAGAAGGAGAGTATTCGTATGTCTGGAGGGACGGACAATTAAATTTTTAGGCTATCAAATTATTGGAATTGGCGTCATTTGGGCTGGTATGGCCTTTTTCTTTCAGGAAATGGACCAGCTGAGTAAGATTATATTTTATGCTGTGACTTCGTGGCTGCTGTTTTTAGTCGTGCTGTTCATTAAACAGCTGCTGAAAGGCAAAAAGCAGAATGATGACGATGAGTCTGCATTAGGAAGGTAATAAACATGCTTACAATCGATAATCTATATAAATCATACGGCGAGAAAACGTTACTCAATGGGATATCCTGCATGATAAAGCCGCACGATCGAATTGGGCTGATCGGTGTGAATGGGACAGGAAAGTCAACATTTCTGAAAATCATCGCTGGCATTGATACTGCTGAACGTGGTTCCATCAGCCATGCCAAAGACTACCGGGTGGAATACTTGGCACAAGAGCCTGACCTTGACCCGGATCTGACGGTCATGGAGCAGATTTATTATGGGGACGCGGCCATCATGAAGGTGATGCGCGAATATGAACAGACGCTTCTCGATCTCCAGCATGCACCCGGCGATGAGGCGATTCAGGAAAAACTGCTTGCGAAACAGCAGCAAATGGATGAATATGAGGCATGGGAAGCCAATACGGCCGCTAAAACGATACTTACCAAATTGGGGATCACTGACTTCAGCCGGCATGTGCGGGAACTATCGGGTGGCCAGCGGAAAAGGGTGGCGATCGCCAAAGCATTGATCCAGCCTGCCGATTTGCTCATTCTTGACGAGCCGACCAACCATCTTGATAATGAGACGGTGGAATGGCTCGAACATTATTTGACATCGTATAAAGGTGCACTATTGCTTGTTACACACGACCGTTATTTCTTAAATCGTGTTACCAATCAGATTTTTGAACTTGACGAGGGCAATTTGTTCACTTATGAAGGAAATTATGAAGTATTCCTGGAAAAGAAGGCAGAACGAAAAGCACTGGAGAAAAGCTATGAGGAGAAGCACCGCAGCATGCTGAAGAAGGAAGTCGCCTGGTTGAAGCGGGGACCAAAAGCCCGTGGCACCAAGCAAAAAGCACGCATTGACCGGGTTGAAGAAATGAAGCAAAAAGAATATGCTTCCGAATCCCGTGATGTGTCCTTTGAAGCAGGATCAGCCCGGCTCGGGAAAAAAGTGATGGAACTGGAGGGCATTGCCAAATCCTATGATGGAAAGCAACTGCTTGAGGACTTTAATTTCCTTATAGTGCCGGGGGATCGCCTTGGTATTGTCGGTCCGAACGGTTCAGGCAAATCAACGCTATTGAATATCATGGCTGGTCGTGCGGAATCGGATCATGGTCATGTGGAAACAGGTCCGACGGTTAAGATTGGTTATTACACGCAAACGGATGAAGAACTGGACGGCAGCAAACGGCTTATTGACTATATTCGGGAGACAGCTGAGGTCATTCAGACAAAAAGTGGCGATGAAATCACGGCAGAACAGATGCTGGAACGATTTTTATTTTCCAGGTCCGAACAGTGGAACTATATCCGTAAACTGTCAGGTGGCGAGAAGCGGCGTCTTTATTTATTGAAAATCCTAATGGCTGAGCCGAATGTACTGCTTCTCGACGAGCCGACTAATGATCTGGATACACAGACATTGGGTGTCCTGGAGGAGTATTTGGAGCAATTTCCGGGTGTTGTTATTACGGTATCACACGATCGCTATTTCCTTGACCGTGTTGTCGACCACATGCTTGTCTTCAAAGAAGAAGGGCAAGTGGAACATTTCTACGGCAACTATCACGAATTGCTGGAACATGAAAAACAACAAGCACAGGAACAAAAACAAGCAGAACCGAAAAAACACCCAAAAGCCTGCTCAGAAAAAAAATGTCCTACCATGATAAAAAGGAGTGGGAAACGATTGAGGATGACATAACTGAATTGGAAACCCTCATCGAAGGACTGCAGGACCAGATTGCTAATGCTGGAAGTGATGCCGGAGCGGTGCATGACTTATATAAGGAACAAAAGGAACGGGAACAGGAACTGGAAGCCAAACTGGAACGCTGGGAAGAACTTTCTCTGCTGGCAGAGGAACTGGAAAACAGGCAATGACCGGAATGAATAAAGATCGGCCCATCCTTTTGCAGCCCGGCATTGGCAGGATAATGCCGGGTGTTGTATGTACGCTTTACCACGGATCAACAGGAGATGAATCACGATGAAGAAACTATTGACGACTAGATGGGCAGTCATCAGCATTGCTGTTTTCTGTTCTATTTTATGGGGGAGTGCCTTTCCGGTATTAAAGGTAAGCTATACGGAACTGCAAATGGCAGCAGATGATGTCATTGCGAAGATTGTTTTTGCTGGGATACGCTTTTTGCTGGCCGGGCTCATTTTATTGGTCGGCATGGCGTTAATACGTCCGAAAGCATTGAAAGTTACCCGGAAGCAGGTGTTGGTGCTGACGATTTTTGGTATTGTCCAGACCTCACTGCAATACTTTTTCTTTTATAACGGACTTGCCAATACATCGGGAATGCAGGGTGCCATCCTCGTGTCCAGTGGAACGTTTTTCACGGTGCTGCTGGCGCATTTCTTTTACCGGGATGACCGGCTGAACTGGGCGAAAACAATTGGGCTTGCTGCAGGATTCACTGGCATTGTCGCAGCCAACTGGGGAGAAGAGTTTCAGTTCAGCTTTCAACTGACAGGGGAAGGATTTATGATCATGGCCGCTTTGACAGGTGCAATCGGTACCATCATGGCCAAAGAGCTGGCTGTTGGCATTCACCCGTTTGCCCTGACCGGGTGGCAGCTAACCATTGGTGCCAGTCTTATGCTTATATTCGGCCTGCCCCAGATGGAGCCTGGCGCAATGGTGTTTACTCCGCTTGGCTGGGGGCTGCTTTTATATGCGGCCGTTCTGTCAGCAGTCGCGTTTGCCTTATGGTACTCCCTGCTGAAATACAATAAAGCAGGCGAAATCAGTATTTATAAATTTATGACACCGGTATCCGGAGCCATCCTATCAGCGATGTTCATTCCAGGCGAGAACCTGACCATCATGATACTAGGTGCACTCGGGCTTGTGGCTGTAGGAATCATGGCTGTTAACCGACAGCGTGAAAAACCGCTGCAGCAGGAAAATGCGGTCGAGTTGAAAGAAAAGGCAGAAAGCAAGGCATAAATTTGTGTTTTCACTAAAATTATGTTTAATTTATATGGTATGATGGAAAATAAAAAACGATATAATGTTTGTATATAGAAGGAGGTATCATCATGAAGTTATTTCAGGTCAGAAAAGGGCAGTTCGTTTATTATAAAAACGAACTTCACAAAGTATATTCCGTGAAGCCAATGTTCAAGCAATCCGTTCACTTGTACCGACTGAAAGACATGCAGCAGGACATAACAAGTGCGCCTAACATTGAACCGTGCCGGCCAAAACATCATGATACATTCATTTTTACGGCAGACGGTATACAATCGATAAGAATAAGAAGCCTGAAACTGGTGACTACATTCTAATTACGAAACCGGCACCTGACTTTCTGGATCATTATTCCTTGAACGAAATTGAAAAAGTCGACAGCGTGGAAGATGGAAACGTGGTGACGACCAGGGATAATGGAGTTAAACATAGTGAATATGTTGTCATGGTTCCAGGCAAAACGGAAGACAGCGAAGATATAGCATATTATGACAAAGCACTTGTATCCGAGGCACAGCTCCAGGAGGACGAAACCGTTGGCCTTTCGGAAGAGAATGATAACTTTGATGGCCCAGTTGTCGGCGACATTTATTATGATGCCGAAAATAATGTAAAAGCAATGATTGTAGCGATGACGGACGATGAAGTCATCTTCGGTCATCAGGTGAGAGCACATGTGAAAGACTTGATGGATGAGAACAAATACAAACTGATTTACCGCTTTGAAGAAGGATTTTAAGAGTAGCTCCTGAAGGTTTTGCTTTCGGGAGCTTTTTTGTGTAGGTTTTTATCGCATACCGTTTGATTGACTGCCCTGAGCGGTTGATATTCCAGCCACACCGGTCGATTCTCCGCTGCAACCGGTTGATATTCCAGCTACACCGGTCGATTCTTCGCCGCAACCGGTTGATACTCCAGCTACACCGGTCGATTCTTCGCCGCAACCGGTTGATATTCCGGCCACACCGGTCGATATTCTGCCGCAACCGGTTGATATTCTGTCACATCGGTCGATACTCCGTCGCCACTGGTTGATATTCTAGTCACTCCGGTTGATATACTGCCGTAACCGGTTGATACTCTCCGCAAATGGGTTGATGTTACCGAATCCAATCTGTCCTCTTTTTCTTCTCCTACTAAAAAGGAACACCAGCCACACAACAAGAGCGGCTGGTGCCTATATCTATTCCAGCATGCTGGAAGCTTTATAACCAATAATGTTGACCGGGTCTTTCGGTGATGAATAAGGCGGTGCGTAGGCAAGCTCTAAATCGGATAAGTCGCGTACGGTCAGTTTGCCTTTCATGGCGGTAGTCAGTACTGCAAGCCGCTTATCAACGCCATCCTTGCCGACAACTTGTGCTCCGTACAGCGTTCCATCCTGCGCACCAAACAGCAGCTTTATCATAAGTTTCTCTGCACCTGGATAATACCCGGCGTGGGAGCGTGCTTCGTGTTTCACTTCCCGATAGTTGACTCCCAGTTCGTCCAGTGAATACTTATTTTCGCCGGTCGCGCCAACAGTCATGTCAAACACTTTGAAAATTGCCGACCCTTGTGTTCCGCTGTAAGCAAGATCTGAACCATTTAAATGACTGGCAATGATAAATGCCTGGCGGTGTGCCGGCCATGCAAGCGCAACATGCCGAGGTGTCTGGAACTGGCGGTCATTTGTCTCCACCACGTCACCCAAGGCATAGATATCCGAATCGTTTGTCTGCATAAATTTATTTACCTTAATGGCGCCGGTTTCGCCGATTTCCAGTGAACTGCTGACAGCAAGCTCTGTATTCGGTTTAATCCCCGCGGCCAGCAATGTCATGTCAGCCTGGACACTTTTTCCACTGGACAGGTGCAAGACGGCTCCATTATCGGAAAAAGAAGCAAGCTCCTCATCCAGCAGGAGCTGTACCCCTTGTTCCTGTAAATGATCTTCAATGGTTTTTGCCATATCTTCGTCAACCAGTTTGGCCACTTGTTTTGACCGGTCAATGACGGTGCAGTGAATGCCGATTTCCTGCAGATTTTCCACCATTTCCATCCCGATAAATCCAGCACCAATAATCGCACATGTTTGTGGTTTATGAGCTTCAATATACTGATTTATTCGGTCCATATCCGGAATGGTGTGCAATGTGACGTCCGGTTTTGTTCATTCCCTTAAAGGATGGCATAACTGCCGTGGCCCCGGGGGATAGAATCAGCTTGTCATATGTTTCGTGATGTTCACCCGATTCATGCTGGCAGGTTACCTGTTTTGTGACCGGTCAATTGCTGTAACTGCTGTGTTTGTTTGGATATGCACATCGTATTTTTGGGAAAAACTTCTCTGTGTCAACGAGCAAATGATCCCGTTTTTCACGGCTCCGCCGATATAGTAGGGCATTCCGCAATTGGAAAACGCGATATGCTCGCCTTTATCAATGAGCAGAATCTCCGCATCCTTATCCTGTCGCCTAAGCTGTGCTGCAACGGTTGCACCACCACCAACGCCACCAACAATGACAATTTTTCTAGCCATGCAAATTACCCCCTTGAGGTAGAATCCCGATATTTGAAGTGAAAATCCCGAAGTTCACAAGAAAAATCCCGATGTTCACATTAAATTGCCCGAAGTTCACAGGAAAAATCCTGATGTTCCCATTAAATAATCCCGAGTGAATACAGAAATACAACTAGGATGGTGATAGGAGTAACCCAGCGCATAATCTGAAACCAGACCTGGAAACTTCCTGCTCCCAAACTGCTACTGCTTAAAAATTCATTCTGCATCAGGCTGCGGTCCATTTTTAAGCCGATAAACAGGGCGATTAAAAAGCACCCTCCAGGCAGCATAATGTTGCTGACAAGAAAGTCACTGGCATCAAAAACAGTCAGCCCGAAAATTTGAAGTCTGCCAGAGTATTGGAGGATAAGGCAGCCGGGATTCCGGCAATAAAACAACAAGCCCCGTCAGCCAGGCAACTTTGGTCCGCGAACGGTCTTTGCCAGCTGTCATTGCTGCGGTTATGATTTCCACCATACTGAATGCTGACGTAAAGATAGCGAACAGGAATAACAGCAGGAATAAACTGAGAAATACCTCACCCATCGGCATTTGGGCGAATGCTGCCGGAAGCACCATGAACAGCAGCCCGGGCCCTTCCGCAGGTTCCAGTCCGAATGAAAAGACAACAGGAAAAATAGCCAGTCCGGCCAGCAGTGATACAAAGATATTCATAATGGAAACAGATATTGCTGAAAACGGCAAGCTTACTTCTTTTCCCAGATAGGAACTGTACGTTACCATCACAGAAATACCTACTGCCAGCGCAAAGAATGACTGCCCAAGCGCATATAGTATCCCTTCGGCAGTAATTTTTGAGAAATCAGGTTTCAAAAAGAATGCCAATCCCTCCGCTGCTCCTGTAAAAGTTACAGAACGGATAACCAGGACAATAAAAAGATGAACAATAATGGCATCATGATTTTGTTTGCTCGTTCAATCCCGTCTTTAATGCCAAACGATACGATCAGAATAGCGATTGCCAGAAACAGTCCGAGCCCGGTAATGGATATCAGCGGACTGCCGGTAATCGTACTAAATAATTGTTCATAGTCTGCCCCCGGTGAAATGACCGTACCTGTAAGAGACATGCCTGCATAAATGAGCACCCAGCCACCGACAACACTGTAAAACGACAGAAGAATGAATGCACCGGCCACCCCCCAGCGGCCAATGATGGACCAGCCAGTCCCTGGAGCAAGTTTCTTGTACGCGGTGACCGCCTCCTGCTGAGCTCCTCTTCCAATAATAAATTCCGCAATTAAAAGCGGAAGGCCGATAATCAATGTAAAAGCGATAAACAGAAGGAAAAAAGCGCCCCCGCCGTTCATCCCAGTCATGTAGGGAAATTTCCAAATTGCCCCAAGGCCGATAGCAGCACCGGCCGATGATAAAATAAAACCAACTTTCGTTGACCATTGTTCACGCATAAAGAATATATCCTTTCTATCAAAACATATGCCATATTATATACTATTTCAGCATCTTACTACAATTTCACAGGCAAATTTAGTAACCTCCGACTGTTTTTTGTTGAAATCTGTATATTATCAACAATTGCAATTTTTTTTTATTGCTGATTTATACTTGTAACAGACAGATATGAAATGGCATTTCAAATACTGAAATAGGGGGGATGCTGCGTGTCTTTTGCCTCAGTCAAGGTGAAAAATTTGCCTCCATATTTATTTTCGTCGTTTCAGCAGAAAAAGAAAGAGCTCGAAGCCGATGGGGTGGATGTAATCGATTTGGGTATTGGCGCACCGGATCTGCCGGCACCTTCTTTTGTCGTTGACCGGCTTGCTGAGGAAGCGAAATATGCCGCCAACCATCGCTACTCCACCTACAGCGGATGTGCAGAATTTCGGGAAGCGGTCGCTCATTTTTATAAAAGTGAGTATGATGTTGACCTGAATCCGGAAACAGAAGTACTCGCTCTTATTGGTTCCAAGGAAGGTATCGCGAATCTGATGCATGCGGTTATCGATCCCGGTGATACGGTTCTCGTGCCAGATCCGGGATATCCAGTTTATCGGACAGCGGTGCAGTTGGCCGGCGGGGTAAGTTCTCCATTGCCGCTTGATCATTCAAATGGCTACGTCCCGCTGTATGAACAGGCTGGGCAGGACGTGATGAACCGGGCAAAATGATGCTTTTGAATTATCCGGGGAATCCGACAGCTGCTACTGTAAAATTCGACACTTTTTTGGAAGCGATTGCAAAGGCTGCGAAACATGACATGCTTCTTGTACACGATGCTGCTTACGACATGATTACGTTTAACGATTATGAGGCACCAAGTGTGTTGCAGGTGCCTAATGCCAAAGATCGTGCAGTCGAATTCGGGTCACTGTCGAAAAGCTTCAATATGACTGGGTGGCGGATCGGTTACGTTGTCGGCAATGCGGAAGTTATCAAAGCACTGGCAACACTTAAAAGCAATATGGATACGAGTCAGTTTTTGCCGATTCAAAAAGCGGCAGCGGCTGCACTAAGAAGTAACTTTTCAGCGGTGGAGGAACACAACAGAATTTATCGTGCTCGCATGGAGAAATTGCACTCAGGATTTCGTGAATTAGGCATTCGGGCAGACAAACCAAACGGCACTATTTTTCTCTGGGCACAAGTTCCTGACGGCTATTCATCCATGGAATTTGCCGACAAATTACTGAATGAGGCTGGTGTGATTGTGACTCCCGGCCATGCATTCGGCTCACGTGGTGAGGGGTATTTCCGGGTTGCGCTCACCGTTAGCGAAGACCGGCTGGATGAGGTGGTCGCCCGAATGAAAAAACTGGACATAAAGGAGGGGAGTCGCCCATGAGGACTGCGGAGGCAGCGCGGCGAGCGAAGACGATGACAGCGGCACAGGCCATTGTCGAATGCATGAAAATAGAACAAGTGCGCGATGTGTTCTGTGTACCGGGAGAAAGTTATCTTCCGTTATTGGATGCACTTCATGATGAAGAATCCATTCGGCTCATTTCTGCCAGACATGAAAGCGGGGCAGCATTTATGGCGGAAGGGTATGCAAAGTCCAAATTGAAGCCCGGTGTTGTGATGGCTACAAGAGGGGTTGGTGCGGCCAATTTGTCCATTGGCGTACATACGGCATATCAGGATTCTTCACCAATGGTCGTTTTCCTCGGTCAGGTGCACAGCAAATTCCGCGGCCGGGAAGGGTTCCAGGAAGTCAATCTGGACAGGTACTTCGGCCACATCGCCAAGTGGGCGGTGGAGGTCAACGATGCGGACCGGATGCCAGAACTTGTGCAGCGGGCGTTCCGCATTGCGCAGACCGGTCGGCCGGGGCCGGTGGTAGTTTCCCTGCCGGAAGATGTTCTCCCGACTGAAGCGGCTATGTCATTCGGCCCGGCCACTGTCAAACCCAAGCCGGCACCATCACAGGAGGAGACGGACAGGGTGGAAGAACTGCTTAGTAAAGCAGAAAAGCCGCTCATCATCGCAGGTGGAGGCGTAAAAAGCGCCCAGGCTGAAGATGCACTTGTAACGTTTGCGGAAGACTTTCATTTGCCTGTCATTGCCGCATTTCGCAGGCATGACGTGTTTCCGCATGATCATCCATTATACGCCGGGCACTTGGGACTTGGAACCAATCCGAAGATACTGGAAACCGTGGAGGAAGCGGATCTAATCATTGCACTCGGCACCCGCTTGTCCGAGGTCACGACGCAGGATTATAAGATCATCACAGCCGATAAACAGCTGATTCATATTGACATCAGTGTCGACACCATTGGAAAAGTTTACAGCCCGGATGTCGGCATTACAGCGGATGCAGGAGAAGCACTAAAGAAATTTCTGGAATGGAACTCCATCTCCACTGGAAAAATTGGGCTGATGCGCGCTGTAAAGAATACGAGCGTGCCAGCAGCCTGGATGTTTCAAAGAATGATGTCATTAATAAACACTTGCTGGCCATTTTGGATAGCAAGCTGCCGGATGATGCACTCCTGACCAATGATGCCGGCAACTTCGCCGGCTGGCTGCATGCGTATTATAAGTTTACAAAACAACATACGTATGTCGGCCCGACGTCCGGTGCAATGGGGTACGGGATGCCGGCAGCACTTGGGGCAAAGCTGGCTATGCCGGATAAGCCGGTGGTTGCACTGTCAGGGGATGGCGGTTTTATGATGACAGTGCAGGAATTGGAGACAGCCGTCCGCTGCCATATTCCGGTCATATGTATTGTATTTAACAATAAATGTATGGAACGATCCGCATGCACCAGGAAATGCATTACCCGGAAAAAGTTATTGGCACGGATTTAGGAAATGTTTCCTTTGCTGATTTGGCGGCGAGCGTTGGTGCAGACGGTCATACAGCGGAATCGCCTGAAGAATTTACCCAGGTGCTTGAAGCGTCGATTAAAGCTGATCGGCCGACGGTTATTGAAGTGTTTACGGATAAAGAACAAATCTCTGTTTCATCCACGATTACCCAAATCCGTAATCGTGTTTAACAATAAATATCAATACAGGAGGAATTTTGCATGGCTAAAACACTGCTTGAAGCAAAGAAATTGAACAATTTTATTGATGGAAATTGGGTGGAGACGAATGAAACGGCTGAAGTGATCAATCCGGCAAACGGGGAAACGATTGTACATGTTCCGCTCTCTGATAGCGGTGCCGTCGATACAGCAGTTGAAGCAGCGAAGAAAGCGCAGAAGGAATGGGCGAAGGTTCCCGCACCACAACGGGCAGAAGTGCTATTTGAAGTCGGCAATAGGATGAAAGAACGGAAAGAGCGGCTTGCACAGCTTTTGACCATGGAAAATGGGAAGGTACTGGAAGAAGCGCGCGGGGAAGTGCAGGAAGGCATTGATATGGCCTTTTACATGGCTGGAGAAGGCCGTCGCCTGTTTGGCCATACAACACCTGCAGAGCTGCCGAATAAATTTTCCATGAGCCAGCGCTGTCCGGTCGGTGTAGTTGGTATCATCACCCCGTGGAACTTCCCAATTGCCATTGCTACATGGAAATCATTCCCGGCGATCGTTGGCGGCAATGCCGTTATTTGGAAGCCAGCGACAGAAACGCCGATTATGGCGCATGAATTGGTGAAGATTTTTGAAGAGGCCGGCCTGCCAAAAGGTGTCCTGAATGTGGTGTATGGCAAAGGATCGGCAGTTGGTGATGCGATGGTGCACCATGATGATATCCGGGTTATTTCATTCACTGGATCCAATGATACCGGGCGTAATATTGCCAGTGACTGTGGGAAGCAATTGAAAAAAGTATCTCTGGAGATGGGCGGAAAGAATGCCATCATTGTCATGGATGACGCAGATCTGGACCTGGCCGCCGAAGGAATCATTTGGAGTGCGTACGGCACAAGCGGTCAGCGCTGCACAGCGGCCAGCAGAGTGATTGTTCACGAAGATGTGAAGGAACGCTTGGAGGAGCGGCTGCTTGCTGAAATCGAGAAGCTGACCATCGGTGACGGTCTTGACGAGGCGAATAAAGTCGGTCCGATTATTAACAAAGCCGGCTTGGAAAAAATTCAAAGATATATTCAGATTGGTAAAGAAGAAGGCGCTAAACTGGTTGCCGGCGGCTATGTGCTGGAAGACGGCAACCTCGCCAAGGGGCATTACTTTGCACCGACATTGTTTACCGATGCGACACCGGATATGCGCATTTCCCAGGAGGAAATTTTTGGCCCGGTCGTCTCTCTGATTCCGGTTAAGAGCTTTGAAGAGGCGATTGAAGTGAACAACGGTGTTTCATACGGACTGTCCAGCTCCATTTTCACAACGGATGCCAATCGTGTGTTCCAGGCACAGCGCGACCTTGATACAGGTATTGTTTATGTAAATGCTGGTACAACCGGAGCGGAAATCCACTTGCCATTCGGCGGTACAAAAGGAACCGGTAATGGTCACCGCGATTCCGGCGTACAGGCACTGGACGTGTTCACCGAGTGGAAAGCCGTGTACGTGGACTACAGCGGCAAACTGCAGCGTGCACAAATCGATACCGAATAAGAGGCACGAAACAACGTAACGGCCCGGCGACAGGGAACTTAAGTCCGGGAGCTTTTTTGAAGGGATCAGGACCGGACGTTCCCGTGCCTGGCGGGAAATATTCTGTACAAGTGCGTGTTCAAAAAGGAGGATAAAAAGGACCGGCAGGCTAAGTTCGCGACGTCCTGTCGCAACGCCTGCACTAGCACGTCCTGTGCGTCGAAAGTTCGAGGCGACGTAGTTTCGAGCATAAGGAAAGCTACCCTGAACTGCATCGCACGCAGGAAAAGCGGTTTTCTTTTCCAAGGAGCGGAGAAACAAGTCAACGAAGAAATTCGATGTGTCATTTTACCGGACTTTTTGAACAACCTATACAAGGAGTGGTGACTATATGAAAATAGGTGTACTGGGATCAGGACTGATGGGCAAAGAAGCAGCAAGGGATCTAGCTGCAAGTGAAGGTGTGACGGCAGTAGGGCTTGCCGATATTGATTTTCAGCGTGCACAAGAGGTCTGTCATCAGTTGAATTCTCCTAAACTGACAGCCTATCAGGTGAATGCCAAAGATAAGCAGGACCTGGGAAGCTATATGCGGCAATTTGATGTGATCATTAATGCATTATTTTATTCCTTTAATGAAATTGTAGCGGAGACCGCAATTGAGGTAGGCGTTCATTCCGTCGATCTGGGCGGACATATTGGTCATATTACGGATAAGGTGCTGGAGCTGAAAGAAGACGCGCAGGCAGGTGGTGTTACGCTTATTCCTGATTTGGGCGTTGCTCCCGGCATGATCAATATTTTGTCTGGTCATGGGGCAAGTAAACTGGATGAACTGGAAGAAATCAAGCTGTACGTCGGCGGGATTCCCGTCCATCCAGAGCCACCGCTTGAATACAATCACGTTTTCTCAATGGAAGGTGTTTTCGACCATTACACCGACCCAGCTCTGATTATCCGTGATGGCATCAAGCAGGAAATCGCGTCATTGAGCGAGGTGGAGCGTGTCCATTTTGAAAAATACGGCCCGCTTGAGGCGTTTCATACATCAGGTGGTACATCCACCCTATCCATATCTTATCCAAATCTGAAAACACTGGAATACAAAACGATCCGCTACCCGGGGCATGCGGAGAAATTCCAGCTGCTCGTCGACCTGAATTTGACACGAGCGGATCACACGGTTGATGTAAACGGTGAACAAGTTAGCCCGCGAGATGTGTTTCTGAAAGTGCTGGACCCAATTGTGGAGCTTGGTGACAAAGACGACGTCGTGCTGCTCCGGGTGAAAGTTGGCGGCGAAAAAGCCGGCAGTCCGGAAACACATGTATTTGAAATGACAACGTATAAAGACAGAGAAAACAATGTCACAGCGATGGCACGGGTCACAGCCAATTCCATATCCGTGGTGGCACAGATGATTGCAAACGGAACAATCTCGAAACGAGGCGTGTATCCGCCTGAACAGATCGTTCCGGGCGATGCCTATATCAGCGAAATGGCCAAACGTGGTGTGAACATCTATGAATCGGTCAGCGAAACAAAAGCGCACGTTAAAAGCTGACAATGGGATCGGGGCTGCTAGTGGACAGCAGCCTCTCCCGTCCAAATGATTGAGGCAGGCGGCAAGGAGAAGTAGAGATGAATCAGAGTGTATTGAAGGCATTGAAACTGCTTGATTATTTTTCTGCAGAAACACCGGCACTGACACTGAAAGAAATTACTAATAAATCTGGTATGCCCAAGCCCACAGTGTACAGGCTGCTGACGGCGCTGGAGCATCACCACTTTCTATCGAAAACGAAAGAAAATGAGCATGACAGCAAATATCAGCTTGGGCTCAAATTGCTGGAGCTCGGGCAGATTGTCACTGACCAGCTTGAAGTAAGGGCCATTGCACTGCCTTATATGGAAGAACTGGGCAGAGAAATCAATGAAGTGATTCATTTGGTCATCGTTGATCACGACGAGGCTACATACATTGAAAAAGTAGACAGTTCAAGGGCACTGCGGCTGAATACTAGGGTGGGCAAAAGTTCTCCGCTTCATCTGGGATCCGGTCCTAAGATGCTTCTGGCTAACATGCCATATGAACGGCAGCAGTATATAATAGAAAAATCTGGACTGCAGCGCCCTGACAGCAGCCGTCCGATCGATGAGGATGAGCTGCAGCAGGAACTGAAAACCATCTATGAAACAGGCTATGCGTACAGTATAGGAGAACAGGACGCGGACACGACAGGGATCTCCTATCCAATTATGATTACAGCGGAAAGGTCATTGCCGCACTGGCTGTAAGCGGTTTGTCCAGTCATTTTGAGGGGGAGAACTTACACGTCCTGAAAGCAAAAACAAGACAAACAGCTGAGGCGATTTCCAGAAAACTCGGGCTTCGCGGGCCAGCATTGCAGCAGGGGGATGAGGATAAATGAATACAGTATTTATAGCCGGACATGCCAGACTGCCATCCGGCATGGCAGCCAAGAGCATGTACGAAACACTGACCATAACAGCAGAAATAGATAAAAATACGGTGTGATTGTGGCGGCCAATTGTACGCTGGCAACCGAACACGGCAGGCATTTTGTCCACCATCTGTTAAGGGGACACAGCCTCCAGGATGGCATTGATACCCCTTCACAAATGATGAAAGAACATTATTTGGGAAAAGCCGGTAACGCACTTGTATCAGCCTTGAATGATCTGTACAAGCAGTATGAACATTACAGAGAGAGTCACAATTAAAAGAAACCCGCCATGTTTTATTGGCGGGTTTCTGACGTTGCTTGGGGAATTGTAGTCAACCTGCGCTGACTTACGGACGCGGGTTATGAAGAGATTTTAAAAATGATAGCGAAGAGGTTAATAGGCTGTGTTTGGTTGAAGTAAACGGAAAATGAAACTATTTTAGCACTCATTCGTAAAATGATTAGGAATTCCGTTAGAAATTTATGATGTGTTATTTTATTTGAGGCGGTGACTAAGTTGGATTTATTTTTCTACATTACAGTTATTATCAGTCTTTCTCTTTTGTATTATGGATATGTCAAGAAAAAAGATAATGAGTTAAAAGAGAAAGAAATAGCGTTAGAGGAGAAAAAAGTAGAGTTGGAAATGAAAAAACTAGATCATAATAAGGAATATCAAGAACAGGGTGAAAAGGAGCGTGAAGTTTGAAAGCAGCTAGAATTATTTTAGCAATTGTTGTGGTCTTTTTAGCAGGGTATAGTGTAGTTGCAAAAGAATTTGGGGTAATGCCTTATGCACTTTTGTTTACGGGATTAATGAATTTAGTTTTTGGGATTTCTGAATTCCAGGAAAAACGAAAAGAAAATGCCATGACTCTTTTCTTAACTGCAGGTTTTGTTTTGTTTGTTTCTATTTATATTCTACTAATGTAGGCTGAAAACGGTATTAGGTGCCAAAGTTAAAAAGAGCAACGCATTTAATACGTTGCTCTTCCGCCTAACTCTGCTGTCAGCATATTCCCGCTATTTCCTTCACTCGTCAATTCCCATCGATACATATTTCATTTCCAAAAATTCATCCATGCCGTGGTGGCCGCCTTCTTTGCCGACGCCCGACTGTTTGATGCCGCCGAACGGTGCTTCGGCCGTGGCAGGGAAGACGTCATTCACGCCGACAATGCCATAGTCGAGTTTTTCGGATACGCGGATGGCGCGGCTCGTTTTTCGGTGAAAATATAGGCTGCCAGGCCATAGTCAGTATCATTCGCTTTGTCGATAACAGCATCCTCGTCACTGAACACTTGCACTGGCATGAGCGGTCCGAATGTTTCTTCGTTCATGACGAGCATGTCATCGGTCACATTGGACAGGATGGTAGGCTGATAGAAATGGCCGTCCAGTCCTCCGTTCCACTTGGCACCGCCACAAACAACATCCGCTCCTTTTGCTGCAGCATCATCAAGGTGTTTCTGGACTTTGTGAGATGCCTGTTCATTAATCAGCGGGCCAAGGTCTGTCCCTTCTTCTGTCCCGTCTCCGATTTTGAGCTGCTCAACTTTTTCAGTCAGTTTGTCATGGAAAGCGTCTTTGACGGAATCGTGGACATAGACACGATTGGCACAAATGCATGTCTGCCCGTTGTTCCGGAATTTGCTCGACAAAGCCAGTGAGACTGCTTTATCGATGTCCGCATCATCAAAAACAACAATTGGTGCGTGACCGCCGAGCTCAAGCGATAGTTTTTTACATGATCGGCACTTTCCCGCATCAAATATTTGCCGACTTCAGTGGATCCGGTGAAGGTCATCAGACGGACGTCTTTGCTGTTCAGCATCGTGTTACCGATTGCTTCTGCATCCCCTGTGACAAGATTGACGACACCTTTTTGCATGCCGGCTTTTCCATGATTTTGACGATTTCAATGGCTGACAGCGGTGTTTCCGGCGCAGGCTTCAATACGACCGTGCAGCCTGCAGCAAGTGCGGGTCCAATTTTTCGGGTGATCATGGATGCCGGGAAATTCCAGGGCGTAATGGCACCCACAACCCCAACCGGCTGCGGGATAACGAGCAGGCGCTTGGACTTTTTGGATGATGGAATCCATTCCCCGTAAGCCCGGCTCGCTTCTTCGGCATACCAGAGCAGAAAGCTGGCAGCTCCTTTTACTTCGCCAATTGCTTCTTTCAGTGGCTTGCCTTGTTCGGTTGTCAGAATTTCGCCGAGGCGTTCGGCATCGTCAAGCATCAATTCGTGTGCTTTGTACAGAATCCGTGAGCGTTCCCGGCCGGTCATCTCCCGCCAAGTTTGGAAAGCACGAGTTGCAGCGCTGATTGCCGCCTCGGTTTCTGCTTTTCCGCCATAGGCAACTTCTGTAATCGCCTCAAGTGTTGCCGGGTTGTAAACCGTGCTTGTTTTCTGTCCGTCCGTATCACGCCACTGGCCGTCAATAAAATACTATTGGTTTTGCTTTTAAGTTTCATTTGGGAACCTCCTTTGCAGCATTATACTTTAGCGTGATTGCCTTCCCATGCAGGGAGCATTTTGTTTAATGGTTTATCCTGACGGTAGCCAAGCGCATACTCAGCTTGCACGATCGTGTGTACTTCCCGGGTTCCTTCGTAAATGACTGGGGCTTTTGAGTTCCGCAAATAACGTTCCACCGGATACTCATCTGAATAACCGTATGCACCGTGTACCTGGACGGCGTCATCAGCAGCTTTATTGGCAAAGTCGCACGCCTGCCATTTCGCCATTGATGTTTCCTCCGTGTTGCGCTTTCCTTCGTTTTTCAGCTCGCCGGCACGGTAAACAAGCAGGCTGCTCATTTCCAGTCCCGCTTTCATGTTGGCAATCATGCGCTGGACAAGCTGGTGCTGGCCGATTGGCTTTCCGAATGTTTCCCGTTCATGGGAATAGTTGACACTTGCTTCCAGGCAGGCACGGATTTGCCCGACAGCACCTGCAGCAACCGTGAAACGACCGTTATCGAGTGCGGCCATGGCAATTTTAAACCCTTCTCCTTCTTCACCGAGCAGGTTTTCTTCCGGAACTTTTACGTTATCAAAGAATATTTCACCGGTATTGCCGGAGCGGATGCCAAGTTTCCCTTTCGTTGCTTTGGAGTCAAATCCTTCCCAGTCCCGCTCCACAATAAATGCGGAAATGCCTTTGTGGCGTTTTGCTTTATCTGTGTAGGCGAACACAAGGAAGTGATCGGCTGTATCACATAGCGAAATCCATGCTTTGGACCCGTTCAAAATATAATGGTTGCCCTGTTTGACCGCTGTGGACTGCAGGGAAGCGACGTCGGAACCGGCAGCTGGCTCGGTCAGTCCGTAAGCGCCGACTTTTTCTCCTTTTGCCTGCGGGACAAGGTATTTTTGTTTCTGTTCTTCAGTACCCCATTGCAGCAGTGTCATGCTGTTCAGGCCCGTATGAACGGAAACTGCTGTCCGGAAGGCGGTGTCTCCACGCTCCAATTCCTCACAGACGATGGCCAGCGAGTTGTAGTCCATGCCGCTTCCGCCGTATTCTTCGGGGATACAGACACCCATCAGTCCAAGGTCAGCCAGCTTCTGCATAATGGACGGGTCAAATTGGCCTTCCCGATCCCATTCGGCAATATATGGCATAATTTCGTTATCAACAAAGTTCCTGACTGTTGAACGCAGCATAGTTTGTTCTTCTGAAAAATGAAAGTTCATGTGATCAACTCCTAATTTAATGGATAAATTTTCACTGGCAGTTGGCTGCCGGTATTGGTGTGTTAATGCCGGGATGAGCCGTGTTATTTGATGAAGCCAAACTGTTTCAGCAATTCTTCATTGTGTTCACCGGCATTCGGCGGATGGTTCTTCGTTTGCACCGGGGTCCGTGATAACTTAAGCGGACTGCCAATCATACGTATATCACCGGCGGTCGGGTGATCGGCATCGATAAACATATCCCGCTCGTTCAGTTGCGGATCATTGGCTACTTCATCGATTGTCTGGATCGGACCGCACGGGATATTGTTTTGCTGACATTGCTTTTGCCAATAGGCAGTGGACCCGGTCGAAAATACCTCCTGAAGCATTGGGATTAACGTTTCCCTGTTAGCCACGCGGTCAGGGTTTGTCCGGAACCGCTCATCTGATGCATATTCGGGTTTTCCTAAAATGTTGCATAAATTCCGGAACTGATTATCATTGCCGACTGCAATTACCATTTCGCCATCCATCGTGGAAAACGTCTGGTATGGGACAATATTGGCATGCTGGTTTCCAAGGGCCGCCGGAATTTTCCCTGCCATCAGATAGTTGCTTCCAACATTGACAAGAGCGCTGACGGCTGAATCATACAAGGAAAGATCAAGCTTTTGCCCTTTGCCTGATTGCGTCCGCTCAAGCAATGCCCCCTGGATGCCAACACAAGCGTACAGCCCGGTCAAAATATCCGTGATCGCCACTCCGACTTTTGCGGACCGGATTCACTGTCACCAGTAATGCTCATCAGACCGCTCATTGCCTGGATGATAAAGTCATATCCCGGCATACTGCTGTACGGACCCGTTTCGCCGAATCCGGTAATCGAGCAGTAGACGAGGCCGGGGTTGATCTCCGACAATGTGTCATAATCAAGTCCAAGGCGTTCCATCGTTCCGGTTTTAAAATTATTAATGATAACATCACTTTCACGGACGAGACTTTTAATCGCTTCATGACCTTCCTCGGATTTTAAGTCAAGTGTGATGCTCTTTTTATTCCGGTTGGCGCACAGATAGTATGCACTGACCTCGTTTTGAAACGGGGGACCCCATTTGCGTGTCTCGTCACTGCCGCCGGGGGCTTCCACTTTAATCACCTCGGCGCCAAGGTCACCAAGGATCATGGTGCAGTACGGACCAGCCAGAACTCTGGACAAGTCAAGAATTCGGATGTTTTCGAGTGCTCCAGCCATTTCTTCACTCCTTCCCAATTAAAATAAGCCACTCCAAACAGACGACAGTTTTTATCTGCGGCAGTTAAGGAAATTAACATATTTTCTTAACTGCATAAGGCAACTAGGGCAATCGCCTGAGCCTAAAAGGCCTGGCGCTAGCCAAGTTTTCTTTACTGTACGTCTATTTGAACTGGCTTTTATCTGTTGAGACAGAACTGGAATGGAACTGCAAACAGATTGGACAGTTATCATTTGTTGTTCGAAATAATTTAATGCCAGAGGCGGCTTTTGGAAATACCGAGTTCGTTTCATCCTGCCTCTGATCGTTTGCCTTACTTAGGGCATCATGCGTTGTAGCGTGGAAGCGCTTTAACATGACTACAGTTATTATATACTATTCTGAAATATTTGTAAACCTGTTTTTATAATTTTATGGAAGTAGGTGTGTCAGAAGGTGTGATGGTTGTGCTGGCTAAGGAGGGAGATTAAGTTGGAATGTGGGGGCGAGAATCAACCGATCGGGTGTGGGAATCGACCGTTCGAGGTCAGAATCGACCAATCGGGGGAAAGAATCAACCGGACAGCAGCGGAAATCGACCGGTCTGTAGCAAGCAACCATCCATCACACCCCGCAAACATAAAACAACCGCGCACATAGAGTATGAGCGCGGTTGTTACCAATTGTTATTTTGCAGCTTTTTGCAGTTTGGAAATCATCTTCAGCGACCGGCCGGTTCCGATGGCAACGGATTCGAGTGGGTTTGGCGCGAGATGCACCGGAACGAACAGTTCATCAGAAAGCCAGTCTTTTAACCCATTCAGCATGGCACCGCCGCCGGTCAGTACGATACCGCGGTCAACAATGTCACCGCTCAACTCAGGCGGGCAATTTTCGAGTGTCATACGGATGGTTTCGAGAATTTGGTCAAGCGATTCTTTCAGAGCAGCGTAAACTTCTTTGGAAGAAACCGTGACTGTTTGCGGGAGGCCTGAAACCATATCCCCGACCGCGGACATCCATGGATTCCTCGGTATGATTTTCATCGGCATGTCCGATTTCCATTTTAATGTTTTCTGCTGTCCGTTCGCCAATCAGAATGTTGTATTTCTTCCGGATAAAGTTGACAATTTCTTCATCCATTTTGTCGCCGCCGGTGCGAATGGAATTACAGGAGACAACACCGCCAAATGAGATGATGCCTACTTCGGATGTGCCGCCACCGATATCAACGGTGACATTGGCGATTGGTTCATCGACTGGCAAATCTGCACCAATGGATGATGCAACAGGTTCTTCAATCAAATGCACATGTTTTGCGCCATAGCTGCTAACCGCATTATGGATCGCACGACGCTCGACCGTTGTGCTTCCGGATGGGGTGCAGACAACTACCGTTGGCTTACGCATGGACAGGCCGATTTTTTGCTCACTTTCTTCAAAAATTCTTTCAGCATTTGTGCTGTTACGTCATAGTCGGCGATAACCCCGTCTTTCAATGGCCGGATCGGGACAATGTTCTGTGGTGTTTTGCCAACCATTTCTTTCGCTTCTGCACCTACAGCAACGACATTTTTCGTGTTTAAGTCAATAGCCACAACTGATGGCTCATTCAGGACAATTCCTTTTGTCTTGGAATAAATCAATATATTTGCGGTACCCAGGTCAATTCCGATTTCTGCTGTTGATAACATGGTATGTTCCTCCAATAATAAATTAAAATCTATATAACGAATAATCCGAAATGGCGATGCACAGTAACAATATAAATGTCCTTAAATACCATTTCTTAAGTATACCACAATTTCTGGGGGTCAAAAAACGACAAAAATATCTACTTCTTATGTATTGTGCCCATTATCAAGGGAGAATGCAAGTAACATTTCGGTTACATCTTTTTGCCGAATGTAACATAAACGGTAGTTTCGGAAGCCTGTCAATATGCAATTACATGAAGTTTATTCCAATGAACAATATAATTTCCAACAGGCACTGCAATCAACGTGGGATAAACCCTATAATGATGCGGCTTTTTTGAAAAATACATAACACTGTTATGGTCATGGCAGCGCCTTCCAGAAATATTACAGAAAAAGCATGGTACGATAATGCCGTAACAAAAAACACGAGAGAGGTGTCGAAACATGCATAATAAATTGATCGTCGGCTCTATGACCGCCGCACTCCTATTTGGCGGAGCATTTCAAAGCACAGCGGACGCATCTGCCAGCACAGCGAATGCACAGAATTCTTCCAATCAGCATAAAGTCTATTATTCTATGAATGGAAGTGGCATGGGTGAACTTTCATCTGGCAAATTCCAGGAATATGTAAAGCAATATTTCCCGCAAGTCACTTGGAATTGGGAGAGCCAAAATAGTAACAATGAGCAGGAAAAGCAAGAAAAGCCCGAGCAAGAGCAGGAACAGTCAGAGCCAGAACAGCAGCCTGAATCAAATAAACCGGAATCCAATCAGGAACAGTCTGATAACAATACACCATCTGAACCACAACAAAACGAGGCAACAGAACAGGTTCCGGAACAGCAGGAAGAACAGCCTGCTAGAACGCCTGAAGCTCAAACACCACAGCAGCCTGCTGAGCAGAAGGAACAGCAGCAAAAGCCATCACAGTCGCAGCAGCTGAATGAATTTGAGCAGCAAGTGGTGGAACTGACGAACCAAGAGCGGACAGCACAAGGCCTGGAACCGCTTAAAGTGGATACGGAACTGAGTAAAGTCGCGCGTGAAAAGTCCCGGGATATGGCAGCGAACAACTATTTCTCTCATGACAGTCCGAACTATGGTTCACCATTTGATATGATGAAGCAATTCGGCATCGCCTACCAGACGGCCGGGGAGAACATCGCCAGAGGCCAGCGTACACCGCAACAGGTGGTTGATGGATGGATGAACAGTGAAGGTCACCGCGAGAATATCATGAATCCGAACTTCACCCATATTGGCGTTGGTTATGTGGAACAAGGTAACCACTGGACCCAGCAGTTTATTGGGAAGTAAAAAATATCAATACTAAAAAAGGGACTGATCACAATGGTCAGTCCCTTTTCCTATATGCTTCTTTCGACTGCTCTTTTCCATACATTGACACAACGGCCGCACCAACAGCGAGCATGACGAGCAAGCTGCCGACTGTTGCATTTTGTTCAACGGAAGCTTGTTCAATAACAAGACCCCCAATAAAAGAACCGAAAGCAATCCCAAGATGCAGTGCCGAGTTATTCAGGCTCTGCTGGATGTCGGACGTTTCCGGCGACAGGCTGATCAGATAACTCTGTGTTGCCGGAGCTAATGTCCAGCTTAGCAATCCCCAAACAATGAGGATAACCAGAAATGCCGGGAGTGCAAATGTCATGTTTGGAATACCTACCATTACCGCTGTAAACAGTACTGTCGTCAGCATGATGGTGCGTTTTGGACCTATCGTGTCAGAAAGATACCCGCCGACACCGCCACCGCTAACCGCTGCAATACCGAAAATCAAGTAAATAAAGCTGACCCACGTTCCACTGGCATCCATGGTTATTTTTGCAAATGGAGTCAGGTACGCGTATAGCGTTGTGTGCCCTGCCAGAAACAGAAATGTGATCATCTGCCCAAAAATATTTTCCGGTTTTTCAATGTTGCCAGCTGCATCTTAAGCGGACTGGATGGTTTTGGTTCAACACGGTCCATCAAGATAAAAACCCCAGCTGTGGAAAGAATGGTTAGAAACGTAATCATCACAAATGGGGCACGCCAGCCAAATGCATTGCCGAGAAACAACCCGACTGGCAGTCCAAGTACAATGGATGCGCTGACCCCCATGGACACAATTCCGATAGCCCGTCCGCGATATTTCGGATGAACGATGGATGGTGCAATCGTCAGACATAATATGATTAATAGTGCCCCGCTCAATGCCAGAATGATGCGTCCGATAAATACAGCGGCATATCCCGGACTGAATACAGTTATGATATTGCCTGTCAAAAATACGGCAAGTGACATCAGCATAAGCCGTTTACGCTCAATAGCTGCCGTTAAAATCAGTAAAACGGGTGAACCAATGGCGAAAATGAGCGAAAAGATGGTAATTAGAAAACCAACCTTTCCAAGCCCTACATTTAAATCTGCTGCCATCAGATCAAGTATCCCACCGATGATCAATTCAACCATTCCGACAACAAAAGCAACGATGGTTAGAAAATATACTTGTTTATTCACGTTAAGACGCCTTTCTGGTAAGTTGAATGGATAAGATAAATCTTTCTTGTCCAAGATTCCATCGTAACGCCGGCAATGTCAAAATACAAGAGAAAGTTTTTTCTAAACACCTCTGTTACTGGCAGCAGTCAGTCCTGAAACATGGTTTTCCTTTCATGCCCCGGCTGCCGTCTGTATAATTGGATTAGAACAGTAAACGGTAAAAAAATCATGCAGAAAATCCTCTCCGGATAGGCATACTACTATATGAAGAGGTGATAGAATGGTTCAAGGCATAGCAAACTGGAATACGGGACAGACACAAGAATGGCTGCAGCAGTATGTGGACGACTGGGTTGCTTTTTACCGGAAGCATACCAGTGACGGTGAAGTCGCCTCATACATACCTGTTCTGCAGCAGGCAGATCCTGATGACCTTGGGATTTCCATCATCGGTAAAAGCGGCATGACTGTTCGTTCCGGTGATACGGAAATTCCGTTCACACTGCAAAGCATTTCAAAAGTAATCAGTTTTATCGTCGCCTGTATGGAACGCGGTGTTTCCTATATGCTGAACAGGGTTGATGTGGAACCATCAGGCGAAGCGTTTAATTCGATTATGCATTTGGAAATGCATCAAGTTGAAAAGCCGTTCAATCCACTGATTAATGCTGGTGCGATTACAGTCTCATCTATTTTGCCCGGCAAAACATCGGATCACCGCCTGGAACCGATATACCTGCTGCTTGAGCAAATATTGGGGTACCGTCCTGAATTAAATGTTGAAGTGTATGAGTCGGAGCGGGATTCATCGATGCGAAACAGGGCGATTGGTTATTATTTATTGGAAACTGGCTTTTTGGAATCTGATCTGAATGTCACACTGGAGACGTATTTTAAGCAATGCTCAATAGAAGTGACAATAGACGACCTGGCCAGGATTGGCATGGTTCTTGCCAATGATGGAATGGATACGAAGACAGGGGAAGAGATTATTCCGAGGCAGATTGCCCGGATTGCAAAGGTGCTCATGCTGACATGCGGCATGTATGATGCGTCCGGAAAATTTGCTACTTATGTCGGCATTCCGGCGAAAAGCGGGGTGTCCGGTGGTATTGTTGCAGCAGTGCCGCCACGGGTCAGGGAAGAAACAATGCCATTTACAGACGGCTGCGGGATTGGCGTTTATGGACCGGCGTTAGGGGATAAAGGAAACAGCATCGCCGGCATCCGGCTGCTCCGACACATCGCCAACCAGTGGGACTTCAGTATTTTTTAATATGGCTGTTTTCTAAAAGAGTGTTTTTTTCACGTTGATTTGTAAGAGAGGAGTAAAATCATGTGTGGACGGTTTACATTGCTTGCGGATGAAGTGAAGATTTTGCAGGAATTTGGCATAAACCAGCCGATCGATCATTACCAGCCCAGCTACAATATCGCACCCGGACAAAATGTGCTCGCCATTATTCATGATGGCAAAGAAAAGCGGGCCGGCTATTTGCGCTGGGGCCTTATTCCCTCGTGGGCAAATGATGAAAAGTCGGGTATAAGATGATCAACGCCCGCAGTGAAACAGCCCATGAAAAGCCAAGCTTCCAACGTCTCATGGCCAGGAAGCGCTGTCTGATTGTTGCTGACAGTTTTTATGAGTGGAAACGTGACGGCGGCGAAAAACAGCCGAAGCGGATTCAGCTGGGTGATCGCGAATTATTTGCGTTTGCGGGGCTATGGGATAAATGGGAGCACGACGAGCAAAAGCTTTTCACATGTACAATCCTGACGAAAGCGGCTAATCCGTTTATGCAGGACATTCACCACCGCATGCCAATCATTTTGCCGAAAGGACGAGAGGACGCGTGGATTGAGGCTGGCGAGCAATCACCGGAAGAGGCCTATCATTTTTTTGCAGGCGTTGGAAATGGAAGAGCTGCAAGCATATGATGTTGCAAGTTATGTAAATTCGGCGAAAAATAATGATGCTGAATGTATTGCCCCGCTCGCATAGTAGAGGAAAGTGGAATTTACGGTCGGCTCCTATTATAATAAGGTTGGAAAGAATCGATTGGAGCAGGGGTGAGCGGATGATACGTGTCTTATTTATATGTCTCGGGAACATTTGCCGGTCTCCGATGGCAGAGGCTATTTTCCGGGATTTAGTGAAAAAAGAAGGACTATCTGATAAAATCGAAGTGGATTCAGCCGGCATTGGTCCGTGGCATAGCGGGGACGCACCGCATGAAGGGACGAGAAAAATACTGGACAGGCAGGACATCTCTTATGATGGAATGAAGGCCCGGCAAATACATACGAATGATTGGCATCGTTTTGACTATATGATTGCCATGGACGATGATAACATCCGTGCTTTACAAGGGATGACGGGTGCAACGGATGGTGCTGTTGTCGCCAGGCTGATGGATTATGTTCATGAGGCGGAAACGGCTAATGTGCCGGATCCATACTTCACGGGCAATTTTGATTATACGTATGAACTGGTTTCAGATGGATGCAAGCAGCTGCTGAATCAAATCAAGACTGAAAATAACACATAACGTAAAAGGAGCGATAACAAATGGGTAAACGAAAATTATGTCTAGGGTTAGTAGTCGGATCGATTGCAGGAGGGCTACTTTCCTTGCTTGACCGTGATGCAAGAGACTATGCAAAAAGAAAAGCGGCGGATGTAAAGAATGAGTCGTCCTACTATGCGACCCATCCGTCGTCAGCGGTGAAACGTGTGAAGGATTCGTTCGACCGGTTCAATGCACAATTTACAGCAGGCGCAGATAACGCCATCAATGCACTGGAGCAAGTGGAGAACACGTTGGAACAGTTCACAGGCAGTGAAACAAAAAAGTTGGAAAAATAACAGGCAAACAACTTAGGTGAGGCTGATAGGATGTGGGAGGAAAGCAAGGAATTCATCAAAAGATTGTACCGGCGGATTACGGATGATGACATTTTTGGTCTGGGTGCCCAGTTGGCCTATTTTTTCCTGCTTTCCTTATTTCCTTTTTGTTGTTTCTGATGACGCTGGTTGGATATCTGCCGTTGAACGACCTAGACATTATTGAATTCATTGAAACGTATGCACCAGGCGAAATTTCAGAACTGATTAACCAAAATGTTCAACAGCTGGTCAGTAATCAGAATGGACAACTTCTATCGATTGGAATTATTGGGACACTGTGGTCAGCGTCCAATGGTATCAATGCGGTGATGCGTGGTTTTAACCGCGCATATGATGTGGATGAAGACCGCTCGTTATTGTTACGCGGCTGATTGCTATCGTTTTGACCATTGCCATGATTTTCGTTATTTTTATAGCATTCTTGCTTCCCATTTTTGGAAAAGCCATCGGAGTATATATTTTTAAGTTTTTCGGTGCATCTGGGGAGTTTCTGCAAGTATGGGATGCCATGCGCTGGGTTATATCATCGGTGGTTTTCTTTATTGTACTGGTGGCGTTGTACAAGATGGCGCCCAATAAACGAATATATTTCAAAAATGTGGTCTGGGGTGCGTTGTTTGCAACAATTGGCTGGCAGCTGACCTCACTGGCTTTCTCTTTTTATGTCAGCTCGATGGGCAATTATTCCGCAACGTATGGCAGTCTTGGAACGGTCATCGTCCTAATGATCTGGTTTTATTTATCCGGCGTTATCATTATGATCGGCGGTGTCATCAATGCCACACTCAGAGAACAAAATAAAACAGGCAATAAAAAATAGCTGTCACGTATATGTGGCAGCTATTTTAATAATCGGAGCCCGTTTAAGATGACGAGTATGGTGCTTCCTTCATGTCCGATGACGCCAAGTGGCAAGTCAAGTATTTGTGTAAAATTGGATAGGATGAGCACCGCGATGACAGCCAGAGAAAAGACGACATTTTGTTTGACGATTTTATTCATGCGGATGGACAGTGCTATAGCGTTTGTGATTTTGGGCAATTCGTTTTTCATCAAAACGACATCAGCTGTTTCGAGTGCCACGTCTGTTCCTTCTCCCATAGCGATGCCTGAATCGGCAGCGGCCAGTGCGGGTGCGTCATTGATACCATCCCCAACCATGGCGACATGCCCATATTGCTCCCGAAGTTGCTTTATGTGATCTACCTTTTCTCCAGGTAGACATTCCGCCCGAAAATGATCGACACCGGCTTCTTCGGCGATGGCTTTTGCCGTCTGTTCATTGTCGCCGGTCAGCATGATGGTATGAATGCCTTGCTGCTTCAATGCGCTGATGGTACGCTTCGTATCCTTTCTGATGGTATCTTTTAGTGCATAAAGGGCTGCAATCCGGTCATCTTCCTTGACGAATAGAACCGTTTTTCCTTCGCTGGCCAGCCGCTCTGCTGCACCATGCTGGAAACGGAATGCCTCTTCTTCGCCAACAAAAGCTGCTTTGCCAATTTTCCAAGTCACGCCATCAAGAACTGCTGTAACGCCATTTCCATTCACCGTTTTTACTTCCTGCGGCTGGATGGAAGACATTTCTGTGGCTATATGGTCTCTTGCATGTGCTGTAATTGCCAGTGCCAGCGGGTGGGTGGATTCGTTTTCGATTGCGGCTGTTACAGCCATGATATGATTGCGGTCCTCGTCAGGTAATGTGATCAGTTCGGTAACGACTGGCTTTCCGTTTGTCAGTGTGCCGGTTTTATCAAAGGCAACCGCGTTCATGCTGCTAAGTCCTTCAACGTGAACACCGCCTTTAAACAGTACACCCCTTTTCGCACTGTTGGATATGGCGGACAGTGTCGCAGGCGTGATTGACGCGACAAGTGCGCAAGGGGGATGCTACTACCAGCAAAATCATAGCCCGGTAGATGCTTTCAGACAAGGCCCATCCGAACAACATAGTCGGCAAGAACATCATGATGGCGACGACTGCCAACACTGCTTTTACATACGTTCCTTCAAACCGTTCGATAAACAACTGTGATGGTGACTTCTCATCCTGTGCATTCTGGACAAGTTGGATGATTTTCTGGAACAGGGTTTCATGTGCCGGCTTGGTGATTTGGACGGTAATCGATCCATCGAGTGCCATCGTGCCAGCGAATACGTCTTGATCATTCGCTTTAGTGACGGGAACGGATTCACCTGTAATCGCACTTTCGTCAATGGAAGTGGTCCCTTTGATGATTTTGCCGTCTGCCGGGATTCGCTCACTGGCACGAACGAAAATATAATCACCAGTTTCCAGTTCCGAAACGGGTACCAATTCTTCTTGATTACCAATGAGACGAATGGCCTCTTCCGGCTGCATTTCCATCAGGGAAGCTATTTCACGGCTGCTTTTATTCATCGTGTACGTTTCAAGTGCACCGGATAAAGCAAAATAAATATGAGAATCGCACCTTCTGTCCAATAGCCGATAGCAGCTGCTCCGATTGCGGCTATAATCATCAGCATTTCCACATTCAAATCTTTCTGCTGAATCGTTTCTACTATTCCTTCCTTTGCCTTGGCATACCCGCCAATTGCAAACGCGGCCAGGTGAAGCGTGATCCACCAGCCTGATGTGACGCTGTCTTCCAATAACCATGCAGTCAGAACGATAAGACCACTGGCAAGTGCAGCAATCAATTCGCTATGTTCATAAAGTTTGCTGCTTTTGAAGCTGGTAGACTTGTGCGATTTTTCCTTTGTTGGCTGTTTTAGAGCAGTCAGGTCTGCGTTCATTTTCATTCTCCTCCATCTAATTGATAATAATAATCATTTGTGGTTAAACAAAAACTCTATTTACATGTATGTACACGGTGTTAGGTTGTTATTTATAACAATTCTAATTTAATATGTGTTTTAATAATAACGCTGCTTTAAGTGAGTGTCAATGGAAAAAATGAAAAATCAGCGAGCGACTAGTACACATGTTATTTAATATGAATACAGTTCAGAATAATGTTGAATTATCAGTTATATACTGTTATAATCAATTCAAAATTTTATATATAACAAAAGAGAGGGGATGGGATGTATGTCTATCAAGAAAGCTGCCGTTATGCTCTTTGTAATTGTTTCGTCTTAAGTGCATGCTCCGACAATGCTGCGGAGAGCAGCGGTGAGGAGAATGGCAATAATGAAAAGTGGAAAGAAATTCAGGAAGCCGGTGAAATCGTTGTTGGAACATCAGGTACACTAATTGCAGCTTCCTATTACGAAGGAGAAGGGAAAGACAAGGAACAGCTGACAGGGTACGAAGTGGAAGTTATGCGAGAAGTTGCCAAGCGTCTCAACTTGGATATCAAATTTGAAATAATAGGATTCGACAGTGTGCTAGCTGCCATTAAAAGCGGACGAATTGATATGGCAGGGATGGGAGTAACGGATAAACGAAAGAAAAAATTCGCTTTCAGTGAACCAATTAAATATTCGTATACAACCATGGTGGTCAGAGAAGATGGTTATTCGGGCATACATAAACTTGAAGATCTGGAAGGGAAGAAAGCTGGAGGAGCGGCCTCCACTGTTTACAGTGAAATTGCACGCAAGTTTGGGGCTGAGGTGAAAACATATGGTAATGCACCAAATGAAGCTTACCTCCGTGATGTAAATAATGGCAGAACCGATGTCGTTATTAATGATTATTATCTTTCCAAGTTCGGTATTGCCGCTTTCCCGGAATTTGATCTTACGCTGCACCCGGAGTTGAAGTTTCACCCGACAAAACAAGGCGTCATCATGCAAGATGGTGCTGATAAGTTACAGGCGAAAGTCAACGATGTATTAGCTGATATGCGGAAAGATGGCACACTAACGAAACTGGCCAAAAGTTCTATAAAGAGGATGCCTCGAAAAACCCGAGGGGGACATTCGGGAAATTGATGGATTGGACTTTTAAAGAATGAACGGATTTGATTTTGGCGGCGTTTTTGATGTGAAACTGGCATGGGAAAGCTTACCGTTTATACTTAAAGGACTGCCGGCAACAATTGGTGTTGCTCTGGCTGGAATGGCTCTTGGCCTTGCTTTAGGATTGTTTCTCGCATTGGCGCGAAGTTCTGCAAATGTCATTTTACGATGGCCCGCACGCGTTTACATTTCATTTATGCGCGGAACGCCAATTCTAGTGTTTCTGTTTATCCTGTATTTCGGCCTGCCGTATTTGGGAATTGAGCTTGGTGCAATCATGGCGGCATCCCTCGGCTTTGGACTGAACAGTGCTGCCTACATTGCAGAAATTGATCGTTCATCGCTGAATAGCATTAATGATGGCCAATGGGAAGCAGCTAAATCACTTAATTTAGGGTATTGGAGGACGTTGTGGCTGATTATTTTGCCACAGGCTGCAAGAATTGCCATCCCGCCATTGACGAACGTGTTCATGGATATAGTGAAAGCAACGTCACTAGCCGCTGTCATCACTGTCCCGGAATTGTTTCAGCGCACCCAAATTGTCGTTGGCAGGGAATTTGATGCCATGACACTGTATATATTAGTTGCATTGATTTATTGGCCAATTTGTATACTTATTTCTTTTATGCAGGACCGGCTGGAGGCCAGGTACAGCAGGTTTATATGATAAAAAAGGGCACTCGATAGGAGTGTCCTTTTTGCATGCCATAGCATTCAGCTGTATTGCACATGTTTGTCGCGTTTTAACATAAATAGTAATGAACAGAACGGCAAGCATAAAGATGATGACGGTGAAAAACGATACACCCGGGAAAACGTCAAGAAACAGCCCACTCAGGAAAGGGCCGATAATGCTGCCAATGCTGAATGAAATGCCTATCATGAGGTTGCCGCCGGGAGGAGTGAAGATGGCAATAAATCGGTCATGAACGTAATGCTCAGCGAAAACAGCGAGCCAATCAGCATACCCGAAACGGCAAATGAAATGAACAGTGCTATTACCGATGTTTCAAAACGCGGTCAGAAAGAAACAAGCACTGCCGCCTGCGATGACTCCGAGTAGGATCTTTCTTCTGCCGACTTTGTCGCTCAGCATGCCCAAAGGAATCTGCGTTATGATACTGCCCGCTGCAAAGCAAGGGATAATCAGTGATAACAGATCAACATCATGCCCGATACGAAGTCCATATACAGGAAAAATGCCATGCAGGGTTGCTTCCAAAAAGCCGTACCCAAATGCCGGCAAAAAAGCAACCCAGGCGATTTTAGCCGTTTGAATGAACCGGCTTATGGAACTTGTGCTTGTTGTGAAGTTATCGTCTTCTGGAAATTGTTGCGGACAGCGAACATCAATGACCAGACAGCAAGGCTAAGCGCCGCTGACACAAGGAAGGGAAGCGCCTGATGGACTTCTAAAAGTCTTGTCATCAGTGGCCCAATCGTAAATCCGAGTCCGAATGACAATCCATAGTAGGATATGTTTTTCCCGCGTGATTCCTCGACGCTCGTTGTTGTGATCCACGTCTGCGTACCAAAGTGCAGCATGTTGTCCCCGATGCCAATCATGACACGCAGGATAAACCAGAACCATAGCGACTGCCAGACGGGGAAAAGTGCCAATGATGCAAAGACAAGCACACCGCCAAGCATGATAAGTGGCTTAAAACCGAATTTGCGGATTGGTTTTTCCATAAATGGCGATGCAATGAGCACTCCTATGTATAGTCCTGTTGCGTGCAGTCCATTAATCGCTGAGGAGACATCATTTTGTTCCAGGATAATACCCATCAGCGGCAGAATCATTCCCTGTGAAAAGCCAGAAATAAAGACAAGTGCTATGAGTATCCAAAATCGTGTTTTTGCCGAAACCATGTGCATCACCTGTTTTCGAAGGGTGCTAATCCGATTTTTAATGTACTTGTTCTCTTTTGAAAGGTCAACACAAATGATTTTATCACGCATTAACGGGCTGTAACACCTCACCTCTAAACGTGGAAAAGCCAGAGACGTGAAGATGGGGGATAAACAGCCCGGCCGATAAACGCGACGTCCTCGACAAAAAGAAAAGCACTTTTTCTCACGATGATGCTTTGCTGCCGCATCTTTCCCTGTCCTATGCGTCGAAACTCCCACTGATTGAAGTTTCACTTTATGAAAACATGTGTATTAGTGTACGATAAAGGGGAAGGAAGGTAGCAGGATCATATTATAAAGGAGCGAAAACGATGGATTTTCATTTGAAAGAAGAAGGCATGCGCATTGATCTTGAATATGGACAATTGGATATATCCGGAGATGAAACATATGGATTCCGGCCATTCCAGCTGATGGTCGCCTCCATCGCCGGGTGCAGTGCTTCGGTATTCCGTAAAATTTTAAAGAAACAGCGGACAGAAATTGCGGATCTGACTATCCAGACTAAAGTGGAGCGCAACCCTGATGAAGCGAATCGCATTGAGCGGATTGATCTGCATTACGTCATTAAAGGGTACAACCTGGATGATGATAAGCTGTACAAAAACCTGGCCCTTGCAAGAAAAATTGTTCCATGGTCCGCTCTGTTGAGGATAGTATTACAATTGAAGAAACCCTCGAAACGATTGAACTGAGCCGCTGAAAATAAAAAGTATAATATCCATGTGTCCGAAAAACTATACTTAAAAGCGTAAGCGACCGCCTAGCGACGTATGGACTGCGCCTGCGCATCGCAGGTGGTTCGGCGTTGTCGCGCATCGCGACGATTTTAGCCGAACTTCTTAACTGGCCGCACGGTGAGCATAAGTGAATCGCTGTTGACTTACCGGACGGAGGTGAAGGAAGTCCACTAGTCGCTGGTCGCTGGAGCTAGATAAATAAAAGCGTAAGCGACCTTTTATGAAAGGAATGGGACACATGAAAAAGTGGAAATACTTGATAATAGCTTTGGTTCTTGTACTCCTTTTTCCTATCAACGGCATGGCCGAAGAAAAAGAAAAGGATAAGGATAAAGCGGACGAAAAGTCAGAAGAAAAAGCAGAATTTGAAGTACCGAGCCATGTCCTGAACATTTCCAAAGAAAATACGTACCCGAACTCAACCGAGGATCAGGAAGTGGTTGAACCAAGTGATTTGACAAAAGAATTGATCGAAGGGGCGGATGTGAAGATTACCAACCCCGATCTGATCAAAATGCTTAATGAGACCTCCATTAACCCTTCTCCACTTGCTTTTGGGTACCGGGGAATGGTGTACATTGGTCGGTGGCCGCTGCATTATAAATCAGGTGAGACAACCATTAACTGGGAATACCAGAAAATAAACACGAATGAACTGAACAACATAGGCGGCGATTCTGAAAAGGAAATGCACTATAATCAAGAGAAAAAGAAAGAAATAAAAGGTGCACTAACGAACAAAATTGCCAACCCGGACGACATAAAAAAGATGATGCTGTTAAAGGCGAAGGATAAGGTGGAATTGCCGCTCGCCTATTCAGCTGTCGTTGGAAAAAAATACGGAGAAGGAAAACTCGTACAGTGTGCCGCCGAAAAAATTCGGACAGCTCCAGGCATTCGCGCCGGCAGTGAACGAAAAAGGCCAAGTGACATTCGGCGAAGTGTACTTTAAGCTGAAAGGTCATGACAAATCCATTGTCGTAAAAACGTGACTAAACAAGGAATCGGTTCATGGATACCGATTCAGGATCACGTTTCCTTCTCGTTTAAATTGGAATAACCAGAAACCCTAAAAACCCCGGGACTTCCGGGGTTTTTTAATGGGGCGTTTATAAATGTTGAGTGAATCTTTTCCATAAAAAAGTCATTTGAGGGGTTGATTTATTCGCTTCATTGCTTTATCATGATAAAGTATAAAAGGAAGGCAGAGAGGGGAAACGCAGATGGAATGGGTTGTGATCATATCCGTATTAGTGCTGACGATTCTCAGCTTACTGCGGGTCAATGTTATTGTTTCGATTATCGCTGCTGCTATAACGGCAGGTCTCTTGTCCGGGCTTAATGTGATTGAATCAATTGAACTGATGGTTAGCGGCATGGGTGGCCAGGCCAGCACAGCGTTAAGCTATATTTTGCTTGGTGCATTTGCTGTAGCGATTAGTTATACAGGAATTACAGCTATTTTAGTTAATTTTTTAATCAGAGTATTAACCGGGAAGAAAACGATGATGCTATTGGTTATTGCCGGCGTTGCATCATTGTCACAAAACCTTGTGCCGGTACACATTGCATTTGTACCGATTTTAATTCCGCCATTATTGAAACTGTTTGATGAAATGAAAATAGACCGCCGCGGTGTAGCAACTGCACTGACATTTGGTCTGAAGGCGCCTTATGTGATGATCCCGGCCGGTTTCGGTCTGCTTTTCCATGAAACAATTATGAATGGGATGACCGAGAACGGTGCTGACATTACAATTAGAGAAACAGCACTTTCCATGCTGATTCCGGGGTCTGGCATGATTGTGGGTCTTTTGATTGCGATCTTTTTCACGTATCGGAAGGAACGGGAATCTGTTCCAGGTGCGGGTGGAAGTGATGTGGATTTTACTGCGCCTGATACGAAAAACGTAACGTTTAATAAAAACACCTTTTGACATTGGTGGCTATCATCGGAGCGCTGGCAGTACAGCTGGCATTCGGCAACTTAATTGCAGGTGCACTAACAGGACTGATTCTGATGTTTGCACTTGTCGTTGTCCCATTTCGAAAAGGAGAACAGGTCATGGCAGATGGTATTGCGATGATGGGACAAATCGCCTTTGTTATGCTGGTCGCATCCGGCTTTGGTAAAGTTTTGACGGAAACGGGCGCTGTTGATGCACTCGTGGAAATGTCGTCAGGTTTCTTGGTGATAACCAGGGTGTGATTGCTATTATCTTACTTCTTGTTGGGCTGTTGGTAACAATTGGCATAGGATCGTCGTTTGGAACAATCCCGATTATTGCAGCGCTTTATGTTCCAATCTGTCTTGCTGCCGGATTTTCCACGATGGCCACGGCCGCGCTAATTGGTACTGCAGGTGCACTCGGGGATGCTGGTTCACCTGCTTCGGATAGTACGCTCGGTCCGACATCAGGCTTGAACGCTGACGGGAAGCACCACCACATTTGGGATACATGTGTACCAACATTCATCCACTTCAATATTCCACTAATTCTGTTTGGGTGGATTGCCGCAATGGTTCTGTAGATCAGAGAATAAAATAGATTGCTTATGGACAAAGTAAGGAAAAATAAAGTGGGGTGCGCTATGCGAAAGGTTATTGCTTTAGCTGCGATGCTCTTCATGTTTTTCCTTGCTTTTTCTTCATTTCCGTCAGATGCCGGTGCGCAGAGCGGATATGGCTGGGGATTCAAGAAAAATGAAGAACATAAACTGCCGGACATTGGCAAATATAAGCAGATTCTCGAGGAGTATGGTGCTTATTACGCTGATGATTCCGGGGAAAAAGTATTGTATCTTACGTTTGATAACGGGTATGAGGAAGGATATACCGACAATATTCTTGATGTGCTTAATAAGCATAATGTGCCGGCAACGTTTTTCCTAACCGGGCATTACGTGGAAAGCGAGCCCGACCTTGTCAAACGAATGGTAGACGAAGGTCATATTATTGGGAACCACTCCTACCATCACCCAGATTTCACGGTTGTGACAAAGGAGACGATGCGCAAGGAACTTGAATCGCTCGAGGAGGCAGTTTCAAAGGTTTCCAGCCAGGAGGACATAAAATATTTGCGCCCGCCAAAAGGGATGTTTAATGAGAAAAACGCTCAAATGGTCAAAAGAATTGGGCTACATTCATACATTCTGGTCGCTGGCATTCGTTGATTGGGACACAGGGGATCAGAAAGGGTGGAAATATGCGTATGAAAATATTATGGATAACATACATCCTGGAGCGGTCATCCTTCTTCATACCGTATCATCTGACAATGCCAAAGCACTGGATAAGCTGGTCACGACCCTTAAGAAACAAGGCTATCAATTTAAAAGCCTGGACCATATGGTAATGAAAGATATGCTTCCGCGTCCTATTTATGGGTATTGATTGACCGGGTTGAAGCAAAACAGCAACGCAGCATGTGAAATGGAAAAAATATTTCACATGCTGATTTTTTTTGCACGGATTAGCGCAGCCACATGATACGGTTGTTACGATCTGTTACGGCTGGTCGTGGCGTGCTAACCGAAACCAATCGGGGAATTGTGAGTGGGTTTGAAGAGTGCTGGGTATTAATTTAGCAGTGTAATTGCTGATAAGGGTAAGAAAACCCTGATGGAGTGCGGAATCATCTCGGTCTCTCGGATTTTTCAGCTGTTTTCGATTGATTATTCATCAGCAGCGGGTTATTTAATATGAAACAGTCACACGTAAGCTTTTCAGTATGTTTATTTAAAATTTTCCCAAGGTTTGTTATACTAAATATAATTCTAAAATTGGAGTTGATAGGATGAAGCGGGAAGATTTGATTGCTCCGGAAACATATAACATTGTGATGGAAATGGAACGTTATGCAGCAGAAAGTCCTGGCAGACAAGCATTGATCTGGCATGATGAAGCTGGGGATACACAGGAGATTACGTATGGTCGTCTGATGAAAAATGTAAATAAAATTGGCAACGCTTTCATAGAGAAGGGGCTCAAGAAAGGTGATAAAGTACTCGTCATGATACCGAGGCTCATTGCGGCATATGAAACGTATCTTGCTGCTCTGAAAACCGGGATGATCGTCATTCCCAGTTCGGAAATGCTGAAAACAAAGGATCTGCAGTACCGGATCAGCCATGGGGAAGTGAGTGCGGTTGTCAGTTATTATCCGTTCGTTGATGAATTTAAGGATGTAAAGGAATATGATCAGCTGACATTGTTTACGGTCGGCGGCTCTGCTGATGGGTGGCATCATTTGGATGTGCTAAAAGCTGAAGCTTCCGATGAACTGGCAATGGCGGATACGTCCAGAGATGACGTTGCCTTTCTGCCGTATACGTCAGGAACCACCGGAAATCCAAAAGGGGTCGTACATACGCATGGTTGGGGATTTGCCCATTTAAAAACAGCACCGGCAAACTGGCTTTCCATTAATGAGGGAGACCGTGTCTGGGCAACAGCAGGTCCTGGCTGGCAGAAATGGATCTGGAGTCCATTTCTGTCTGTGCTTGGATGTGGCGCAACTGGTTTCGTTTATCTTGGCAAGTTCGACCCGAAGACATACCTCGGACTGCTGCAGGATTATGACATTAATGTACTGTGCTGTACCCCGACCGAATACAGACTGATGGCAAAAGTCGATAATCTGGCAGACTATCAGCTCCCAGCCCTTCGCAGCGCGGTATCGGCGGGTGAACCGCTCAATCGAGAAGTGATTGATACATTCCGGCATTATTTCAATATAACAGTAAGAGATGGGTATGGTCAGACAGAAAATACGCTCCTGCTTGGTGTCATGGAAGACATGGAAGTGAAACCGGGCTCCATGGGAAAACCGACGCCAGGCAATGAAGTGGAAATTATTGATGAAGACGGGCACCCGGTTCCACCAAATGAAATCGGTGATATTGCTGTTAAATTAGACAGCCCGGCACTGTTCCTTGAATATTATAAAGACCCTGAACGCACAAAGATGACCCAACGCGGTGACTACTACGTGACAGGTGATCAGGCATCAAAAGACGATGATGGGTATTTTTGGTTTGAAGGCCGGAGTGATGATATCATTATCAGTTCCGGCTATACGATCGGACCGTTTGAGGTGGAAGACGCATTGGTCAAACATCCGTCTGTCCAGGAATGCGCCGTCGTGGCAAGCCCGCATGAGGTCCGCGGCAATATTGTCAAAGCATTCGTCGTGCTGCAGGCAGATGCAGTTGACAGTCCGGATTTGGTCAAAGAACTGCAGAATCATGTAAAAGAATGGACAGCACCGTATAAATACCCAAGAGAAATTGAGTTTATCGATGAATTGCCGAAGACGGCATCAGGGAAGATCAGACGTGTCGAGCTGAGGCAGAAGGAAAAAGTAAAACAATAGTATTCCATTAGAAGCTGCTCCACGTTTGGGGCAGCTTTTTAATGGTAATAACACTAAGGAAAGACCTGAGATATAATATAGAAACGTTCGTGGTACGACAGCTGCGCAAACAGATAAAATTTTATCAAAAAATTGAGCGTAGGTACTTGAAAGTCAAAGAAGGTCAGAGTATAATAACAATTGAAAGGTCAAAGAAAGTCAAAGTCAAAGTCAAAGTTAATGAAAAATGACCTTCACATAATAAAGGAGGAATCGGATATGCAATGTCAAAATTGTGGTATTCGTCCAGCAACAATAAACATGTCTATGCAGATTAACCAGCAAAAATGAACATGCATCTATGTGATCAATGTTTTCACGAAATACAAATGGTATGATGAGCGGTGACTTCAGTCATGGCCAGCAAGACAACTTTGCATCTGGCTTTTTCCAGGGCAATGGTGGCCAGGGCCAGGGATTCACTGGAACGAAAACGAAACAGCAATCCGGCAATGATAACAGCCTGCTGGAACAAATGGGCAAAAATGTCACCCATGAAGCCAGACAAGGAATGGTTGACCCAGTCGTCGGACGCGATAATGAAGTCAAACGCGTTATAGAAACATTGAACCGCCGGAATAAAAACAACCCGGTGCTAATTGGTGAACCTGGTGTCGGTAAAACAGCCATTGCTGAAGGACTGGCGTTGAAAATTACAGAAGGAAAAGTTCCTGCCAAACTGATGAACAAAGAAATTTACCTTCTGGATGTCGCTTCACTCGTAGCCAACACAAGCATGCGCGGACAGTTTGAGGAACGTATGAAACAGCTTGTTCAGGAGATGCAGCAACGAGACGATGTCATCCTGTTTGTCGACGAAGTACATCTTCTGGTTGGCGCCGGCACAGCGGAAAGCTCGCAAATGGACGCCGGCAACATACTGAAACCGGCGCTGGCACGCGGCGATCTCCAGCTGATCGGTGCAACGACCCTGAAAGAATATCGTGAAATCGAAAAAGACGCTGCACTCGAGCGCCGCTTCCAGCCGGTCATGGTGCACGAACCATCTGAGGAAGATGCTGTTGCCATTCTTAACGGCATTAAAGACCGGTACGAAAAATTCCATGAAGTGCGCTATTCCGATGAGGCGATCCGTTCATTTGTGACACTGTCCAAGCGTTACATCCAAGACCGTTATCTGCCGGACAAAGCCATCGACCTGATGGATGAAGTCGGCTCACGGCTTAACTTGGACAACGCCGAAAAGGATTCCGACTCCATTCAGAACAGGCTGAATGAAATCGTCCGTGAGAAAGAGCAAGCAGCAGAACGAGAAGACTATGAACGGGCAGCACACTTGCGTTATCAGGAAATCCAGCTGCAGAAACAGCTTGAAAAAGCAAAAGACGAACAGCAGGATATCGATGTGGATATTTCCGATATTCAATTGATTGTAGAGGAAAAGACCGGTATCCCTGTCACGAAACTGCAAGCAGATGAACAGGAAAAATGCGGAATCTTGCTGAACAGCTTGGTGCAAAAGTCATCGGCCAGGATGAAGCAGTTCAGAAAGTGGCTAAAGCTGTTCGCCGCAGCCGTGCTGGACTGAAATCAAAGTCCCGTCCAATTGGTTCATTCCTGTTTGTCGGACCGACCGGTGTCGGAAAAACGGAATTGACCAAAGCACTTGCGGAAGAACTGTTCGGCACCCGTGATAGCCTGATCCGGCTAGACATGAGTGAGTATATGGAAAAACACGCTGTCTCGAAAATCATTGGATCACCACCTGGATATGTCGGACATGAAGAAGCCGGCCAGCTGACCGAAAAAGTTCGCCGGAATCCGTACTCCATCTTGTTGTTGGATGAAATTGAAAAAGCACATCCAGATGTGCAAAACATGTTCCTGCAAATTATGGAAGATGGCCAGCTAACCGATTCACATGGACGCACGGTAAGCTTTAAAGATACGGTTATCATCATGACCAGCAATGCGGGAACAGGCGAAAAACAAGTAACGTCGGCTTCAACCGAGATGAACATGATTCTGTATCAACACTGGAAAATTTAAGTGGTTATTTCAAACCGGAATTCCTGAACAGGTTTGACAGCATCATCCAGTTCAATGAGCTGGAAGAAGACAGTCTCTTGCACATCGTTGACCTGATGCTTGCCGACCTTGAGGATACGATTGAAGCAAATGACATCTCCATCACCATTACCGATGAAGCCAAGGAAGAGCTGGTAAACATTGGTTATGACCGCCGATTTGGTGCACGGCCACTGCGCCGCGTCATCCAGGATAAAATCGAGGACCAGCTGACGGATCTGATCCTGGAAAATGAAGAAATAAAAAATGTGAAAGTATATGTAGACAATGGCGAAATTGTTGTTGGAAAAGACGAATAATCAATAAAGAAAAAAGGAAAGCCGCTGACTCGCTCAGCGGCTTTTTGTTTGCTGGTATGCGTGAATGGAGGATGAATGTGATAGGTATCAACCAAAGCATGGAAATATCAACCTGTTCGAGGAAGAATCAACCAAATTTGTGTCAGTATCAACCAGTATAAGGCAGATATCAACCAAAGCATGGAAAAAATCAACCTGTCCACATCTAAGACCAGTCCGAGTACAATGAAACTCCATCCAATTAGAAATATTTCCATTCATTCATGCGCATAATAGAACCCTCAATCCGTGAAAAAATAAAACATAACCAGAATTAAAAGGATGTTTTTTATGCACCGACATACAATCATATTCACGCTTACCATCATTTTTACTTCCATTTTAACGCCTTCAGCACACATACATGCAGAGCAGCAGTCAGATTTGGATGTACATTTTATTAATGTTGGGCAAGGGGACAGTATGCTGATTCAGACTCCTTCTGGCAAGAACATCCTCATCGATGGTGGCCGGCCAAAAGCAGGGAAAAAGGTCGTAAAGTTCCTGAAGGAGCAAACGTCAATAAAATCGACCTTATGATCGCCACACACCCGGATATTGATCATATTGGCGGCTTGATTCAAGTTATGAAAACATTCGAAGTAAAACGGATACTCGATACCGGGAAGATGAATTCGACTAGAACCTATGCCAGATATGTCAGTCAGATTATAAAACAGCAAATTCCAATCGATATTGCTGAGCGGAATGATCTGATTAAACTGGATCCTAAGCTGAAAGTACGAATATTGAACACAAATAAAGGAACCAAATCAACCAATAAGTCATCGATTGTTATGAAAGTGACCTTCAAAGAATTGGATTTTTGCTAATGAGTGATGTGGAAAAAGAACAGGAAAAGAAACTAATGAAAAAGTACAGCTTGGATTCGGAAATAATGAAAGTGGCTCATCACGGTTCACATACAAGCACCTCGCTGGAGTTTCTTAAGGAGGTTAGCCCCGAAGCAGCCATTCTCACCTATGGCAAAAATAATAAGTTTGGCCACCCTGTTGACCGGGTTATGGAGAATTTGCGAAAAGTGGATACGGCCATTTATCCTACAGCAACGTTCGGCGATATAACTGTCCGAACCGATGGAGATGGGTATGTAATTATAAATGAAAAAAGTCCAGTCAGCAGTTTGGAAGTAGGCTAGGACTTAGGATAAAAACTTCGGCACCGTTTTATAGCGAATGCCGAAGTTTTATTAGAAAAATATTCGTAAATATAGGTTACAAAAATATACAATTGTGATATCATAATAATATAGAATTAATATAACTATTTAGGAAGGTGTGGTTATCACGGTGATACGAGAAAAAGAAGCGTGGATGATGAATGGGTATGCAGGTATTCTTGCAATTGCTGTCCTGTTGGCTGTTACCGTTTTAAGCTTTTTTGAGGAACATTTTGTTTTAGGTGCTATTAGTTTGGTGATCGCTATCGTACTCGGAAGCGGTATAACAGTGGTCCAGCCGAATCAGTCAGTTGTTGTTATTTTTCTTGGAAAATATATGGGCAGTATTCGAAAAGAAGGTATTGTTATAACAGTTCCATTTTCCGTCAGACGGACCATTTCACTCCGCGTTCGGAATTTTAACAGTCAAAAGCTGAAAGTAAATGATGTCAATGGGAATCCAATTGAAATAGCTGCTGTCATCGTATTTAGAGTAGTTGACGCTGCAAAAGCTGTATTTGATGTGGATCGATACGAAAAATTTGTGGAAATTCAAAGTGAAACAGCCATTCGTGCTGTTGCTACAAAATATCCATATGACACATTCACCGAGGATGAAATGACACTGCGTGGAAATGCGGAAGAAGTGTCCAGCCATCTGGCAAAAGACTTACAGGAACGGCTGACAGTTGCTGGGGTAGAAGTTATGGAAACGCGCCTGACCCATCTTGCCTATTCTACAGAAATTGCGCAGGCAATGCTTCAGCGTCAACAGGCAAGTGCCATTATCGCTGCCCGCAAGCAAATTGTTGAGGGAGCTGTTGGCATGGTGCAGGATGCCATTGAGCAGCTTGAGCAGGACGGCGCAGTCGAATTGGATGAAGAGCGGCGTGTTGCGATGGTTAATAATCTGCTCGTATCGATTGTTTCGGAAAGCGGTACACAGCCAGTCGTCAACACGGGTTCATTGTACCAATGATAAGCGAGGGTTTCGATGGCTAAAAAGAAGAATTTTCCATTAAGGATCGACCCGAAACTGTACGAAATCCTGCAATCCTGGGCAAAAGATGAATTCCGGAGTGTCAATAGTCATGTCGAGTTTTTACTGCGGGAATCAGCCAAAAAAAGCTGGCCGCCTTCCGAAAACACAAGATAATAAAATCGGCGAAGATGAATGAAAACCTCGCACTGGTATAGGTGCGGGGTTTTTC
>BBCA01000004.1 GCA_001311805.1 Lentibacillus juripiscarius JCM 12147 | reverse complement strand
AAAAGGAAAAAGGTACTTTTTCGGCTGATTTCCCACGAAAAAAAAGTGGGGATAACGAATTATCCCCACTTTTTCCAGTGACTTGGCAAAAACAAATAAAAAATTGGCTTTTTGAGAGGATAGTACCCCCTGCTATCCTCTTCAAGTTGACCGCCAATGTTCAGTGGTCTCGGACAGTCCATTGTCCCGATTTTAAAGGGGTATACATGGGACGCTGGAACCGCCTCCGCACCCAAAAATCCCACAGGTGCTAGCTGCGACCTGTGGGATTGCTATTTACGTATTACATAGATAACCAGACATTTTTTCTGGCGATGGTATTAAACGGACGCTTCGTAAATGGATTCAACTGCTTTTTGAAGAGAAGTGTTAAATTCTTCATCCGTTTGGCTTACGTTCAGATCTTGTGTCAGCGCTCTGGAGAAGCTTGCGATAAGATTGTCATTCTTCTTAAGCAGTTCGTTCGCTTCGTCGCGGGAGTAACCGCCAGAAAGCGCAACGACACGAACAACATTCGGATGTTCGATTAATTCTTTATACGTGTTTGCGACGGTTGGAATGGATAGTTTCAGCATGACGAGTTCGTTTTCATCCAGCTTATCCAAATGCTCGCGGATTTCCGCTTTTAGCATTTCTTCACATTTTTCTTTTTCCGGGCTGTTGATATCCACTTCTGGTTCAATGATCGGAACGAGACCAGCAGAAATAATTTGCTTACCGATCTCGAATTGCTGATCGACGACAGCTTTGATGCCTTCTGAATTAGCTTCCTTAATCACGGAACGCATCTTTGTACCGAAAATATGGCGATCATTTGCACGTTTAAGTAAATCATCCAAATCCGGGATTGGTTTCATCAGCTGTACGCCATTTGATTCTTCATCCAGACCTTTATCTACTTTAAGGAAAGGCACCACGTCTTTTTCTTCAGCAAGATAATCGGCTGTATATTTCCCTTCAATCTCGCGGTCCATTGTTTGTTCGAAAAGAATAGCACCCAAAAATGTGCTTCGGATCAAAAGCAGGGGATGTGATAATTCGCGTGCGCATCTGGTGCACTAGATCGAACATTTCGTCCTTGGTTGAATATTCATCTTCTGAAATGCCATAACCAGCGAGTGCTTTCGGCGTGCTGCCCCCACTCTGGTCCAGCGCTGCAATAAACCATTTCCATTCTTGATTCTTTCCAATTGATGTTGATTCAACATTTCCACTCCTTTTCAAATAGTATCGGCTTTCTCATCAGCTTTGATTCTTTATCAGCTAAGAAAGAATTATACATAAAAATGCAGAAACATCATTCAGAATCCATTGTAGCATTAATACAGTCATTAGTCATTTTTTGAGGTTTTGGGACGCGGGGATCCCCGGTTTACTGTCCCACCAGTTCCTTCCATATATTGGCGTGGGAAGTGGAGTGTTGCCAGAGGTGCAATAGTTATTTGATGGGGTGCGGGGAAAGGCTTTTCCTATCAGTTTTTCACGTTATAATATGAGGGGTCGGTGAAACGCCCCATTAAAAAACGAATAACAGGTAATGATGTTATTTCCCGGGAAATAAAGTCGAATAGACCCTAGTTATTTTGTCGTAAAACTGTGTATGGTAGAAAGTATGTCGCGAATGTGCTGGCTTTTTGCAGAAGGGTGGTTTAAAGTGAAGCGCCGTATGACGCTTTCCCAGCAGTCAATTTCAGCCAACTATGCTTCATCCATGGAGGGCAGCCACTTACTATGCGCACATTCAACATACTTACTAAGAACAAACAAGCTACCCTAATCACTCTTTCGCTAACTATCCCGTCTGCTGTTGTTCAGGGGGCGACAGGGGCAAAGAGCCTGTCCCTAATGTCCCTGCCCTATGTCCCTGTGAAAAAATCCTTCGTGATCGGATTATAATAGAGTGTCGTCTGTTCCTGATTTCCTCTGTATTGACGACTTACCGTATATTCCAATAATGGGACAAAATAAAGAATAGCGTTTTCGAGATTAATTTCCAGTTCCCCCGTTTGCTTTGTTATAGATTTCTTCCAGCTGTTTGTCGCGTTCAAGCTTGATTGTTTCGGTCTTAGCGTGAATTTCCTGTTGTTTTGCTTCACTCAGGCCTTTTCGGTTTGCGCGTTTATCATTTTCCGTGACAAGTGCATCATAATAATGATTGATTCGTTCGATATCCTTGGCAATCTGACGATCATCGATTTGTTTATCTTTCTGTTGTTCACTTTTTTCCTTAACATATGATGTTGCTTTCTGGAGTGCTTTATCCATATCAAGTTTAAAAGGGATTGGATAGGAGTATGACGGTTGTTGCTGGTACATAATGTGATTTTGTTTTGTTTCATAACAGAATCAACATCATTTGTCAGCATGTTGATCCAAACTCGATCTGTGTTTTCTGTTTTCTCATCTGCTATAAACGCGGTATGGTATTGAAAAACGGCCCAGACGCCAAAAATTGGTTGCTCAGCTTCAATTATTATTTTGCCTTGTTCGTCTTGTAAATAAGCTTTAATCTTTTTCTGCGGGTTCCCGAGTTCCAGCCGTTCAATCGCAGCATACCGTATGGTCGTTTTTGCCTTGTCACGAACAATGGCTAACAATTGCTCCAGTACATAACTTCCAAAGGTGACGAATTCGGAGTCGGGATTTTCCTGGGCAACTTCAAAATCAAAGGAAAGCTTGTGTTCTGTTTTATTTTGAAAATAGGATGCGTAGGTTTCTGGGATGAGCACATGGCACAATGCATATTCCACCGGCATGACCATCCCACCTAAGTTTTCGACTGTTTCGGTTACAAATTGCTGCAATTGCATGCTGTATGCTCACCTCGCTTAAAATAACGTATCATCCAAGTTTCGCTGCTTAATTAATTTTTGCTTATTTTGCAACATGGTTTCACCGATTTCATCCAGTTCTGTTTCTACATCCTTGTTGTTTTCCGCATCGACCCAGGCTTTCATGATCATTTCAGAGAAGTCTTCTTTTTCTTCCATATCACCAAGAATGGCATCGACCTCCCCCGACGACCAGCTCAAACATATTAATCTTGCGGTCAAGCAAATCGAGAATGTAATATTCGATTGTATCTTCAGCCACCAGATTATAGACAAAAACATTCTGCTTCTGTCCAATCCGATGAATACGGCCAATGCGCTGTTCAATCGCCATCGGATTCCAGGGCAAGTCAAAGTTAATCATCCCATTGCAAATTGCAGGTTTCGTCCTTCTCCGCCAACTTCGGTACTGACTAGCACATCAGCCTTTTCGCGGAAATACGTAACCTGTTCTTCCTTGTCCTTACGGCGTAAACCTCCATGGAATTCAGCCACTTTAAAACCACTCTCCAGCAGGAAATCACTCAAATAACGCTGGGTGGAGGAAAACTTCGTGAAGACGATCATTTTTCCGTCAAATTCCTTTAAAATAGAGGCCACTTCTTTTGCCTTCTCGTGTCCTGCTGTATCATCTCCGGCAATCGCGCGTGCTTCATCCAGAAACCGCTGCAGTGCCTTTTTGTCAAATGCTTCTAATTTATCATTGGCCATAAGACCCTCCAAAGATGGAGTGACTGCGTTAATGGTGCTGCCAATTTGCTCCTGCAGATTCTTTAATCGAAAACGGTTTAACACACTATGCTGTCGCTCGTAGTTGTTGCGGATAAATGTACTCAAATGATCATACAACGCTTTTTCACGGGGGGGAGTAGTGACCGTTCTGGTGTAGGCCGTTCGTTTCGTGAACGTTACATCCACATTATTTCGTTTGTTGCGCACCATCACGTCGGCAAGCAGGCTTTTCAGCTTGTCCACGTTTTTGCCTCAATCCCTTCTTTACCCTCCACAAAATTTTTCCGGAAGTAACTGTACGTGCTTAACTGGCCTGGCTTCAGCAGTGTAATGAGATTGTATAACTCCTCCAGATGATTTTGCACCGGGGGTGGCCGTCAAAAGAAAGATGTATTTCTTATTAATACTATTAACAAACTGCCACTTTTTGCGTTCGTCTATTTTTTAGGTGATGGGCTTCATCGACAATGACTAAATCATAATATTGTTCACTGATGGTACTTCGGTGATTTTTCCGTTTTGCGGTATCAATCGACGCAATTACTTTTTGGTAGTGACCCCAGGCAGCGTTCCCCTTTTTTTAAATTCCGGAGCGTCTGCCCGTACAAAGTCTTGGTTAAATTTTCGTTTCATTTCATTTTCCCATTGCTGCACAAGGGATGGTGGCACAAGAATCAAGATCCGTCTTGCTAGTCCACGCATGATATATTCCAGCATGGCCATCCCGGCTTCGACAGTTTTTCCAAGACCAACTTCATCACTGAGCATGACACGGCCTTTAAAGTGGCTCAGCACCGATTTAACCGTCCTAGTCTGGTAATCAAACGTCTCCATTTCACGTATATATGGCAGACAAAGCAGCTCATTGTCATTTGGATTCAACTGGAATTTTTCCGCAGACTGATAAAGTTGGAACCACGCATCATCATGCTTGATAAATTTGTTAAATCGTGAAGTACAGTCTTCGCATGTTCCTGGTTATGTAATTCACTACTGGTTACCAATTCTTCTTGTGCAGCGACTTTTATTTTCTGATCGTCTGTCAGGGTGATCCATAAGTAATCCGAATCATAGCTGGAAAAGAAACCTTTAATACCTCTTCCCTGAAGTAACCGTTCACCCCAATTAATGGTAAACTTCCTTCTGAGTCCCCGGTCATTTTCCATATCAAATTTCTCTTCAGCGATATTCATCTGCTGAAAGAAAGTACATAACGCATCATCCATTTCCATTGCTTGCAAATCCAGCAATTCTCTGTCCAGTTTGAATAAATACCGCTCCAATGGCCCCACCAGCCTTTTAAAAAATTCAGTACTATTATTTTATCATAAATTGACGGGATTTGGGGACGTGGACACGGGGACAGGCTCCTTGTCTCTTTTCTTTGTCTGAAGCTGGATTTTTGGCTATGATATGCATAAGGATAACGAGAATTTGAAAGGTGTATCCGATACTTAGCAAACTGATCGGGTCAATGGGGTCGCCAGAAATTATTTAATATCTACCTTTAAAATACGAACAATTGGGTTATTGCGTTTGGTTTCCACTTCAGGCGGACGCTTTCCGTTCCAATCTTCTAAGGTGGAGTACGAATGATATGGCTACCCCACGCATTGATGGAGCCGGAACAGCATCGCCGGAAGATGTGGGCGCGCTTCCCAGTTATTATGACTTTTTGGAGGTTTATCACGACGAGATGGATCCGGACCATGTGTTTATAAAAGAATGGGCAGAGGAGCAGCTGTATAGGTAGTACAATCCGGATTTATTAATGATATGCTCAAATTTGTTAAGTACAAGAAAACAGAGTGGGATAAGATTAATGGTGAAGGATAGTTGGTAGAACTAGACGGATTTTGATTTATTTGGAAAGGGTTGAAATACATGGGAAAAAAGAGTAAGAACAATAATAATACGTGGGCTGAAGCTAAAAAAACGCTGTCGCTTGAATCAGGATGATATACAAATGGCGAAGGAGCTTGGTATGAAACCGAAAAGCCTAATAAAAAATATTCCTGCGCCAAATCAGCAATGGAAAGCACCCGTAAAGGTTTGGGTACGTGACTTATATGAAGAAAAGTTTGGTAAGGTGATCAATAGTAATAGGAAGACAATATCACCACAAAAGAGAAGCAATTCGAAAAACGAATGACATTTGGATGAGGACTTACCGTTCTAATGACATCAACGATAAGAGTCAATTGCGCCAATTGAAGAATTGGAGTAGAGATATGATATCAGTGTGAACCCGAAATTCTTGATCCTTTTTATTTTTCCTCATTTTTTGAATACGCACTAAAGGCATAGAACCCACCACGTCTCTAATTCGGACAACGGTGGGCCATTTTTAGCTGTTATGTTGCATAAGTCAACTAAGCCTTGGGATAAACCAGCTTTCTTAAATGGGATTGAAATGGGGCGGCTGGATTGGCTGACTGGTTAATTTAAATAGGTGTGAGCAATCAATGGATTCAATAACACACATGAGTAATCATACTGCCGCTATTAATGAAATAAATAAATATAGTACAAGTATAGGTTAAATTGTTTAGGAGGCCCCTAACGTTATGCTTAATCGAATGCCTGGGTTGATGCGGCTTGTCCATTACAACCGTCTTCATTTCACTGGTGATATGACGGCGGGGTTGACTGTTGCGATGTTATTGGTACCTCAAAGTATGGCTTACGCGATGATTGCGGGGGTGCCGATTACGGCTGGTTTGTTTGCTGCAGCTTTTCCACCAATTATTTATGCATTTATTGGCGGGTCTAGTTACTTATCCGTTGGGCCGGTATCGATTGTATCACTTATGTCATTTTCAGGTGTTTCGGCTATCGCTCAGCCAAACTCACATCATTTTTTAGAATTAATGGTGATGTTAGCTTTAATGGTTGCAGGAATACAGCTGTTTTGGGTTTGATAAAATTCGGAACATTTTTTAGTTTTGTCTCGCTAGCCGTCATCAGTGGCTTTACATCAGCTGCTGCTATCATTATTGCGTTAAATCAAATCAAATCGATGATGGGGATATCGCTATCAGGTTATACCAATATTGTTGATTATGTATCAAAGCTTATGCATCATGCAACTAATGCGAATCTATACACGATTGGAATAGGTATAGGAAGTCTAATTCTGTTGATCGTCATTAAAAAAAGATTCTTAGCTTCACCGGGTCCGCTTATTGTGATTGTGACATCCATAGTCGTTGTGAACTATTTTCAGTTTTATAGAAATGGTGTGGACATTGTAGGGGAGATTCCACGTCAGCTGCCTGATTTTTCGTTACATATCCCATCGGTTGAAATTTTTCTTATCGTTATTTCCAGTTGCCTTTATGATTGCATTCATTTCATTTGCTGAGTCTTATGCGATTACAAGGGTGCTGGCGAGTAAAGAAAACGAGCAGCTCAATCCAAACCACGAGCTATACAGCTTAGGCTTTGCGAATATGACAAGTTCCATCGTTGGGGCTTTCCCAGTGGCTGGGGCGATTTCCAGAACAGCCGTAAACCATCAGTCCGGCGCAAAAAGCAATCTATCATTATTAGTAACAGCGCTCTTTATGCTGCTGGCTATATTTTTATCACACCATTGTTTTATTATCTACCTGAAGCCTCACTCGCTGCTATTATCATTATGGCTGTTTCAAATCTTATAGATGTCAAACTGATTCTCCATTATTGTAAAAATTTATCATCCGAGGCTGTTCTATTTCTCACTACATTCCTTGTAACATTAACAGTTGATATCTTTCTTGGGCTGCTGACTGGTTTATCACTCTCTTTACTTATAAATTTAATGAGAAGAAGAGGAAAGATTATCTCTGCAGGATAACGGATTGTCCTTTTTGATAGGAGAGTGTACAGATGCTTTGGTAACGCTTCAATTTAAATGTATATCGCCAATATTTCGCTAATATAATGAACTATAGCACATTTAACCCTTTTAAGTTCGAGATTAATAAAGTGCCTATTATTCTTACATCATTGTTGATTAGCTGAAGCAGTACATTATGTAAAAGGAGTGGATCATTGTGGGCCGATATCGTGTAGCCGTGGATGCTGGAGGCACATTTACCGATGTATTTGTTTTAACGAACAGACGAACGAAATTGATGTAGCGAAGACACCTTCCATGCCTGAAAATCCCGAAAGAGGGGTTGTGAATGGTATTGAGGCTGCTGGTATACCAGGTGATGAGATCAGCCTGTTATCACATGGGACAACCGTTGGAACTAACGCTTTAATTGAAAGAAAATTGCCCAAGACAGCTTTGATAGCGACGAAGGGATTCAGGGATGTAACGGAAATTCGCAGGGGAACGAAATTGGATTTGTGGGACGCGTACAAGGATGTTGCCCCGCCTTACATTGAAAGAAGAAACCGTTTTGAAATTGATGAACGGGTCGATTATGAAGGGAATGTCCTTCGGGAAGTGCAGGGGGAAGATGTTAAAGCGTTAGCGCAAACGTTAAAACAAAAAGGAATCCAATCGGTCGCCATTTGTTTTATGAATGCCTATGTCAATGGCGAAAATGAGGGGAAAGTAAAAGCTCTTTTAGAAGAAGAACTAGATGATGTGTATGTGTGTGCTTCCAGTCAAGTTTTACCGGAAATATTTGAACATGAGCGGATGAGCACCACGATTATCAATGCGGTTCTTGGCCCAATCATGAACCAGTATATGGGAGAATTAGAAAATCATATGGACGAAAAAGGCTACAAGGATGATATTTTGGTGCTTCATTCCGGTGGCGGTGTGATGACTTCGGAAATGGTTCCGCGTCTATCTGCAAGGGTTGCCAGTTCGGGTATTGCAGCAGGGGCCATTGCCAGTAAGCATATCGCCCAGCTATGCGGATTTAATAATGCAATCGGTTTGGATATGGGCGGGACAAGCTGTGATATATCACTCATGTATGAAGGTGATCTCCCGGTAACGAAAGATTGGTATATTGAGTATGGCTATCCGATTGGTTTCCCTAGCGTAGAGGTGCGGACAATTGGTGCAGGTGGAGGAAGCTTAGCTTATATCGATGAAGGAGGCTCGTTGCGCAGTGGTCCTGAGAGTGCAGGAGCACAGCCAGGTCCAGCTTGTTATGGCCTGGGCGCTGAGGAGCCAACGAACACGGATGCCAATCTTATATTAGGCCGGTTAAATGATCAATTATTGGGTGGGCAAATGTCATTGGACAGAAAAGCTGCTGTGAAAGCTGTTCAATCTATCTGCGAGACATTTGACTTTAATGAATATGAAGCGGCCAATGCCATATTGAAAGTAGCGAATGCAAATATGTCCGATGCTTTGCGTTTGATATCCGTTCAAAAAGGTTATGACCCGAGAGATTTTGCGTTAGTGGCATTTGGAGGCGCTGGTGCCCTGCAAAGTGCTTATCTTGCCAAAGAATTAGAAATTCCAAATGTGATTGTTCCGACGCATCCGGGAGTTTCCGCAGCACTCGGCTGTTTACTTGTGGATGTCCGCCATGATATTACACAGACCTACGTTGCCAACCTGGAGGATATAAAAGAAGAGGAACTTGAAGAAAAATATAAGCAAATGGAAGAAGAAGCTATTGGACTATTAGAAAAAGAAAAATACCCCCTAAAAATATGACGCTTATCCGCCATTTAGAAATGCGCTATAGTGGCCAGTGGCGATCATTGGAGGTAGCTGTCAGCCGGCCACTGGATTCTTTGGACAAAGCAGTTGAAAAATTTCACCAGGAGCATGAACGGGCCTATGCGTTTTCCGATCCTGAAAAAGGTGTGGAGGTCTATGGTTTAAGAGTGGAAGCCGTTGGAACTGTATCAAAGCCTCAACTGCCTAAAGAACAGGCAGAGGGAACATTAGAAGATGCTTTAAAAGAACATAGGGACGTCTACTTTGAGGAAACAGATGGTTTTGTACAGACGCCAATCTATAATCGTGTGGATATGCCAGTTGATTCTAAGATTAATGGTCCTGCGATCATTGAACAGCTGGATTCAACGGTTGTTATTCCTCCTGAATTCCAGGCTTCTATTGACGAATATAAAAATATTATTATTTCTCTAATGAAATGAGGTGATTCTTTGGAAAAAAACGTTTGAGAGTAAACTCGATCCAGTGACTTTTGAAGTTTTGAAGAATGGTTTTTCCAATTTGGTTGACCAAATGGCTGAACAGATCTTAAGGACTTGTTATTCGTTTGTCATTTATAATCGTGATTTTAGCAATGCTTTGTGTGACGCAGAAGGTAATACAATTATGCAGGGGACACAAGATATTGCGGTCCACGTTGGAACATTGCATTTTACCGCAAAAGCAGTGCTTGAAGATTTCAAAGATGATATACACCCTGGTGATGTGTTTTTGATCAATGATCCGTATCGCGGTGGTACGCATTTTAATGATGTTCGTGTCTTGCGTCCTGTATTTTATAATGGAAAGATGATTGCGATTATGCAGTCGTGTGGTCATTGGGCAGATATGGGAGGTACTGTTCCCGGGTCGTTTGATGTCAGTTCTAAGGATCATTATGGAGAAGGCGTGCGTATTCCGCCAACGCGAATTTGGCATAAGGGCGAGTATTTAGACGATGTTGCAAATTTGCTGGTCTCTAATATGCGTGTGCCTGAGGAGCGTCTTGGCGATTTGCGGGCACAGGCTGAGGCAACCAAAGTATCGGAACAGGAACTTCTGAGACTCGTCGGAAAATATGGAGTAGATACAGTTTTAACTGCTTTTGATGAAGTGCAGGATTATGTCGAGCAGCTTGCAAGGGTTAAACTGCGAGATCTCCCTGATGGTACGTGGGAAACGGTCGATTATATTGATATGGACCCGGAACTGGGAGACGGCTTGATTCCAATAAATGTTAAAATGACAATTGAGGGAGACCAGATTTATTATGACCTTGATGGGACACACGCTGCTATCGGCTGTTTTTTGAATTCCTCCTTTGGTGCAGCTTTTTCAGGGTTATATGCTGGAACGAAGACACTTTTCCCAGATATTCCATTAAATTCAGGTTTCTATCGTGTCATTGAAGCTAATCTGCCAGAAGATACAGTGGTCAATGCAAAGTGGCCTGTAGCTGTAACCGGTTTCTGTTCGGGACCTTATGAAAAAATTATGAATGCATGTTTTGAATTATGGTCGTATGTTGTACCTGAACGAGCGCTTGCCTGCTCCTTTAATCTGGAATATTTATTAATAGGGGGACAGGATAAGAGGAGCAAAGAGGATAGCTTTTTATGTGGTATGACTGGATGGCAGGCGGACATGGCGGTCGTATTGATCGAGACGGAGCTAATGCCATTTCCCCGGTATTTGGTATCGGATTAAGTGTCCAGCCGTGTGAAGGTCAAGAACGATTAACACCGGTTGTGACTTCGAAGCATGAAATTATTACAGATTCAGGTGGACCTGGAAAATACCGAGGTGGCTGCGGCATCGAAAAAGGTGGCACATTAACGAATGTTGATGATAGCGTTATCTCCGTTTGTTGTGACCGATCCCGTTCTGTTCCATGGGGGCTTTTTGGAGGATTGCCATCTTATCCGCACGGAACATGGCTGAAGCCAGAAGGAGATGACGAGCAATTCTTGGGGGCCTTTTTCTCCGGCGTTTCTATTAAAGAGGGTGATTCATTTACCCGGCCTTCAGCTGGAGGAGGCGGACTAGGTGACCCGCTGGACCGTGAACCAGGGAGAGTCTTACAAGATGTCATCGATCGCTATGTTTCTATCGAACGCGCTAAAAAGATTATGGTGTCGTCATTAATGAGGTGAGCGCGGAACTGGATCAATATACGATAGATGATGCTGCCACAAAAGAGATGAGACAGTATATTGGCACCAACAGAGAGCTATGGCTTCAGGAAGATATGCACTATGTAGGTGAATTGTTTAAAAAAGGGGAAATCAACCAACTGGATTTAATTCGTCAATATGGCGTACTTATTGATTTGACTACAGGTGACGTTTTGGAAAAATCAACGCAGCAATTTCGTGATATGCTTCACAAGCGTTCTGTTGCTTATTGGGGTTAAAATTTCAGGTTGTAAAGGTTGGCTGGGTGTGAAACGTAAATCAGGAACGATCAATGGCTTATCGAACAGCCATTTACCAGAAAAAAGTGGACGTGATTCATCGCGTCCACTTTTTCGTCTTTTTTTTTTGGCCTATGTCTACTGAAATCGGACGAGCCGGGTGAGCATCCTCAAATTGAGCGAGAGGAGCGCCAAATCGAGCGAGGGCCGAGATAAATCGAGCGAAAGCATCGTCAAATCGAGCGAGCAACCTAAAGTCACGCGAACCGGCCCAAAACTCGCGCGAGCCAGTCCGAACCTGCGCGACAATCCACAACCGGGACAAGGAACCTGTTCCCGCGGTCCCGGAACGCACATTACTGGCTCATTTGAAAGGCGACGTTAACCATCATGGTAACCCCGTCGATGAAGCTGTCTTCGTCGATGGCGAACTTTGGATGATGGTGCGGGTAGTCCATTTGTTTTTCAGTATTTCTGGCACCGATAAATGCGTAGGTGCTTGGGATGGCTTGGGAGAATGCTCCGAAGTCCTCGCTGCCCATGGCCAGGGGATATTCGAATACCCTGTCGCCGAATAGACCGGTGGCAATGTCCCGTACTTGGTCGGTTGAGGCTTCGTCGTTATGGACGGCCGCATACCCGGTTGTGTATTCTATATCAGCATCCGCTTCATAAAATTCGCAGACACGTTTGACCGCTTGTTCGATTTTTTCCTTGATAAGCTGCCGGGTTTCATCGGTCACGGTCCGGACGCTTCCTCCAGTGTGGCAGTGTCCGGAATGATATTATTAATGGTGCCGGCATGAAATTTTGTCGTTGAGATGACGACCGGATCCAATGGCGATGTGACTCTGGAAACAATCGTCTGCAGCTGATTGATGATTTGCGTACCGACAACGACCGGATCAATCGAATTTTCGGGCTGAGAGGCATGTCCGCCCCGACCTTTAATGGTCAAGTCGAACTCATCGGCGTTGGCCATAATGGGACCATTTTGATGCCGATTTTTCCGGTTGGAATAGGGGTGAACAGGTGCTGACCGTAGATGAAGTCGAGATCATCGAACAGCCCGGTTGCCACGAGTTCACTGGCACCACCGGGAGGTTTTTCCTCCGCATGCTGAAAAATAAGGTATATTTCGCCGGCAAGGGCGTCCTGATTGGCGGCAAGTACTTTTGCAGCGCCGAGTAGAATGGCGGCGTGCCCGTCGTGGCCACATGCGTGCATGATGCCGTCATTTTTTGACTTAAACGGAATGTCGTCCCGTTCTTCTGTAATCGGCAGCGCGTCAATATCAGCGCGGAGCCCGATTTTTTGCCGGGCTGCGTTCCTTTAATAATGCCGAGCACACTTGTCTCGGTTGGCCTGCTGATTTCGATGCTGTCCATTTTTGCCAGTTCGCCTGCAATATAATCGCTTGTCCAGTACTCTTGGAAGGAAAGCTCCGGATTTTGGTGCATCGTGCGGCGCCATTGATAGACGTCGTTCATAACTGCTTCAATTTGGTTTTGGATCGTCATTTCTTTCGCTCCTTTAACATGTTAGTTTGATAGGTAAATTGGTCCCCCTGGTCCCAGCGGCAGTCCGAGTACAAACCACACAATGATAAATAAGGTCCAAACAACAAAAAGGACGATGGAATAGGGTAATAGATTTGATATTAATGTCCCTAGTTTAACATTTTCGTCGTATTTTTCGCGAATGCCAGCAGCAATGGCAAATATGGGAGCACCGGCGTAATCGGATTGGAAAAAGAATCCCCGATACGGTACAGCATTTGGGTAAATGCCGGGTCATAGCCCATGAACATGAACATCGGGACAAAAACCGGTGCAAGAATCGCCCATTTGGCGGATGCACTTCCGATAAGCAGGTTGATTAATCCGGCCAATAAATAAAACCGATAATTAAAGGGATACCGGATACATCCATTGCCTGCAGAAAATTGGCACCTTTAATCGCTAAAATGGGGCCGAGATTGCTCCATTCAAAATAGGCGAGCATCTGTGCAGCAAAAAATACAAGAACAATATAGCTGCCCATCGTGCTCATGGCATCCGAGAGCATGCCACCGAAATCTTTGCTGGACTTGATGGTTTTTGCGCGCAGCCCGTAGACGAGACCTGGGACAAAAAATAGAATCGTAATGATAAATACAATCGAATCCATAAAAGGCGATTCATTCAAAATGGAATTGGTTTCCGGATTGCGCAGCAGACCATTTTCCGGAATGACTAAAACCAGGAAAAAGCCTGCTGTGACGAGCGCTGAAATATTGGCCCAGCGCAATGCTTTTACTTTCGTCTCGTCCAATGGCTCGTTGTCCATCCACGCACCCTGATAAGTACCCAGTCTTGGGATCGTCACCTTTTTGGTAACAAAATAGATGATAAACATGAGTAAAATCGCTGATGCGGCAATAAAATAGTAGTTCATCGCGATGTTGGCCGTATAATCCGGATCAATAAGCTGGGCTCCGGACTCCGTGAAGCCTGCTGCCAAAGCATCGGCCATGCCTAAAAGAATATTTGCCGAAAATGCACCAACCGTTGCTGCATAGGCCATGATCAGCCCGGAAAAAGGATGGTAGCCAAGTTTCCACATGACCATTGCGGCAATGGGTGGAAGGATGACAGGGCCCGCGTCCCCGGCAACATTGCCGATAATGCCGACAAAAATAATGACAGGCAGAATGACCTTTTGTGGTGCTACTTCAATCACACGTTTCATCGCGGTTTCAAAATAGCCAGATTTTTCCGCGATGCCTATGCCGATCATAACAACCAGGACCATTCCAAGCGGCGGAAACGAGCTGAAATTGCTGATACTTTCGGTCAGAATTTTGACCAGCCCCTCGCCGGATAGAAGGTTAACCGCCTCAATGACCTCACCAGTAGCCGGATTTTTGCTTTCAGGCCAAGGCTTCCCGCAATAAAAGACCCCGCCAGAATAATCCCCATCAGTATAATGAACAGAACAATCGGATCCGGAAGCCTATTCCCGGCTTTCTCAATAGTATTCAAGAATCGATTAACAAACCCTTTTTTCTCCCCGCTTTTCAAGTCAACCCCTCCGTTGTCACTTTTCCAGTTTATCTATTTACCACTTTAATGTGTTAAATTATAACAGATGGTAAAAACAAAATCTAGAGAAAATTTTGGGACGTGGGGACAGGCTTATTGTCCCAGTTTGAATGAGCTTGTGAAGTGGGGGCGATTAAGTGGCAGGTAATGTATTATTCGGCCCGGATGGAGGAGGAGTGGTATTCGATTGGGGATGAAGGGTCACTCGTCAGGGCGATGAGTGCCTGAAGAATGTACGGGAAGCGTTAAAAGGTCACTTATCGGGGCAAAGAGTACCGGAACAATGATCTAAAAAGCACAAAAGGTCACTCATCATAGGAAGAGCGCCCAATCAACCCCAACTCGCGTGAACCGGGCGGAAAGTCGCGCGAAAACCGAAAAACTCGCGCGAACCGGGCGGAAACTCGCGCGAAACCGAAAAACTCGCGCGAGCCAGGCCGAAAGTCGCGCGAAAATCAAAAGTCGCTCGAACCGGGCGGAAAGTCGCGCGAAAACCGAAAAACTCGCGCGAGCCCGGGCCAAACTCGCGCGATAACAGACAACCAGGACAAGGAACCCGTTCCCGCATCCCAGTTCTGAGGCTGGGACGTGGGACCGGGCCCCGAGTTTTATACTAATTTGTCGTATCCAGGTAGCCACTTCCTTGCACGTTGGGTGGTTGTCCTAAATCTTCACTTGCATTCTTTAGGCGTTCTTTCACTTGGTCGGGGGTGAGGCTTTGGTCATTTTGAAGCAGTTGTGCTGCTGCTCCGGCACATATTGGTGTGGCCATGGAGGTGCCGGATAATGAAAAGTAATTCTCACCGACGCGTGCCATTTTATTGGTACGGTCGATATAAGAACCTGGTGCGCGCAATGAAATGATATTGGTGCCGGGGGTCACTAAATCGGGTTTTGTTACGCCATCAATCGTTGGTCCGCGGCTGGAAAAATCGGCAATAGTATCGTCAGAGCGGTCAGTGGTATCTTGGTCGTCGGCAGCACCAACTGTTATGATTTTTGGACTAATACCAGGGCTTCCAATTGTTTGTTCCTCAGGCCCTGAATTACCAGCCGCCACGCAAACAACGAGACCATTGTCCCATGCGGCTTCCACAGCTTTAACCACCGGATCGTCCTCCGCTGATTCCGTCGCGTTTGTGCCAAGGGACAGGGAAAGAATGTTAATCGCATGTGCTGCTTTGTTTTGGATACACCATTCAACCCCTTCAATCACTGTCGACAGCGAACCGGCCCCCATTTTATTCAGTACTTTTACACCTACTACATTAGCATCGGGAGCTGGTGCTTTATATTTTCCATCAGATGATGCACCGTCACCAGCCGCATCACCAGCACAATGGGTACCATGTCCATTATCATCATAGGCGTCCTTTTTGTTGTTAACGAAATCTTTAAATCCAGTAATCCGTCCTTTTAAGTCGTCATGCGGGTGCACCCCGGTGTCAACGACTGCAATCGTTGCGTCTTTTCCAGTTAGTCCATTTTCGTGTAATTGATCAGCGTTTATTGATGGAGTGGCCGTATCAAGCAGGGCCGTAACTTTTCTGTCGTGGTAGATTTTGTTGATGTGGCTGCATTTGTCAGCTAACTTTTCCATATTTTTAACAGATAGTTTAGCCGAACAGGAGGATATGGAAGGAAACTCTCTCAGTCCGCGGCATTTGGCTTTCTTTACATCGTTTAAACCAAAGTCATAGGAATCATTGTGGAAATTGATGATAACGGGCAGCTTCTTTCTTCTTTTTCTAATGCTTTCCAGTGGACGATGCAAAAAACAGGGAACAAAGCGAAATGGCCGATAAAAATGTACCATCTGGCGCTTCAGTTCCTTGTCAAACTTTCGTCCCTTACGACGAATCAGCTCAATCATGGATAAATTTAACATACTCTATTCTCCTTTCTGTAATCTACGTTAAAATACGTAAATCATCAGAAAAGAGAATGAGCGAATGATGCAGAAGAAACGAAAAAAAGGCAAATGCTGGACATGGATGTGTCCGGACATGGGGACAGGTTCACTGTCCCGGTGCCAAAGCTGGACGGTATAGCTGACGGCCGGCCCTGACGCACAGCAGGATAGGATAAGGAACCTACCTATGGGAAGGGGGTTGTACCGGCGGGCTCAAAAACTGGGGCGAGGAACCCATTCCTGGTGGCCTTATGAGCCGGGACAAGGAGCCTGTCCCCGCATCCTGTCAGGCCCTGGGAGAGGAAACTCGCTCGCGCGTTCCGGTAATTGTTATTAGGCTTAGTTGACTTTGATTGAGGAAGCGGATGGGAAGTCTGGTTGTGCCGAGGCCGCTATCGATATAAAGGTACAGGCCGGCGCCGAGCTGATACGTGCCTTTGTCCAGTTTCGGGAATAATCCCCGGTCCGGTGATACGAGGGCACCGATCAGCGGGAAGCGCACCTGGCCTCCGTGTGTATGCCCGCTCAGGATCAAATCGGCCGGTATCTGTTCATATATTTCGGTGATGCTCGGCGTGTGTGACAGAAGAACTGTATAGTGGTCGGTGTTCATCTGGCGGAATGCCTCATCGAGATTCTCGAATTCGGCGGACGCGTCGGCAACACCGACCAGGTTTACGCTGATGCCATTTTTGTGAATTGGACGTTCCGGTTGTCCATGATAGTTACATTCCGCTCGCGCAGGCCGTGCAAAAAGATGCTGGTGGCGGGATTGCCCCATTCGTGATTACCAGTGACAAAATAAACATGCGGATGAATGGCCGTCAGTTGTTCGACAAGGGAAAAGACATGCTCAAAAGATTTCGTTTTCCGGTCAATAAGGTCACCTGTCAGCACGATGATATCGGCATTCGCAGCTGTCACCATGCGAACCAGACGGCTGTTGTCGGAACCAAACACGCGATTATGCAGGTCACTGATCTGCATAATGGTAAAAGTAGCGTTTTTGGCAATTTGCCGCTATGAAATGCCACTTTCTCTTGTTTGAATATATATGTGTCACGATACACTTTGCCTAATACACCAATAATGACTGTGATTAAGGCGGCGATACCAACCCATAATTTTTCATGTACACACCATCCCATCAGGGGCGAAAGTAATAGGAGCTTAAGTGTAGCACGTTTGCATGACCGTGTTCAATGATGGCGAAGGAGGTTTGATGTTCGGGCTGCTCAGCCTGCCGGTTTCGCATCTGACCGGGACAAGGAGCCTGTCCCCGCGTCCCGCTCCCTTCAATTATGTTATATTGAATAGTGTAAGCAGGCATACATCGGAAAAAGGGGAGAAACAATGCTATGGCAAAACGAACAGTTCTATACGCTAACCTGCAGCGAAATAAATTACCTAGAGATTGGAGATTCATATGACACTGGAAGTGATTGTTCAAAATGGCGAAGAAGCAAAACAGGCAGAGAAATTAGGCGCGGATCGGGTGGAACTTGTATCCGCAATTGCGGAAGGGGGATTGACCCCCAGTTACGGTACCATCCAACAAGTTCTAGAGCATGTAACTATTCCGGTTCAGGTCATGATACGTCCGCACAGTTTTCATTTTTGCTATTCCAAGGGTGATTTGGATATTATTTGGAAAGATATCGAGGCGTTAATCGACATGGGCGGGGAACGGATTGTCTTTGGCGCGTTAAATCGTGATAGTACCATTAATGAAACCGCTCTGGAAGCTATTATTACTAGGTTTCCGCAGCTGGATATCACGTTTCATAAGGCTTTTGACGAGGTTCCATCGCTAAAAGATGCTTACCAGACTTTGGCAAAATATAAAAAGAACATTAAGCGGATCCTCACATCCGGCGGAAAAAAGATTGTATGGCTGGTATGAAACATCTTCAAATGCTGGCGGAAATGGAGAAGGATATCGGTGGGCCGCGCATCATGCCGGGAGGAGGACTTGATGCCGCGACAATTGCAGATATTCATCACAAGCTGGCTGCTGAACAATATCATTTTGGAAAAGCTGTTCGGGTAAATGAAAGTTTCTCTAACAATTTTGACAGTGAAACGATGCTGCATATAAAGAACGTCATTCGAAATTGAGGGCGGGGATTGAATCACTTTTATCGCGTGTAAAAATTTCCATTAGAGGATAGGGGTATGCCTTTGCACCTCTTCCTGTCTAGCTTACAATGAATGCGGAGGTGAAACAAATGGGAGTTGTAACGGTTGATTTTGATGGTACCCTTTATCAGGGAAATTCGTTTAAGTTGATGTTTCAGACGGCGAACAAGGAGTTTGGTCTGAAGCAGTGGGCAGTGGTTGCCACTGGCATCGTAAAGGCAGCGGCCATAGGCATGTTGAAAGGGAAGAATGCGTTTCGGCTGGAATTTTTCAAAGCGTTCGCCAAGTCATTTAAAGGGAAAACTAGCAGCGAGTTAGATGATTTTTTCCAGAAGTTGGTGGCGTTGGGCAAGCAGGATGCCCATCATGACTTGATACATAAAATCCGCGAACATGAACGCCAAGGAAATAAAATTATTGTTTTGTCCGGTGCACTGCACCCATTTTTAAAGCTTTTACAAAGAATTGGCGCTAGATGTGCATGTGATCAGTACGGAATTGCAGTTCAACCAAAAGGCAAGTGCACAGGAAAAGTTGGTCCGATTATTAACGGGAATGAAAAGGTGAAAAAAGTGCAGGAATGGATGAAATATGAGAAGCAGACCGGGAAACTGACGGACGAAGAGGCGACTGAAGTCTGGGCTTATGCCGATAGTGAAAGCGATATCCCGCTGTTTCAGTTTGTAACATATCCTATTGTTGTTAATCCGGATCAGGGGATGAAAGAGATTGCGGAAAAGTATAATTGGCCTTTGTTTGTTTAATGGGCTGTAATACATCCGCTTCTAAACTTGGACAAGCCATACGTGAAGGTGGGGGATAAACAGCCCGGCCGATAATAACGCGACGTCCTCGAAAAAGGAAAGCATTTTTTCTCACGAAGATGCTTTGCTGTCGCAGCTTTCCTTGTTCTGTCGCAACGCCTGCACTAGTACGTCCCGGGCGTCGTAAATTCCCGATTCGTCAACTAATACTCAGTGGGGGAGGGAACCCCCACTGAATGAAGTCTCACTTTACGGGCCAGAGGACTGAAACAAGGCGCCTGTCCCCGCGTCACATACCTTAACAGATATACACTACGAAACTATAGTTTATAACCTGTCCTGCTTTTGAAGCGTTTTTAGGATAACACTGCTCTCTACTCTTGTAATCCCCTTTACTGAATATAATTCACCATTAATAAAGTCTTCCAACATTAAGAAGTTGTCGACCAATACGTGCATATGTAAGGTGCTTGGTCCAGTCATCTGATAGATACTGGCGACATTTGGATGATCGGCCAGGTTTTGTGCAATCTCTTGAAAATGATATGGCTCAACATCCACCTCAAAAAATGCAGACACGGTTTTTCCTGCCTTTTCTGAGTTAATAATTACTGTAAACTTTTCAATGACTCCCTTCTCTTTCAGATTTTTATCCTTTCCTTTACAGCAACACGTGAAATGTCTACCTTTTTGGACAGTTCAACGTACGATAACCTGCCATCCTCGACTAGCTCTTCTAACAATTTTTTATCTATTTCATCAATATCCATATTATTCCTCCACAATTAGGTTACTTAATATTTAAAATATTATATCATACTTTTTACTTGTGAAACTAATTTTACCAAAACCTTTATATGTGTAAGCGAATTCAGAAATATTTTTTACAATTGTTTAAATTTATATTGACATTGCCACAATTCACAAGTAAAATCATCTTTAAATTATAATGAATTATATGAAAATTTTCCATACGGAGGTGAGAAAATGATTAGTTTAATAATCCGGCGTTTCTTCCAATTACTTTTGCTTTTGCTCGGTATCTCGTTTTTGGTATTTATGAGCATGCATTTTGCTCCAGGGGATCCGGCTACTATAATCGGCGGGCCAAATGCTACATCCTCCGATTTAGAGGCTATCCGGGAAGAATTAGGGCTTGACCGTCCGGTATTAGTGCAATATTTCGATTATCTTGGTGGCATTTTGCAAGGTGATTTCGGTTACTCTTATCAAACTGGACAAGCAGTGACAGAGGCAATTCTTACTAGATTCCCGACTACAGTGAAGTTAGCCGCATCCAGTACACTGGTTGCGATAATCATTGGCGTTATTGCAGGAATCATTTCCGCAAGAAAACAAAATTCCTGGATTGATGTGACAAGCACAACGTTTGCATTAGCTGGTGTCTCAATCCCTAACTTCTGGCTGGGAGCTATGCTGATTCTGGTTTTTGCAGTAAATCTGCAACTATTGCCTGTAGGAGGGCTGAATGCTCCTTTTTATACGTTAGAGGGATTAAAGGAATTAATTTTGCCGTCCATTACACTGGGTACAGCTTCAGCGGCTTTAATTGCCAGAATGACAAGATCGTCCATGCTTGAAGTTGTTCGATCAGATTATATTCGTACTGCTAAGGCAAAAGGCGTCAGGAAAAGACCTCTTATCTGGATTCATGCACTGAAAAATGCCATGATTCCGGTTGTGACCGTCATTGGGATTAACTTTGGAACGCTGCTTGGAGGCACAATCATAACGGAGCAGGTGTTTGCGATAAATGGTGTTGGCCGATTAATGATTGATGCGATTGCAGCACGTGATTTTCCGATTGTACAAGGAACAGTCTTGTTGGTGGCGGCGGTGTTTGTCGTTGTTAACTTGATTGTGGATATTATTTACGCGCTAATTGATCCACGGATTGGTTATTAAGTGAAAAAGGGGGGGATTACATGTCTGCAACAGTTGCGGATGATAAACAAAAGGCTAGAAAGAAGTCCAGTGAGAACCGATTTATTAAAACGGTTAAAAGTGTCATCAAAAATAAACTGGCAGCGGTGGGTTTGGTTATTATTTTTTTAATTGTAATTGCGGCAATATTTGCACCAGTCCTTTCCAGCTACGGGCCTAATGAGCAACATTTGCAAAGCACGAAGTTAGGAGTAGGTTCGGAAGGTCACTTTCTGGGCACGGATAATTACGGCCGTGATATGTGGTCAAGGATCGTGAATGGTGCAAGTATATCGTTGCTGGTTGGCATATGTTCAGTAGGAATTGGTTTAATTGGTGGTATTATACTTGGTCTATTAGCCGGATATTATCGGCAACTCGACGGAATTATTATGCGAATTGTGGACTTACTGTTTGCTTTTCCTGGCATTTTATTAGCTATGCTGATTATTGCCATGCTTGGGACAAGTCTTATAAATGTCGTTATCGCGATTAGTATCTGGTCTATTCCGGGCTGTGCAAGAATTGTTCGAGGAAGTGTTTTATCCATTAAAAAGCAAGAATATATACTCGCTATGAAATCTGTAGGGGCGAGTGATTGGAGGATCCTATTTAAACATATACTCCCGAACTGTACTGCTCCTCTAATCGTATATGGGACCATGCGGATGGCGACTGCAATTTTGTCCACTTCTGCTTTAAGTTATCTTGGTTTGGGAGCACAGCCGCCAACACCAGAGTGGGGTGCCATGATAGCGGCGGGACAGGATTTCATGTGGGAAGCACCACATCTAGCAATCATTCCCGGAGTAGCGATTATGCTGACCGTTTTTGCTTTTAATGTAGTCGGTGATGGGTTAAGGGATGCCTTGGATCCTAATATGGATTTAAATACGTAATATGGAGAGGGGAATATGAAATGAAGAGAATAAAAATTTGTCGGACTGGTATTACTTTTCATTACAGGAATACTTGTGATGGCCGGCTGCAACAGTGAGGGAAGCAGTGGTAAGAGTGACGGGGGAAGTGATGCACCGTCCGAGATAACGTACGCCACTACGTCGGATGCGGCGGGTCTGTCGCCAATTGATACGAATGATTCCGTATCGTCCAATGTTACCTATCAGGTTTATGAAACATTGTTTACTCAAAACCCGGAAACACTTGAGCCTGAACCATTGCTGGCCGAATCATACGAGACACCTGATGAAAATACATGGGTCATTAAATTGAAAGAAGGTATTACATTCCATGACGGGACACCATTTAATGCAGAAGCAGTAAAATATACATTTGACCAGATGAAAGATCCGGATAGAGCTGCTCCACGTGCATCATTGCTTGACCCGGTTGAATCTATTGAAGTTAAAGATGAATATACAGTTGTACTGAAAACAAAAGAACCTTATGGGCCTATGTTAGCAGCACTTAGTCATACCAATGCGGCGATTGTAAGCCCGACAGCGGATAAGGAAGGGGATATAAACAAAGAACCGGTTGGAACTGGTCCATTCGTTTTTGAAGAATGGGTGGAAGGCGATCATATTACCTTGACGAAAAATGAAGATTATTGGAGAGAGCCTGCTGAGATTGAAACCGTTACTTATAAAGTAGTGCCGGAAGTGTCTACAGCTATTTCTATGCTCGAAACAGGTGAGGTTCAATTCATTGACGCGATACCATCCGATCATTTAGGCCGTGTCGAGTCAATTGGTAATGTGGAGGTCCAAAAATCAGAAGGTACAAGGGTTTCTTATTTAGGGTTCAATATGGAGAAGGAACCTTTCAATGAACTGGAGTTTAGAAAGGCTGTCGCTTACGGGATAAATCAGGAAGCATATGTGTCCCAGCTTAACGGCATTGGCGTCCACAACGAAAGTATCATCGGCCCGAAAGTATTTGGATACAATGAAGAAGCAACATCTTCAGCTTATGAATACGATCCGGAAAAAGCAAAACAGATCATTCAGGAAAATGGGTACGATGGTCAGGAAATAACGCTTTTTTCAGCCAATCGGGACAATTATATGAAAATGGCTGAAATTGTTGAATCGCAATTAACGGAGATAGGGTTAAATGTATCGATAGAAACGATGGAATGGGCGAGCTTTTTGGACACTGCCAGACAGGGAGATTACGAGATGACTTTCCTTGGCTGGGCCAATAGTACTGCTGATGGAAGTGAGTTGCTCTATCCAAATCTTCATTCTGATAATATCGGGGCATCTAACTATTCCCGTTACAGCAATAGTGAATTTGATAAGCTGGTAGAGGAATCCCGAACTTCTGTGGATCAGGAAGCAAGAAAAGAGAAGCTGCATGAAGCAAATGTACTCGCTATGAAGGATGCACCATGGGTCGTAATGCAGCATGGCATGGTGACGTTAGCTTATGATAAATCGGTTGAAGGGCTCGTTGTTGATCCAACCGGTATGTGGTCTCTATATCCGGTAACAAGGGAGTAGGTGTTGATATGTCGCAATTATTGCAAGTAGAGAACTTGGAAACCAAATTTCGAACAGCCGACGGCAAACTGCCGGCTGTTCGAAATATATCATTTTCCGTGGATAAAGAGGAAACGTTATGTATTGTTGGAGAATCTGGAAGTGGAAAAAGTATTACATCGTTATCTATTATGGGGCTTCTTCCGCCAAACGGTGAAATTTCCAGTGGTTCTATTCTTTGGACGGTGACAATCTTACTGAAAAACGGAAGAGGAAATGGAGAAATTAAGAGGCAACACGCTTTCGATGATTTTTCAGGAGCCAATGACTGCATTGAATCCTGTGCTGACAATTGGTTATCAGTTACGGGAACCATTAATCATTCATAAAAAAAAAATGTCTAAAAAAGAAGCCAATAAAAAAAGTATCGAACTATTGGATAAGGTCGGCATTCCGAATCCTAAGGAAAAGATGGCCCAATACCCGCATGAACTGAGCGGGGGAATGAGACAGCGGGTGATGATATCCATTGCATTGGCGTGTGAACCGTCATTATTGGTTGCAGATGAACCGACCACAGCCTTGGATGTCACGATACAGGCCCAGATATTGGATTTAATGAATGAACTTAAAGAAGAAATCGGTATGGGTGTGGTTTTTGTTACGCATGATATGGGCGTTGTTGCGGAAATAGCTGACCGGGTTATGGTTATGTATGCCGGTGAGGTCGTGGAAATTGCGGATGTTGAAAGCATATTTGAAAATCCGCAGCACCCATATACGAAGGGTCTGCTTAATTCTGTTCCGGACGTAGATGATGAAACACAGGAACTGGAAGTCATTCAAGGTTCCATGCCAGGGCTTGATGAAGAAATCACTGGGTGCAGGTTTCACCCTCGCTGTCCGTTCGCAATGGAGACATGCAAGCAAAAAGAACCGCCTTTATTCGAAGTTACATCTGATCATTCCAGTAAATGCTGGCTCCAGGAGGTGAAACAGGATGGAAACTCAGGCGCAATTACTCGAAGTTAAAAATATAAAAAGCACTTTCCTATTAAAGGTGGTATTTTGCAGAGACCACAGTCGTTTGTGAAGGCTGTAAATGGTGTTGATTTGACCGTTTCTGAGGGAGAAACGCTAGGCATTGTTGGAGAATCCGGGTGCGGAAAGTCCACACTGGGAAGACTTGTCATAGGTTTGGAAAAATTAACAGAAGGTACGATTTTCTTTAATGGAGAGTCTATCGGTGATTTGCCGGATCGGAAACTAAAAAATACAAAAGAAACTTGCAGATGATATTCCAGGATCCGTATGCATCCCTAAACCCGCGGCAAAAATAGGTGATGCGCTGGAAGAGGTTTTTATTATTCATTCCGAAATGGATAAAACGGAACGACAATCGAAAGTAAAAGAACTCTTAAAGGAAGTCGGGTTGAAAGAGGAACATTATGACAGGTTTCCTCATGAATTCAGTGGTGGACAAAGACAGCGGGTGGGCATAGCACGTGCACTGGCACTTAACCCTTCCCTGATTGTTTGCGATGAAGCGGTGTCCGCCCTTGATGTGTCAGTTCAGGCACAAATTATGAAACTTCTAAAAAAACTGCAGGAAAAATACAATTTAACGTATCTATTTATCTCTCATGACTTGGGTGTGGTCAGGCATATGAGTGACAGGGTTCTTGTGATGTATCTCGGGGCACAGGTAGAAATGGGGGACTCACAGCAAATTTACAACAATCCGCTGCACCCTTATACAAAGGCTTTGTTGTCTGCTATCCCTCGGACCAACCCAAAACATAAGTCAGAGCGGATTAAATTACAAGGGGATTTGCCCAGTGCGTCTGACTATCCAAAAGGGTGTCCATTTCATACCCGCTGCCCGATAGCCCAAGCACACTGTGCAGAGGTTATACCGGAATGGAGAGAGGTCGAGGAAAATCATTTTGTGGCATGTCACGAAGTTCAACAGAAAGGAAGATTGGAATGAAAAATCTCAATCATTTTAACTATCCGTATTCTTCCACGAAGAACTCAGCTTTTGCGAAGAATGGGATGGTCGCTACTTCCCAGCCACTCGCCTCCCAGGCTGGGCTTGATATTCTAAAAAAAGGTGGCAATGCGATTGACGCTGCCATTGCAACAGCTGCCTGCCTGACTGTAGTGGAGCCAACTTCGAACGGGATTGGAGGAGATGCTTTTGCGCTGGTTTGGACGAAGGGGAAGTTGCATGGACTGAATGGCAGCGGACGTTCTCCGGAAACGATTTCGATCAATGGTGTAAAAGAATCAGGACATCAGGAAATACCCAAATATGGCTGGATTCCTGTAACCGTTCCGGGCGTTCCGGATGCTTGGGCTGAACTGTCGGAGAAGTTTGGCAGGCTTCCGTTTCGTTCTATTTTGCAGCCGGCGATTGATTATGCCAGGGAAGGGTTTCCAGTTTCCCCGACATTAAGTAAGTTTTGGAAGAGGGCTTACAATGTTTTTCGGGAAAACTTGACCGATGAAATGTTTTCAGAATGGTTTAAGACATTTGCTCCCGAGGGCAGGGCACCGGAGCCTGGCGAGATTTGGTCATCTGAAAATCATGCCAGGACATTAGAAAAGATTGCCGAGTCCAATGCGGAATCGTTTTATCGCGGCGAACTGGCAGAGGAAATTCGTTCGTTTTCCGAGCAAAATGGGGGATACTTATCTCTTGATGACTTAGCGTCCCACCGGTCTGAATGGGTGGAGCCGATATCTGTGAACTACAGGGGATATGATGTTTGGGAAATCCCTCCAAATGGTCAGGGGCTTGTGGCATTGCAGGCACTTAATATTTTGAAAGGATTTACATTCAACGAAAAAGAATCGGTGGATACCTACCATAAGCAAATTGAAGCTATGAAGCTAGCATTTGCCGACGGTCAGGCTCATATTACAGATGAAAAGCACATGCGGTTTTCTACGGAGTTTTTGCTAAGTGAAGAATATGCTCAGTATCGAAGACAGCTAATCGAAGAGACCGCCCAAATACCGGATGCTGGAGAGCCTGCCTTGAGTGGAACGGTTTACCTTGCTACAGCAGATAATGAAGGGAATATGGTGTCGTTCATTCAGAGTAATTATATGGGATTTGGCTCGGGGCTGGTTGTTCCGGGAACGGGCATTGCGCTGCAGAACCGTGGTCATAATTTCTCCATGGATCCTGATCATGTCAATGCACTAGCAGGTGGCAAAAGAAGCTACCACACGATTATTCCGGGTTTCATGAGTCAGGGAGGGCAGCCTGTTGGACCGTTTGGGGTTATGGGAGGTTTCATGCAGCCACAGGGTCATGTTCAGGTTGTGATGAATACGGTTGATTTTGATCTGACCCCACAGGCAGCGTTGGATGCACCAAGATGGCAATGGCATAAGGACAGAAAAGTCGAAGTGGAAAATCGCTTCCCACATCACATAGCTCAAAGACTGGCGGAAAAAATGCATGACGTGACGATTCAGCTGGAGCCGAACAGTTTCGGAAGGGGCCAGATCATTTGGCGGGATACGGAAACTGGTGTGCTTATCGGTGGTACGGAGTCACGGACGGATGGAGCGGTTTCGTGTTGGTAAAAGATAAAGACTCGCTCGAAGAAAATCAGAATAACAAGCGGCATCAATTCCATCTTTTTCTGGCTTTTTTCGAGTGGGAATTCTGGGATATGGGGGAGGACCCGGTTCCATTCCACTTATTCATAAAGAAGTGGTAGATAAATATAAATGGGTTAGTGATGAGGAGTTTGGCGATATACTGGCATTGGGCAATACACTCCCTGGGCCTATTGCGACAAAATTGGCAGGTTATATTGGTCACCGTGTATCCGGGTTATTGGGCATGTTTAACGCTATATTTGCTACGATCTTACCGACCATTATTTTAATGATTGTCCTGCTGATGTCGCTGTCTTCCATTAGAGATTTTGATTGGGTGCAGGGAATGACAGCCGCTGTTATCCCGGTCGTCGGTGTGATGCTGGCCGTATTGACATGGCAGTTTTTTGAAAAAGCAGGTAAGGGTATGGGATGGAAACAAACGATTATAATGAGTGCAGTTGTTTTGATTCTATTACAGTTTGCGGGCATCCATCCAGGAATTGTCATAGCCGCGTTGATAGTCATGGCATTATTCAAAAGGGATCCTGGCCGTTCAAGGGAAGGTGAGCAAGCATGATGCTGTACTGGAACATATTTCTTGCCTTTTTAATCCCCGGAATCCTAGGTTACGGGGGAGGTCCTGCCTCCATTCCCCTGATTGAAAATGAAGTTGTCCAGCGTTATGAATGGATGACGGTACAGGAGTTCAGTGAGGTACTGGCTCTTGGAAATTCGCTGCCCGGACCGATCGCCACAAAATGTCGGGGTATATTGGTTATGAGGTAGGCGGTATTCCGGGTGCGATCGTAGGTGTGTTTGCAACCGTAGCCCCTTCCCTGATACTAATGATTTTCCTGTTAGGTATTTTATATAAATATAAGGACTCCCCGAAAGTGAAAAGATTGACCTTATATGTACGGCCTGTCATCGCCATTTTGCTCGGTTTAATGGCATGGCGGTTCTTTGCGGAATCATATGAAGGAATCGGGATATGGCAATCAGCGTTTCTTATAGTTGCCAGTTATTTATTAATGGAACGTTTCAAAGTCCATCCAGCTTTTGTGATATTAGGTACTCTAGTGTATGGTGGATTTGTTTTGTAAGCTATTTAATGGCCATCACTTTTATGTGGTGGCCATAGTTGTTGGGACGTGGGGACAGGTTCAGTTTTTCCGCTGCCGGGATGCGGGAACAAGTTGCCTGTCCCAGCGTTCCGGGAAATGTGATAGAATGGTAGGAAAATAGTAGTTTTAAAAGCGAGGTTGCATATGACACAAAAGTTAATCTTCTTTGATATTGACGGAACGCTTCTTGATGATGAAAAAAAGCTACCGGTATCCACGAAACAGGCGATTGCGGATTTGCAGCTGGCAGGGCATATGGTGACGTTTGCGACAGGGCGGGCACCGTTTACGTTTGGGCCGCTGCTGGACGAGCTGAATGTGGACACGTATGTGAGTATTAATGGCCAGTATGTGGTGCATGATAACCGGGTTATTTACAAAAATCCGCTGTATGCAACTGATCTGGGTGAACTGGAAAGCCATGCTGCGGCTGGGGCTCATCCGTTGATTTATCTGAGCCATGATAATTGGTATTCGAATACAGAGCATCACCCATATATTCAGACGGCGATTGATTCGCTGAAGATTGAGCAGGAAGTGATATATGACCCGGCGTTTTACAAGACGGGCGATGTATATCAGGCGCTATTGTTTTGTGAGGATGGAAGTGAAGCGGAGTACGTGCGCCGATTCGAGCAGCTGGAGTTTATCCGCTGGCACGATTACTCTGTTGATGTCATTCCCGCCGGCGGCTCCAAAGCAGCGGGCATCGATCGTTTGCTTGAGCATCTGCAGATTTCTCCCGAGGCTGTCTATGCATTTGGCGATGGGCTGAACGATATCGAAATGCTTCAGTCGATTGAAAACAGCGTCGCCATGGGCAATGCTCCCGATGTTGTGAAGGATTCAGCCAGTGCAGTTACAAGAGACGTGAATGATGATGGAATTTGGCATGGATTAAAGAAAATTGGGTTGTTGAGATGAGGGGGGAGTGGCTTTAATTTGTGAGAGCGCAGTCGCTGAACCTGTGCGGCGCGCGACCCAAATCGATCGAGCAGACTTTACTTGAACTCATTCCATTCAATACCACTCAATAAATTCGACAAAATTCGGGCGGTGACAGGCACTTTCTCAATTCATTTCCGTTTAGAATCTACCTCTAAAAGGGAATTCGTGGCGTGGCAGCGTAATTTTTACTATGCTAAGATAGTATACTATTCGTAACGAACTTATGACTGGGACAAGGAGCCTGTCCCCACGTCCCCGCACGTGTGGGGGCTAAGACAGTGAGCCTGTCCCCGTGTCCCGGAGGAGCTGATTTGGGTGTTTGAGCGGAGGTTGAGGCATACGCGGCGGTATCAGGAGATTGTGAATGCGTTTATTCGGTATGGGTTTGGTTACTTTTGTTTCGCGTTGGGATTACGGACCGGGATTTGTCGAGGGGGAAGGTCCCTAGCGATGCTGATGTCAATCTGCAGAGCATTGGAAGGCGGCTGCGCTTGACGCTGCAGGAGCTTGGGCCGTCGTTCATTAAGCTTGGCCAGATTGCCAGTACACGGCATGATGTGCTTCCGCGGGAGATTATTACGGAATTGGAGCAGCTGCAGGATCATGTGTCAGTATTTTCGTTCGATCATGTTCAAAACACGATTGAGTCAGAGCTTGAGGATTCGCTTGACAATGTGTTTGACCATGTCGATCCGGAACCGATTGCCACGGCGTCGATTGGGCAGGTACATACGGCCAGGCTTTTTACCGGGGAGGAAGTGGTGGTCAAGGTGCAGCGCCCCGGCTTAAAGCCTGTGATGGAAACGGATCTTGAGATACTTGAAAAAATCGGGCAAATGCTGGAGGAACGCACGGTCTGGGCGAAACGCTACCGGGTGCAAGACATCATTCATGAGTTGTCCATTTCATTAAGGAATGAGCTTGATTACTTGATGGAAGGGCGCAGCGGCGAGCGGATCGCCAAGCAATTTCAGCAGCAGATGTTCGTACGTGTGCCGACGATCTATTGGGATTATACGACCAAAAAGTGCTGACGATGGAAAAAGTGAACGGGATTAAAGTTTCCGATGTTGACACGCTTGATGCGGAAGGCTATGACCGGCACCTGATTGCTAAGCGGCTGGCCGATGCGATGTTCGCGCAGATTCTTGATAAAGGTTTTTCATGCGGATCCGCACGCTGGCAATGTGTATATTTTGCCTAAAAACACGATTACGTTTCTCGATTTTGGCGAAGTTGGACGGATCAGTGATGAGATGACGTACCATTTTGCCTCCATTATCGTCCATCTGCATAACGGCAATGCGGAGGCCCTGATCAAGATTTTTTCTAAAATGGATCTGATTGGCGAAAAACCGATATCAATGCGTTCCAGCGCGATTTGGAGGCGCTGCATGACAGTTATGCGAACGTTATGCTGAAGGATATGAGTCTTGGAAAAATTATTATCGAAATTTTTTCAGGTTGCATACTACCATTATATTGATATTCCGTCTGAAATGGCGATTCTCAGCAAAACAATTCTGACGCTGGAAGGGGTTATTAGCCGAATGGACCCGGACTTCAGCATTATGCGAGCGGCCGAGCCCTATGCGCGCAAGGTGCTGAAGCGACGGTACAGCCCACGGCGGATACTGCGCAATTCCATGAGTGAAATTGCAGAAAATCTCGAAATTATTACTGGCCTGCCGCGTGATGTGAAGGAGGTCATGTCGACCTTGCAGCGGGGCCGTGTTGGGCTTGATATCAATGTGAAGCAGGCAGAGCGATTTCTTCACCGTTTTGATAAAATCAGCAACCGGCTGTCGTTCAGCATTATTATGCTCGCATTCAGCATCCTGATGGCCGGTTTAATTATCGGATCGGCCATCACCGACCAGAGCACCGTCATCTGGGAGCTGCCCATCATTGAAATCGGAGCCGTCATCGCAACACTCATGTTCATCCTCATGGTCATTACCATCATCCGCTCCGGCCGCATGTAACAGGTAGCTGACAGCGCACCGGGACGCGGGGACGGGCTCAGTGACGGGCTCCTTGTCCCGGCTTGATCGAGGCGTCTGGGACCCGGCCAATCCGGCATCTGTCCCAACCTGCCAGTCCTGACTGTGATGGCGCCGCTGGGAAAATGACCCCGCCCCTATGTTTCGATTCCAAAATTTGGTGGAACCGTAAGCCTGTCCCCATGTCCCAGAAATCTAGTGAAACGATTTCATATCTGGTAGAAACGTGGTATAATATAAAATTGTGATTAGTTTTCCTATCCCTCTGTAACACGATAACACCATGAGCAATCATAAAGGGGTTTTTATTTTGTCAGCAGAACAGATTGGCTTTACATTGCTTTATCTCGGTTTGTTTTTACTGCTTGGTAAATGGATTCGCGTCAGGGTGAAGTGGACGCAGAATCTATTTTTGCCTTCTTCTATTATTGGAGGTTTTTGGCGTTATTGGTCGGTCCTCAAGTGTTGGGGAAGATTTTAGGAATGTTTGCCGGTAGTGACTCATTGTTAAATAATGGGCTCATCCCTCCGCAAGTGACAGAAGTTTGGGGAACGCTGCCCGGACTGATGATTAATGTTGTGTTTGCATCCTTATTCCTCGGTACGACCATCCCCGGCATCAAAAAGATTTGGCGCTTAGCCGGTGCACAGCTTTCATTTGGCTGGACGATGGGCTGGGGCCAATATGTGTTAGGGATATTGCTGGCTGTTCTTGTTTTATCGCCGCTTTTCGGACTGCCGCCGATGACCGGAGCCTTAATTGAAATTGCCTTCGAAGGTGGTCACGGAACAGCGGCAGGCATGGGCGAGACGTTCAAGGATCTTGGCTTTGAGGAAGCATATGATCTGTCCATTGGCTTGGCGACAGTCGGTTTAATATCCGGTGTCGTTGCCGGCATTATTTTGATCATTGGGGTGTCAGAAGAAATAAGACACAAGTAATCAAAAACGTCGAAGGTTTCTCTGATCTGCGAAAACGAGGGATTATGGAATTTCAGAACAGGGAACCTGCCGCTAATATGACGGTCAGGACAGAATCGATTGAACCGCTGTCACTGCATTTTGCGCTTGTTGGACTTGCTGTGTTAGTCGGCTATCTCATACTGCAATTTTTGATTTGGCTGGAAAGCGTCACTTGGGGCGCTATGACAGGCTCGGAATTTATGACGTATATTCCATTGTTTCCTTGGCCATGATAGGCGGTATTATTGTGCAGCTGATTTTCAGCAAACTAGACCAGAACCATATATTGGACCGGCCGATGATCAGCCGTATCCAGGGATTTGCGCTGGATATATTAGTCGTGACGGCAATTGGTACGATTTCGCTTGATGTCATCGGTAACCACATTATTCCATTCCTGTTGCTAGCTGCATTGGGAATTACCTGGAATATATTCGGTGTGCTTGTGTTAGCACCGCGTATTATTCCGACCTATTGGTTCGAACGTGCCATGGGGGACTTCGGGCAATCAATGGGTGTAACAGCAACAGGACTATTGCTTATGCGTGTGGTTGATCCGAAAAATGATTCGCCCGCGTTTGAAAGCTTTGGCTATAAACAATTAGTCTTTGAGCCACTGCTTGGCGGCGGACTTGTAACATCGCTGTCCGTACCGCTCATCTTTGAATTCGGCCCGATTCCATTTCTCATTATTTCAGCCGTCATGTGCCTCTTAGGCCTGCTGATGGGGCTCTTGTACTTCGGTAAGAAGAAAAGTTAAGGGATGCGGGGCCCCTCCACGTCCCGTTGACAGTTTTGAATTTTCGTGCTATGTTGTTTTTACAAAATTTTATAACCTTAGATTCCACTAGGGGTGCCTTTTAAAAAGGCTGAGATCGAGTGATGGACTTTGAGACCCTTTGAACTTGAGACGGTTAAGGCCGGCGTAGGGAAGTGGCAAGTAGTTGAGCAGCGTTTCATTCATGGTTGAATAAGCGTGAAAACCACTTTCCGACGTCTATGGAAAGTGGTTTTTGTATTGTCAGAAAACTATTAGCCGGGCCAGATCCAAACCCAATCCAAAGCCAAAAGGGGGGATGCGCGATTCGGGAATTCCATATTATTTCGACTGGGCAGCAGTCCGCTGGTGAGTTGGTCTCTATTCTTAAACAGATACATCCGTATATTGATTTTGTCCATCTTCGTGAAAAAACGTGGACGGATAAAGAATGGTGGAAGCCATCGATAGACTTTTGTCCCAAGGCGTACCGAGCGAGAAGATTATTGTGAACAATCGGATTGCGGTGGCACATGTCACAGGAGTACGGGGCGTTCAGCTGACCCATCAAAGCATTGGCCTGCCGAAAGTCAAAAACTATTATGATCACTTGCGGATAGGCTGTTCGGTTCATTCTACAGATGAAGCGATAAACGCCGCGGATCATGGGGCGGATTATCTGGTGTATGGACACATCTTTGAAAGCGGTTCAAAGCCAGGGTTGGCACCTCGAGGACTGAAAAATCTGCAGGACGTCGCCGAGAGTACAACGGTTCCGGTTATTGCAATTGGTGGTATAACGCCTGAAAACACACGGGATGTCCTGGCAGCCGGCGCCAGTGGTATTGCGGTTCTATCTGGGGTGCTTTTGGCGAGGAACCCATTGGAAGCTGTCAGGAGCTACCGGCGTCAATTAGCAGCTGTAGGGGACGAAAAAGCGGTGTGGTGATGGGCTTGCATCTGGCGGGCGAGGGTGTTTTGACTTGGATGTACAATCCACTTGTGTGCCAGCTCGGGGAGCATGTGACTGTCTGCCAATCTATTAAGGAGGTGAACGTATGCGACTCATTGTCAACGGCAATAGCGCTCAAGTGCCGGAAAAAGTGAAAACCATTTCAGATGTGAAGCGGTATTTTAATATCGACCAATCTGTTGTGATTGTGGAACATAACGGCGACATTCTGGATAAGGACTACCACACACAACAGGAAGTGGCCGATGGAGATAAGATTGAATTAGTACAATTTGTAGGAGGCGGTTGAATGTTAACAGTTGGTGAAAAGCAATTTAACTCACGGTTATTTTTGGGGACAGGGAAGTACCCTGACTTTGATGTACAAAAAGAAGCGGTAAATGTCTCTGGAACAGATGTTTTGACGTTTTCGGTGCGCCGGATGAATATTTTTGAGCCTTCTCAGCCGAATTTTCTGGAAAAACTTGATGTAGAAAAATACAGTCTGCTGCCAAATACGGCTGGTGCCAAAACAGCACAAGAAGCGGTGCGCACCGCCAAGCTGGCTAATGCTTCCGGGCTTTGTGACATGATTAAAGTAGAAGTGATTGGCTGTGATAAAACATTGCTGCCTGACCCGGTGGAGACATTAAAAGCGACAGAGGAATTGGTGAAAGAAGGCTACACGGTGCTCCCGTATACGTCCGATGATGTAGTGCTGGCGCAAAGGCTGGAGGAATTGGGTGCACATGCTGTGATGCCGGGTGCCTCCCCAATCGGATCCGGGCAGGGAATTATAAATCCGCTTAATTTAAGTTTAATCATCGAGCAATTAACGGTTCCTGTCATTGTCGATGCTGGAATCGGCTCCCCGAAAGATGTGGTGACCGCAATGGAAATTGGCGCGGACGGGGTGCTGCTGAACACGGCCGTTTCTGCTGCATCCAACCCGGTCAAAATGGCTGAGGCGATGAAACTTGCGGCAGAATCTGGCCGGCTTGGCTATGAAGCAGGGCGCATTCCAACAAAACGATACGCCACAGCGAGCAGTCCAATGGAAGGAATCAGTGTCTAATGGTGGAACGCTATTCCAGGCAAATTTTATTTTCCGGTATTCAGGAAGAGGGGCAGGTCCTGCTCGGGAACAAGCATGTCCTGGTGATTGGTGCCGGTGCACTTGGCACTGGAAATGCGGAAGTGCTTGTTCGTTCCGGTGTCGGCAAAATGACCATTGTCGACAGGGATTACGTGGAGTGGAGCAATTTGCAGCGGCAGCAATTGTATACGGAGGAAGATGCCAAAAACCATATCCCGAAAGTCATTTCCGCTAAAGAACGATTGGAAGCGATTAACATTGATGTGACAATCGAGGCGCATATTGTTGATATCACGCCGGCTGAAATGGAGCAGTTTGTCCCTGGCGTTGATTTAATCATGGATGCTACCGATAATTTTGAAATCCGCATGATAATCAATGACGCGGCTCAAAAATACGGCATTCCGTGGATTTATGGGTCGATTGTCGCCAGTTATGGTGTGAGTTATGCCGTCATTCCGGGGAAATCCCCGTGCCTGCATTGTCTCTTGGGTGACATTCCCATTGGCGGGCTGACCTGTGACACGGGCGGGGTCATCAGTCCGGTCGTTCAGCTGGTGGTCGGGCATCAGACTGCTGAAGCGCTGAAAATCCTTACTGAAAACTGGAGTCACTTGCGGCAGGAGCTGATCTCTTTCGATGTATGGGCGAATCACCATTCATCCATTAACGTCGAAAAGCTAAAAAAGATGCTTGTCCGTCGTGCGGACCGGAAGCCATGTACCCATTTTGGCTTATCACGATCACACGAAAACGGAAGTGCTCTGCGGGCGGGATACAGTACAGATCCGCCCGCCATCAAAAGAAACAAGAGATCTGGAAGTAACTGCTGCCAACTTAGCCAAACTTGGAAAAGTAGAACAGAATGCATTTTTACTCCAGTTTAAAACGGATAAAAATCGACTGGTTCTATTTAAGGACGGCCGTGTGCTTGTGCACGGGACAAATGATGCAGCGGAAGCGAGGTCTCTTTACCACAGGTTTCTTGGTTAGATTGGGGAGCAACGATGATGGATCCGGCTGATTTTTTGACCACAGACCTTCATGTTGAAACAAAAGAACAAGCATTGCGGCACCTGTCAGGGCTAATGGCGGAAAAGGGGCTGTGACAGACATGCACACCACAGCTATTTTGCAGCGTGAAGCGCAATTCCCGACAGGATTGCCGGTGACTCCATATGGGGTGGCCATCCCCCATACAGACGGAACGTATGTTTTAAAGCCACAACTCGCATTTGCTTCTTTAAAGAATCCGGTAGTGTTTCAGGAGATGGGCAATCGCAGCCGTGAAATTCAGGTTACCTTTATTTTATGCTTGCTTTGCAGGATGCGGATGCCCACCTGACACTGCTGCAAACCATACTCGGATGCCTGCAGAACCGTTCGTTTGTCCGGGAATTAAAAAACGTTCAAACGAGCAAGGGGCTGGTGGAGTTGGTTGAAGAAAATGCTGAGAGGGGGTAGTCTTTGGAAGTTTTACAGTGGTTTGTCGATTTGGGGGCAAGTGTCATGCTCCCAATTATTATTTTCATCTTTGCTTTGCTATTGGGAACAAAGCCCAAAATGCATTCTATTCGGGCCTGACTGTCGGGATTGGTTTTGTTGGATTGAACCTGATTATCGAGTTATTGACCACCAGTTTGGGGCCGGCGGCAAAATCGATGGTCGACCACTTTGGATTTGATCTGCATACCATTGATGTCGGCTGGCCGGCAGCTGCGGCTATTTCCTATGGGACTGCCTTAGGAAGTTTGGCTATTCCAGTTGGGCTTGGGGTCAATTTTTTACTGCTCATAGTCGGGTTGACGAAAACGTTAAACGTCGATATTTGGAACTATTGGCATTGTGCGTTTACCGGGTCCCTCGTTTTTGCGATGACGAATGATTTTGCTTTAGGGCTGTTTACCATAGTGGTACATGTTCTCGTTATTTTCTTGTTAGCAGATTTGCTGGCATCAGATATTGAAGGATACTTTGGGTTTAAACGGGTTACTTTTCCGCATGCGGCTTCTGCACCTTCCTATTTTGGCAAAACCGCTTGATGCTGTTTTTGATCGCATTCCAGGAATGAACAGGATTGAGGCTAGTCCGGAAACGATTCAAAAGCGGTTTGGATTTTGGGGGATTCAACTGTTATTGGGACGTTGCTTGGTCTTATTATTGGTGTGTTGGCAGGTTATAACGTAACGGATACGCTGCAATTAGCCATCAAAACAGGAGCGGTTTTGCTATTAATGCCGAAAATGGTGGCGCTGCTAATGGAAGGATTGAATCCTATTTCTGAGGCTGGAAGTGACTTGATTAAAAAGCGGTTTCCAAACAGGGATTTATACATTGGCATGGACAGCGCCTTATCGGTCGGGCACCCGGCTGTTTTATCGGCTTCACTCGTCATGGTCCCCGTGACATTGGTTTTGGCGGTCATGTTGCCTGGCAATACCGTGTTGCCATTTGGTGATTTGGCGACAATTCCATTTCTCGTATGCCTGATGGTGCCTGTCTTTCGAGGGAATATACTGCGAACGGTCATAGCAGCAACGATCTACATTGGTGTTGGATTGTATATCGCAACATGGATCACACCATTATTTACAGACATGGCAGCAGCTGCTGACTTTGATATGGAGGATTATACCAGCATTTCCGCACTTGTGGACGGAGCCGTTTGGACGACAGGATTATTTGCCGGACTGGGAAAACTATTAACTGGTACGGCATTGGAATCATTGGTGTACTAGCTTTCAGCGGATTAGTGTACGTTAATAAAATCAGAGGGGGAAAATAATGAAAAAAGTGCTGGTCGTTTGCGGTACGGGCGTTGCGACATCGACCATCGTCACGGGAAAAGTAAAAAATTGGCTGCTGGAAAATGACCTGATGAACCAAGTGGAACTTCATCAGGGGAAAATTAATGATACAACCCATAAATGGAATGACTATGACTTTATTATATCGACAACCATTGTACCAGACCACATTCAGGCAACCGTTATCGATGGCGTGTCACTCTTGACAGGAATCGGAACAGAAGACGTTTATGACCAGATCAGTAGACAACTTGAGTAGGGACGCGGGTAGCCCGCGTTCCTTTTGCCTGATGGGTACCTATAAAATTTGGTGGGCCGTCACCGCGTCCCTATAAAATATGGTTGTTTTTGTCGTTTAAATAGTGGTATAATCTTTATGTAACCGGTTGCACATCATGATTAAACAAGGGGACAGAGACATGATAACGTTTTTTCATATCCATTGTTGTATTAATTTTTGGCTATTTTATTTACGGAAAATTTGTTGAAAAGACATTCGGAATAGATGACTCACGCAAAACACCTTCCATTGCTAATCAGGACGGTGTGGATTTTGTTCCTATGAAAAACAAATAACGCTATGATTCAATTACTGAATATTGCCGGAACAGGACCCATATTTGGCCCGATTATGGGAGCATTATTTGGGCCTGTTGCATTTCTTTGGATTGTTTTGGGGTCCATTTTTGCAGGGGGCGTTCACGACTATTTAACTGGTATGATTTCAATTCGAAACAAAGGGGCACATATACCAGAACTAGCCGGAAAGTTTTTAGGGAATTTTTCCAAGCATTTGGTTAATGCCTTTGCACTGTTGCTTCTTCTTTTGGTAGGGACAGTTTTTGCGACACGTCCGGCTCTTTGCTCCATGTTTTACTTGATGGTCAGGTAACGTTATGGATTATTATAGGTATTATCTTTCTTTATTTCTTATTATCTACTATTTTGCCTATTGATAAAATCATTGGGAGAATATATCCAATCCTTGGCGCAACACTTTTAATCGGTACACTCGGTGTCGGTATTACCATGTTTACTTCTGGTTATGGTTCAGAAATTCCTGAGCTCACACTGGAAAATATGCATCCGGGTAAACTAGCAATCTTTCCCATGTTATTTTTAACGATAACTTGTGGTGCTTTATCCGGTTTCCATGCGACGCAGACACCTATTATTTCTCGTACCGTTCAAAAAGAGTCCCAAGGGCGGTACATTTTTACGGGATGATGATTGCAGAGGCTGTTATTGCTATGATCTGGGCTGCTGCTTCCATGAGCCTTTTCCACGGGGAACAGCTAAACGAACTGATTAATGCTGGTACACCTTCAGCGGTTGTCAATGAGGCAGCTACGACTCTGCTTGGTGCAGTCGGCGGAACAATTGCTGTACTTGGGGTTATTGTTCTTCCTATTACGTCTGGAGATACAGCGTTCCGTGCAGCACGTTCTGTTATAGCGGATTATATTAAATTCAATCAAAAGAAAGTGACGAATCGCTTAATCATTGCCGTTCCCTTATTCGTTATTTCTCTTATTCTAACGCAAATTGATTTCGATATTCTGTGGCGCTATTTCTCTTGGGCCAACCAGACGACTGCATCACTCGCGCTTTGGATTGCAACCATGTATCTGCTTGTTAAAGGGAAGCGGTACTGGATTTCTCTTATTCCGGCATTGTTTATTACCGATATGGTGTTTGTCTATATATTGAACGCACAAATTGGTTTTAACCTTTCACTGGATGTGTCACATATTGGCGGTATCATCTTAACCATCGTCTTTGCCATCTGGTTCTTCCGGAAAGCTAAACAGAATAAATCCAACGAAATTGAAATGGACCTTGAAGCTGCCTAGCAAGAGGCCGGGGACGCGGAAACAGGCTCCGTGTCCCAATCAAAAAACCCCCTGCAATTGTGTCGGGGGTTTTTGAATTAATAGAATCGTTTGTATCCGTCGAAATGTTTGCTCCAGTAGGAATTGTTCAAATTGGAGATTTCCACTCCATCGGCGCCGGCATGAATGAAGCGCTTGCCGCCGAGGTAGATCCCCATATGAGAAATTCCTTGTTTATACGTATTTTCAAAGAAGACGAGGTCGCCAACTTTAGGCTTGTTTACGTAATAGGCGCGGTTGTAGTAGCCTGCGCTGGAGTGACGTGCAAGGTCTTTTCCAGCCTGACGGTAAGCATAATGGATAAATCCGCTGCAGTCAAAGCCGCTTGGTGATGATCCTGCCCACGCGTAGCCAACGCCTTTCATATCTTTCGCCACACGGATTAATTTATCAACATCATAATCGATATCGGAGGGCGAGGTACTGCTGCCGTTGCTGGCTGATCCTGGCTCGTCCGCAGGTGCATCCGATCCAATGTTCAGTTTTTGACCAATTAGAATTATATCAGATTTCAGGGCGTTCCAATTTTTTAAATCGCTTACGGTAACATTGTGCTTGCTCGCAATTGCTGAAAGCGTGTCACCGGATTTAACGGTATAGACTTTTGCCGCTGCTACATCGTTATCCGGTGCCGGGTTCGTGTTCGGCTGGCTGGTATCTTCTGTTGTGCCGCCGGTATTTTGGTTTCCATTACTGGAGCTGTCTTGTTTGACCACGACAAATTCGTTTCCCGGATAAATCAGCGTTGAATCAAGATTGTTCCATTTCATCAGATCAGTCAAGGCAATATTGTGTTTTGCGGCTATCCCGCTTAAGGTGTCGCCGCGCTTTACGATGTATGTAGACGTTTGGCTGCTGGCTGAATCCGTGGTCTGTTTGCTGGATGTACTTGTATTTTCCGATGATTTGGATGTTTGCAATGTTTGATTCGGATAAATAATGTTTCCGGATAACCCGTTCAGCGATTTTAGGCCAGCAACACTTGTATCAAACTGCTGAGCGATTGACCATAACGAGTCCCCGCTTTTTACATTGTACGCTTGTGCTTCAGTATCATCCGCTGCGACAAACGCGGACGCCACCGCAGCACTGGCGGTCATCGACATAATCAGCTTCCTATTCGCCATATCTTCCCCTCCCATTCAGAAAAATAAAGTAATTCTATTATATCATAGTCCCACATAATTTGATAGAATCCGCAATAGAAATAGGAAAAAAGTAAGCGAGGCCCTACTAGAAGGGGGATCCTACTAAGTGAAGCCCGTGCCAAAACAATGGCTGGCTCCATTCGATGCAACGCGTTTACCTTGGGAGTGCCCTGTTGCCGGGACAAGGTGCCTGTCCCCATGTCCCAGCAGCAGGCCTTGCATCCCGGTATCGGCTTTTGTCAAAAAACCCATATATATTACTTTTGGTATTTGTTGTGAGTTTTTAATTACTTTATAACGGTTACGATATTGTTCATGTACCTGCTATAATGAGGAGATAGGTAATTTTACCCAAAAGTGAGGAACGCGTGCCAATGCTGTCTTTTTCGAAGGGAATGCTGAAAAGTTTTAGGGCTGGACAAGCATCACGCACGACTGGGAAAATGGACCTGTCCCTACATCCCACGCCGGGTGTGCACTTTTTGTGCAGGGTTTGTGTTAGGATGGGTGTATAAATCGTTCAGGTTCTGATGGAGGATGGTTTTTGATAAAGGTGATGCTTGTAGATGATCAGCGGTTATTTCGTGAAGGGGTAGAAGCTTTAATTAGGGAAACAGGGGACATCCAGGTGGTTGGAGTGGCGGATAGCGGTGAATCAGCCATAGAGACGCTTGAAAACGAGTCACCGGATGTTGTTCTGATGGATATTCATATGCCTGGCATGGATGGGATTAAAACGACCGTCCATATTAAAGAGTTTTATCCATCGGTCAAGGTGGTAATGCTGACATCATTTGCTGATGATGAACTTATAATACGCGGAATCAATGTCGGGGCGGACGGGTTCTTGCTGAAAGATTTGGATCCGGACAACCTGACCCGGTCAATACGAAATGCCGCCAGCGGGCAGTATGTACTTTCGGGGAAGGCAGCGAGAATTCTTGTCACCCATATAAGGGAATTAACCCTCGATAAAGAACAAATTCTTGGAAAGCGCCTGGAGAATCGCGGGATGAGTTTGACGAAACGGGAATTGGACATCGCTCATCTAATGATCAATGGTGATACGAATAAAACCATCGCCCGGAAGCTGTACCTCGGCGAAGGGACGGTTAAAAACTACATCAGCGCTATTTACCACAAAATAAACACCCGCAATCGGAAAGAAACCGTACAGTATTTAAGGTGTATACTTAGATAGCGTTTAAAAATAATGACCCGTTCTCCTGTCAGCTGGAAGCAGCTTTAAAACGAGAGCGGAACATGGGGACAGGTTCTTCGCTCCCACCATTGGAAAATTTTGTGGGACACTGAACCTGTCCGCCGATTTTACTCGTCCGGATGCAGTTGCATTCATGGCTGGCTTTTAACCATGCGAGACCAGGCTCAACCCAAGCAGCAAGTATCCCTTATCCCCGCAATCGCCCCCTCCACAAGTCCCTTCACATAATTGTCACGTGCTGGTGTGATACAGATCACGGTGCAAAGGTGTTTATACTATTAACATGTTGTTTATGGAATTAATTCCTGCGAACATCTTAGGAATTGGTGACAAACAACAATACTGGAGGGAATGTAATTGCATCTTGATTCTGAAAAGCTATCCATTGTAAAGGCTAGTGCACCAGTTTTGAAGGAACATAGCACAGCGATTGGGAGACGTTTTTATGAATTGCTGTTTACCGAGGTTCCGGAACTGCGAAATGTATTTAACCAGACCAACCAAAAAAGAGGCCTGCAGCAGGAAGCATTGGTTTATGCCGTGTATGCGGCAGGTGAAAACATTGACCAATTGGAGAATTTGGAGCAGCTGGTCGAACGTATTGCGGAAAAGCACGTATCCCTTGGGATCAAGCCTGAGCAATATTCAGTCGTTGGGGAGGTGCTCATCCAGGCGGTCCAAGATGTGCTGGGATCCTCCGCGACGGATGAGGTAATTGATGCCTGGAAAGCCGCCTATAATCACATTGCCAATCTATTCATAGAACTGGAACAGCGAAAATACCAGGATACAGCACAAAAAGCCGGTGGATGGCACGGGTTCCGCGAATTTATAGTGGATGAAAAAATTCAGGAAACCGCTGATGTCGTGTCATTATGTCTGAAACCGAAAGACGGAGGCCCAATTGCAGACTATAAGGCCGGTCAGTATTTGACAATCAAAGCGGACATTGCCGGAGAACCATATACACATATGCGTCAGTACAGCCTGTCCGGTCCATCCGGGAAAGACTATTATAAAATAAGTATGAAACGGGAAAAAGGAGATGGCTTTCATCCGGATGGGATTGTTTCCAATTATTTGCATGACCAAGTCAAGGAAGGCGATGTGCTGGAATTCTCCGCACCAGCTGGTGATTTTGTCCTAACAAACAACGATGCCCCGCTCGTTCTGCTGAGTGGCGGAATTGGAATAACACCGGTAATGGGGATGCTGGAGACGCTTGCCGAAACAAATCCTAACCGGCCAGTGACGTTTATTCATGCGACACAGAGCAGTTCGTCACACGCGATGAAAGAACGTGTGGAACAGCTTGCCCGGAAACATTCAAACATTTCCTCGTTTGTCTGCTATGACAGCCCAAGCGCGGAGGACCGGGCACTGAAAAATTACCATAAAGAAGGGTTTGTCGACCTTGCGTGGCTTCAGTCCATTGTACAGTATGACAGCAAAGCCGAATTCTATTGCTGCGGACCAGCCCCATTCATGAACTCAGTCGACCGCGCCTTAACCGACTGGGGCATCCCAAACGAACAAACCCATTACGAAATCTTCAACCCCGTTAGCATCCTGCAAGAAGCCTAACCGAGACATGAGGGACGTGGGGGCAGGTCCCTCGTCCCACCAGTTTTTACAAATGACAGGGGGCGGGCTTATGTGGAAGCTGAAGCCTTTCTTTAACAAGATTTCACGGTGCGTACGGGTTCCGGCTGGCCCAAGCAGCGGGAAGTACAACCTGCACGGCAGCATCACTTAGCTTTGTCATCCTCTTGTGCCTTGTCTTGCGGCGCTTGGGACAAGGAGCCCAACCCCGCATCCCTGTCTTCATAGAATATGTCTATAGTTGGGTCGATTTCACCGATTCCCATATATCTTGCTTTGTAATCGCTTAGTAGTGCAAAGAATTTTTGCTTAAAATCAGAATGACGACAACGTTGATAAAGGTGGGGATGGCCGATGCAACATCGGCGAAGTACCAGACTGTCTGACCTGGCATACCCTGAATGACGGCGTAGATAACCAGGAGTGTGCCCGGGATGGGGTAAATCCAGTTATAGAGCGTCAGGAAACGACTTTTCAGTTTTGCACTTTTGTTTCGGAACAAGTGACGAAGCAGAACTTCATAATAGACATACCAGCCTGTAAGGGTTGTTAAACCGAACAGGAAAAACGGCTAACGTAATTATAATGCGACCGATTTCGCCGACTCCGACTTCAAAAGCGGAAAGGGTCAATTGTGCACCGGATAGGCCTGTTGACCATTGTCCAGTAATGATGATAACGAATGCCGTGATGGAGCAGACAACGATAGTGTCGATAAAACCTCAAAAGCACCCCAAACACCTTGTTTAACCGGATGATTGACTTTAGCTGTTGAGTGAACCATAGGTGATGTTCCCCAGCCACCCTCGTTACTGTAAACAGACCGGGCCATCCCCATTTGAATTGCCTGGGCCACAGCCGCACCGGTAAAACCGCCAGCCGCAGCTGTTCCTCCAAATGCACCCTGAAAGATGGCGGCAAGCACATCATCAATTTGTGTGAAGTTACTTACAATAATGTAAATACCAGCCAAAATGTAAAAAAGCACCATAAACGGTACAAGTTAGATGCGACTTTGCCAACATGTTTAATTCCGCCATAAATCACATAATATGTCAGCAGCATTAATGTTATAGAGATGGGAATCATGCTGATATCAAAAGTGGAGCTGACCGCTTCCGAAATGGTGTAGTTTTGCAGGGTGAAAAAGAATGTAATAAAAATCCCGAACCCGAAAAGAATGGCAGGTATCATCCAATAGGTAAAATTTTTTTTCTTCTCCGAGCCCTTTTTCCATGTAGTAGGTCGGCCCGCCATAAGGATCCCCGTTTTCGTCTGTATTCCGATAATGGACAGAAAGCGTTACTTCAACCGTTTTAATAATCATGCCAAACAGAGCACATACCCACATCCAGAACACGGCGCCAGGTCCGCCGACAGCAATTGCAGTGGACACACCCCCAATGTTTGCGACTCCCACCGACCCGCCAACCGCTGTACTCACTGCCTCAAATGACGAAATGATCCCTTTGGAGTTATCATCGGTATCCTTCTTTTTGAACATGTTTGTAAATGCTTGTTTCAGAATATGCGGCAAATGGACAAACTGAAACAATTTGCTTCTGATCGTCAAATAAATACCGGTGACGAAAATGGTAATGATGAGAGGAAGCCCCCAAAGAAATGCTGCAATTGATTCCAATAATTCCCCCATAAAAATACTCCTTTCTAATTAGGCGATGCTGCCATAAATTGTTGGGGCTGGGTTATGCATGTTCGATGATAGCTTTTATTTTGGAAGAGGAATGTAGGTCTGTAGAAGCGGCTTGTAAATTACTTTTTAACTTTTTAAAATATAACAAAATTATAATGTGCGTCAACTCTGGGACAGGGGACAGGTTTACTGTCCCACCAAGTTTTGGAAATCGATGAACCAGGAAGGGATTTTGCAACTGATGCCCTGGGCTTTAGTATCGGCAAAAACCTCTCCAACAAGCTTGTGCTGTATCTCGGACAAGGAACCTGTCACCGCGTGCTGCTTGATTATTTTTCTTACTATTGTTATATTTTTGTCAAGTATTTTTTAATATGGGGGTGGCATTTATGTTGGCATGCCGGGACGATATGCTGGCTTTCACAAAGCAGTTAATGCAAACTGCAAGTATCGTGAACACGAACGGGGAAAAAGCCCTTGCTGAATCGCTTTATTCGATGATTTCTTCCTGGTCTTATTTTAAAAATAATCCTGCCAATGTCGTGTTGGCTCAGACAACGGCTGATGAATTAGAAAGGTACAATGTTTTGGCCTTTGTTAAGGGGACGAAGGGAACAAGTAAGCGGGCGGTGATTCTGATGGGTCACTTGGATACAGTCGGGGTTGGTGATTTTAATTCTCTTCAAGATCAGGCATTTTTTCCTGATCAATTAATGGAAAGTCTTAAGGAAGATCGACTTACTGCTTCGGCCAGGACTCATTTGGAATCAGGCGATTGGCTTTTCGGCCGCGGTGTCCTTGATATGAAAAGCGGTGTTGCCAGCAATTTATACCTTTTAAAATACTTTGCTGAACATCCTGAAGAATTGGATGGAAATATTGTATTCCTTGCTGAATGTGATGAGGAAGACAGTTCACACGGCATTTTGTCTGCTTTAGAAATCCTGAAACGCTGGGAAAAAGAACATGGCTTTTCCTATACGGCGGCTATTAATGCAGACTTTGTTTCCCCGGACAATAAAAATGATGAAAATCGGTATATTTATAAAGGAACCGTTGGAAAATTGCTGCCAACCTTTTTTATTACAGGGGCGGAAACACATGTTGGTTCCCCTTTTGAAGGGTTAGACCCAAACTTTATCGCTAGTGAATTGACAAGGCAAATAAGTTATAATCCGGAACTTTCTGATGAAGCCCATGGTGAAATGACCGTTCCCCCGGTTTCCCTGAAACAAGCGGATTTAAAACCGAGTTATACCGTCCAGACTGCTCTGTCCACGTTCGTATATTATAACTTTTTATCTACTCCTGGTCCCCTAAAACTGTTTTGGACAAATTGAAAAAACAGGCTTATCTGGCTTTTGAAAATGCCCTTTCAACACTGGAGGACAGATATGAGAAATACTGTACCATTCGTGGTGAAACATATCCGGGTATCCCGTGGAAACCGAAAGTGCTGATATACAAAGAGATGGAAGATATGCTGATCAGGGAAAATGGTGAATCCTTTCAATCGCATATGGCTGCGTTCAAAGACTCGCTTCTGCAGGATAAACAATTAGATACACGTATGTTCGCCGTCAAAGTGGTGGAAGAAGCCTGGAAGTGGATGGAAGATAAAAGCCCGACTATTATTCTATTTTATTCTTCTTTATACTCACCAAGGGTTGAAATGACAGGCGAAAAACCGGGAGAAAAAGAATTAATGAGAGCGTTGCATCAGGCGATTGAAGAGATGACACCTATGTATGAACACCCGATTGTCGTACGAAATTTTTCCCGCATATTTCCGATATGAGTTTTGTAGCAATAAGTGATGGCGAGGAAGACATTCAAGCCGTTTCTGATAATAATCCTGGCTGGGAAACAAAACATTATGTTAATTATGAAGGTATTCGGGAATTGGACGTTCCTGTCATTAATATCGGTCCTTATGGCTTGGATGCACATAAAAAACTGGAAAGAACCGAAATGACCTATTCTTTCGAAATCGTCCCCAACCTGACAAAACGCGTCATCCAGCTATTGTTGTAGCGAGACAGTTCCTCGCGTCCCGGCTGGCATGAGCATTCCGGTGCCATGATTTGCATATAATCAGTTAGGTGCGGCGCCTAATGGCAAGAAGTGTTTATGTGACGGGGATGTCAGGAATAGGTACATAGGTAAGCGAACTATTATAAAAAAGGGAGTGAAGTCCAATGAAGGTGCTTGTGACGGAGTTGATGTGGAATGATGGGATGGAAGAGCTTAAGCGCAATGGTTATTCCGTGGATTATGATATGGAGCTGGGGCGGAAAAGAAAAGAGCTGCTGGAATTGGCGCCGAATTATGATGCGCTTATTGTCCGGAATGAAACAAAAGTCGATCCTGAACTGCTCGATGCAGCGAAAAACGCCAAGGTGATTGGCCGTCTTGGTGTTGGGCTGGATAACATTGATCTGGAGGCGGCAAAAGAAAGAAATATGCCGGTCATTCCCGCGATACATGCGAATGCGACATCTGTCGCGGAATATGTGATGGCGGCAATGCTTGATGCGTATCGTCCTTTGGCTGAGGCGGATGCCGATGTTCGCCGGGGTAACTGGGATCGCAAGTTTTTTACAGGGTATGAATTAAATGGGAAAAAACTCGGTCTTATCGGGATGGGGGAAATCGCTCACCGCGTTGCCAAGCGGGCCAACGCTTTCGGAATGGAAACAATCGGCTATGATCCGTTCGTCACACCTTTCGATCATATACTGGCAGAAACTGGAGTTAGACCGGTGGAAACCCTTGATGAGATGCTTGCGGAAGCGGATTTCGTTTCTGTCCATGTTCCGCTGACCAAAGTGACCAGGCACATGATCAACAAAGAGAAATTTTCATTGATGAAGTCTCATGCCTATGTAATTAATTCAGCAAGAGGCGGAATCATACATGAACAGGATCTGGCTGAAGCTGTCCAATCCGGAAAGATTGCTGGTGCCTACCTTGATGTGCTCGAAACGGAGCCTGTCCAGAGGGATTCATTGCTGTCCCAGATTGAATCTATCCATCTATCTCCGCACATCGCCGGGCTGACCGATGAATCGCAATCACGGACAGCCATGCTCATTGCACAGGAAGTCATACGCGTGCTGAACGGCGGCAAATCACTCTGTGCCGTGGTTTGAGTTGGGACAGGGGGGACAGGTCCATCGTTCCGCCAATTTTAGAAATGAGTTGGAGCGGCGGGGCAGAAAGCCTGTCCCCGCGTCCCGCTTAGATATTCAACTTTCAAATGTACCTTTTACAAGCAGTTCTCTATTTTTCATCATGTGATGTCCTTTGGCAAACACATGCTGAATGGAAAGGGAATCTTTTTCTAAAATTATTATATCGGCATCGTTGGATTCCTGGATTCCTCCTTTTTGTAAGCCGCAATACATCTGATGTATTCGTTGTCACAAGCGGCAAGACTTCCTCTAAAGCCATGCCATCATCGTTTACGGCAGAAGTCATTTGCTGATACAGTGTTTGGGTGCTGGCTACATCAAAGCCTATTAACTCCCCGCTTTTATCAAACTTAGGAAGACTTCCATTCCCGTCAGAGGATAGGGTCAGCTTCCTCATGTCGCCGCCATTCTCTTTGTAATACCGAATAGATTCGCCTGTTTCGCTGTCTGCTGTCATATCCACGTACGATCCCTTGTTTGCTAAAGCAATAGCATCATCGAGCAGTGCCCGGCTTCTGGTAATGTGGGTCGCATAAAGCTGGGATGGCGGAATTTCGTAGTCTTCGAGCAGTTGATGCAATAGCGATAAATACTCTTTTCCTGGACCAGTGTGAAAGTGAGTTACACCTGCTTTTCCGCTTAACATACCCCCCGACTCGCGCTTCAGCGACCAGTTTGGCTAATTCATGCAGAGAAGGCTGGCCTGAACGGGAATCGGATATAGCTATCTCTCCTGCACCAATAACTTTATCGATCAAAATGACGTCATCTTTCACGTTTGATGTGATTGTAGGAGTCGGGACGGCATAGTTCCCGGTATAGATAAAAGTCGTCATTCCTTCTTCCTCAAGTCCGCGTGCTTTTGCCAGCAGGGACGTCATGTGACGGGTGGTGCCATCTGTTCCCAGGAGTCCCGCGACTGTCGTTATACCTGATTTGATCATGTTACTGAGCTGTATTTCTGGTGTTCGGGTAGCAAATCCGCCTTCTCCGCCACCACCAATTAAATGCACATGAGGATCTATGAATCCCGGAACGACGACCGACCCGTTTGCATCAACCACCTCATATTCAATTCCTAAATTCCTCAAAGCTTCCTCATTGGCATCCCCTATCTTAACAATCGTTTGATTGATAACTAGAATGGACGTTACTCCAAGTGGCTCCGGAGCGTAAATTTCTCCATTATAAATAACCGTAATCATGTGTTGACCTCCAATCATAAGACCCGCATCCCGGCTAGGCAAACTCCATGCCCCGTCGCAAAAACCGGGACAGAAAGCCTTGGGACCCTGCATTAGCCGCACAAAACTGGGACAAGGAGCCCGGGGTCCCCACTCCCTATGCACCTCCGAGTTGTTGGGAAATCGTATGGGCTGTTTGTTTTACTTTTTGGCCATGGTTTGGATTTCCTCTTCTGTTGTTTCGTATTCAAGAAATTCTATGCTGATTGCTCCGTGCAGTTTGTTTTGGAATCCAATAACTGGTGCTGCGACTGCGATGGTGCCTTTTGTTTTCTCACCGTAGCTGGTGGAATAGCCATCCACTTTTGTCTGGTTTAGCTGTTTGATTAATTCTTCCACATCTTTTCCGCCAGTAGATAAATCTTTCAATACTGGTATTACTTTCTGCCTATCCATATTGGCCAGAATAGCTTTGTTGGCAGCACCAATATTAAAAGGAATCCGTTCCCCAATCGAGTCAATAACCTTCACTTTTCTTGGGCTGTCTACCCGGTCAATGATAATGGAGTCCCGCTTGGCAGGTATGTTGAGATAGACTGTTTCTTCCACATCCATTGCCAGTTTTTCGAGGCTGGGCCGGGCAACTTCTTTTGAACTGAGGTTCTCGAACAATTTCATCCCAAGTTCTATCCATGTGAAGCCCAATTTAAATTGTTTGGTATCAGGGATTGGTGTTATCAGGTCGTGTGCTTCCAATGTATCGATCAGCCGGTAAACAGTACTGACCGGCAATTCTGTGTGCTCCGCTATGTCCGTAATATTCCATGGTTCATTTGGTGCAGAAGACAGTGTATAAATGATTTTCATGGCACGATCAATGGATTGAATCATAACAAGCCCCCTTTTCTATCAAATAATTAATCTTTATTTTAACATACCAGCACAGGAATGAGATTCAAAAGGCGATTGAACGTTACTTATTTTCTATATTGACAGATAATTAGAGATGACATAAAATAATTAGTAATCAATGATTTCATTATACGGATAAACATCCGCAATGTGGAATTATTTATTTTTACACGATATTGAAGGCGATTTCTAAATTAGTTGACCTTGTTAGAGGGGGGTAATGATGGATAAATTCACGCAAGTTATAGCTGAAATTACGGAAGTTATATGGGGATTGCCAATGATTTTATTATTGTTGGGCGGAGGGATTTACCTGACATTCAGGCTTGGTTTTTTCAAATTCAGCATCTTCCACATATACTTAACCAAACCTTTGGAAAAATATTTACAAAAGTAATGCGCCGGGGTCGGTATCACCATTTCAGGCTACGACAAGTGCACTGGCATCTACAATGGGAGCAGCAAACATTGTCGGGGTTCCGGTAGCCATTGCCTTGGGTGGTCCGGGTGCTATATTCTGGATGTGGGTTGTGGCACTGATTGGAATGGCCACGAAGTATTCGGAAGTTGTACTGGGCATTCATTACCGTGAAAAAATGGAAAAGGCGAATATGTTGGCGGGCCCATGTACTATATTCGAAAGGGACTGGGCTGGAAGAAGGTTGCTTATTTCTTTGCCTTCGCTTTAATGCTGGAGATAGTAGCTAGTACAATGGTGCAGGCAAACTCGGTGGCAGAAACGGTGAATGGGTCATTTGGTATAGCGCCGGTTTGGACAGGATTGGTTGTCATGCTGCTTGTTGGGATGGTAATCGTTGGTGGAATCAAGCTGATTGGACGCGTAACCGAAAAGTTAATTCCGTTTATGGTGATTGTTTATATGATTGGCGTCATCAGTGTTTTGGCTGTAAATATCGGAGACGTGCCTCGGCATTCGGGCTGATTTTCGAATATGCATTCCAGCCGATTTCCGCTGCTGGTGGATTCCTGGGAGCTGGGGTAGCGGCTGCGATTCGCTGGGGGCTTGCGCGCGGGCTGTATTCCAATGAGGCAGGTATGGGAACAGCGCCAATTGCACACTCCGCAGCAAAAAATAATCATCCAGCAAAGCAGGGGTTCTGGGGAATCTTTGTAACGTCACAGAGTATAAATAATGGATGACCTTATAAGAAAAACTAGGGCATTTGTTGGGCAAATGCCGAGTTTTTCTAAAAGTATTATCGATACGATGGTTGTCTGTACGATGACAGCACTGGTTATTATTACCACCGGCGCCTGGACAAAAGTCGGACCAGATAACGCGGCGGACATGGTGCCAAACGCTTTCGCAAGTCTGTTTGGTTCTTCGCTGGCTGGAAGTCTGATATCTGTTATTCTATTTTTCTTTGTGATTACAACGGTGTTAATCATTATTTATTATGGAGAAAAACAAGCGGAATTTCTCTTTGGGCACAGGTTTTCCATTGTGATGCGCGGGGTTTATTTAGCTGCCATTGTGCTGGGTGCGATTGGCGGCCTGCAGTTCATTTGGCAATTCCTGGATTTATTGTTAGCGATGATTGCACTGCCAAATATGATCGCTGTCGTTCTACTCAGCAAACAGGTGAAGTCGATTACAGACGACTACTTTAAGAAGAATCATAAACAGACGGCTGGCAAAACAACATAATTTAAAAATTACTGGAGGGAACAGCTATGTATCATCAACTACGATCTCTTTCGACCAAGGAGCAGGTAGAAAAGATAACGAGACACTTGGTTGGAATCAACAGTATTAATAGTACGGATGGTGAGGCAGCTATTGTGGAGGAGATTAAAAGACTGCTGGATACTTTTCCGTATTTTCAGCAGCATGCCAATCATTTATGGATCCAGGATGTTAAAGGAGATTCGTCTGGAAGAAAAAATCTGTTTGCTTTTGTGGAAGGAGCCGCTCAAACGAAAGAAACGGTTATTTATCAGGCCCATATCGATACCGTTGGGGTGGAGGATTTTGGGTTACTGAAAGATAAGGCTTTTTCACCAGATGCATTGGAAGCATTCTTTCGCTCCTATGAATATGATGAGGAACTTAAACAGCAGGCACAATCAGGGGATTGGCTATTCGGCCGCGGGGCACTCGATATGAAAAGTGGTGCAGCGGTTCACATTGCGAATCTGCTTTATTTTTCTGAACACCCCGAAGAATTGAGCGGAAATATTTTACTGGTTATCAATGGTGATGAAGAAAGCGAGCATAAAGGGATTACAGGCGCGCTTTCTGAACTGAAGCGCATCCAGCACAAGCACCAGCTGGAGTATATAGTGGCTATTAATACAGATTTTACGACTCCGCTATACGATGGCGATGTAAACAAATATGTGTACACTGGCACAGCGGGTAAAATACTGCCAAGTTTCTTCATATATGGAAGAGAAGCACATGTCGGAGATACACTTGCTGGGATTGATCCAAACTTTATCGCGGCAAAAATTACCGAACGAATCCATAACAATTATGAACTGGCCGAAACAATCCCCGGTGAGTACGTGCTTCCGCCGACATGCCTGTATCAGCGGGATACGAAACAGCAGTATACGGTACAAACAGCGTCGAGCAGTCAGCTTTATTTCAATTATTTTTGTTTGAAGCGACACCTGAAGAAGCTCTTGACCAGCTGCTGTCGGAAACGCAAAACGTATGCAGCGAAGCCGAACAATACCTGCAGAAACAGTTTCATGCATTTATTGAAAAAACAGGCTATCCGACGCGTGATTTATCATGGGAGATTGAGGTAACAACGTACAGTGAGTTTGTAGCATACCTGGAGGATAAAGTAATTGATACACGTGCCGCCATTAATCAAGTGTTAGCGGACAGTGAGACAAGTGAATTGCGGGAGCTGAACTTCGAGATTGTCAGCGCACTGCAGGAACTGGATCCAAACAAAAAGCCCGCGTCATCTTGTTTTTGCACCGCCATTTTGCCACATAACTATTTAAAAGAGGAGAGCACAAGAGACCAGCATATCAAAAAATCAGTTGAATCCGTCATAGAGGCTGTCGGTGAAGAAACTGGCGAAACATTTGCCGTGAAAAAAATTCTTTCCTTACCTGGCTGATGGAAGTTTTCTTTCCAGCCATGAAACAGAAGAGCAGCTCACGCCATTGCTGGAAAATCTGCCGGAATGGGAAAAACTTTATAATGTTCCTTTTGCAACGATCAAAGAATTTAACCTGCCATCGATCAACATGGGCGTATATGGAAAAGATGGGCATAAATGGACGGAGCGCGTGTATAAACCGTATTCCTTTGAAACACTGCCAATACTAGTAAAGCAGACCACTAAACACCTGTTAAACGAATTCTGTGTGGTATAGGGACAGGGGGACAGGTCGATCGTCCATACAAAGGCAGGAAAATAATCATTCGAACAGACTTGCTTGGTGAATCAGAATCTATATAAAACGTGCACCTCGAATCGTTGAGGTGCACGTTTCTTTCTTATAAAGGTTGTTCAAAAAGCCCGGTAACTTATAAAAGCCGGAAACCTTCTTGATACAGGTAATCAGCTGCTGCATGATATGTTGCGTGAGTAGCATCTAAGTCATCGCCTGCATAATATTCCACACGCAGACGTTTCTATTAACTTAAGCGTCTGGCCTCATTGTTTATCCATGTTTCGGTAACAGTCTCGGATTCCGATAAAGACGCAATCGATTGTTGTATAACATCACGAAGCTCTTTTTCGGTAAAGTCACGTATGTTGACCATTCCTTTTGAATCAGTTACATAATCGCTATTCTCTATTTCTCCAGCATAGACAAAACCATTACCGTTTGGGTGCAGGCGATACACGACTACCTTTTTATCTTTGACACTTTCTTCAAAGTGGAAGTTGACACGACCAAGGGAGATGTCGTTACGCGTTAATTCAGGAAAGGATTCAATAATAGTCAGTTTTTCTTCAAATGTAAGCATGAGACCTCCATAGCAAATGTGATTTAGATTTTCGTTCTTATGGTATCATGTATGGGTTGTTTTGTATAAGCGTAACGGTCATGTACACGTCAAAAACATCTAAATCTTCAAGCATGCAATTTGGATTTTTCCCAAATAATCCTGGTGAAATTCTTCCGCATAAGCTCCTGAATGAACTTGGACAATAAGAGTGTTATTTAATCATCACACAATGTAAATTTTTAGCCCAGGGCATAGGGATAGGTTTAACATCCCGCTATTGTAAAAATGCGTGGTACAGACGCTATCCCGCGCCCCATCATCGCCAGCGTAATGCAATCCTTAGTTTGCAGCAGTCTTTGCCGTCAATTTGTGATTTAAAAATTAAACGGAGACCGTCTGGATTGAACTGGGTTTCTACGTCAGAGGCAATACCTGTGGAATGCATTAAGCTTTTAACTTTTTCGTGATCGGACATTTGTGCAGCATTCATGACCTCCGTGCTAAATTGTTGTGATTCTGCCAGCCTGTCAATAATAATGTTTGCATCATTCATAAGCTTTTTGTTTCGTTTGCTGATTGATGGAGAAGGGATGTATCAATAGTAGGGTATTGCGGACGATCCGACCAGTATGGCATGTGAGGATAATGATGCGGATAGTAATGCCCTGGCCCATTTACATAATACATAAACACACCCTCTTGGTTAAAGTTTGCTAAATGTTTTCATATAAAACCATATGAAAACGGTCTCGTCTTAGGGAATGTCAAAATATAGGGGGACACCGTCCTGCTATGAATGATGTTCTTCGGCAAAAGCGATATTCTGGGTTGGGTGAACTGTGCCAAATGGATGCTCGGGCGGGGCGTAGATAGAATATAATTTGAGCGGCTTATGCCCCGTGTTGGTGATATTATGCCATGTTCGTGCCGGAACCATAATGGCAGAATCATCACAGACATACTGCTGGTAATACAGGTGGTCTTTACGATCGCCCATCTGGACAAAGCCCTGCCCCTCTTCAATACGCAGGAACTGATCCACATCCGTATGCATTTCTAACCCGACGTCGCCCCCGATCGGAATGCTCATCAATGTCACCTGTAAATGTTCACCAGTCCAGATCGCGGTACGGAATGTGTTGTTTTGTTTAGAAGCCTGGTTAATATTCACGGTATACGGCTGTCCGCCAAAATCGGCAAAAGCTGCGTCATATGTTCCGTACACAGGCTGGTAATAGCTACTATGCTTAGCCATCCCCGGGTAAACCCAACGTGCGTACTGCATATCAGCAGGATACATTGGCTGATTCACACTATATGGATAGGGGTACATGTAAGAATAAGAATAATTGTACATTTTCTGCCATTCCTTTCAATGGTGATGATATTATCCTATGTAGGAACTTTGGCGGGAGTGTACGTTTATTAGTGACTGCACCTTTTGGCGGAATTATCATTTCCCACTTTTTTATCGTCCCGTGTTTTTTCATTCAATTTTACCGATAGCAAATAAACCTGTTCATAATTCGTTGCTTTTTTGATGTCTTCTTTTGTTTTCAAATTGGTCCGTTGTGAAACACTAGTTTTGTTTGTATGTTTAATGGTTGCTGCGTACTGCCGCTTACCTATGTTAAATGACGTTTAGAACCGATGCCGCCCGAAGTGACGCTCGTATAATCGGCGGATGGCGAATCAATGATGTTTTCAGAGCTGCCATAGCCATTATCCGTTATAATGGAGCCAATCCATTTTTCTTTTCCCTGATTCATCTTTTGCCGCAAAAATACGACCCTCAGATGATCAGATGGTTTTACCCCTTTTAATCCAGATTCAACATTGATGACCTCGTTGACTTTTTCGCCATTTTCATAGTGATCCACCGTTACTTGTAGTCCTTTTGCTTTCTGGTTATGGAGATTAATGTCATAGGCAAATGCCGTGTAATTGGACAGGTCCATTAATTGTTTTTCAAAGTTTGTTAAATCCGCTTTGACAATAGTTGCATCGCCTTTCTTGTCAGGATTTGTTTCCGGTGCCGATTCATCCGTACACGCGGTTAAAACGAATACCAATAGAAAGGCCATAACTGTTAATGAACGCAAGCTAATTCCTCCTTAAGTTAATACTCTTTGTTCATGTTACTACAACGAATATTCTTGTAAAAATAATCTATCCTCATGGGATAAAGGCTGCTGGTTCAGTAATAAGCCGCGGTTTCCGGTCTCGTTTAGCAGCACTTTCCCGTCAGCCAAATTATTTTCCGGCACAATAAGCGGGATGTCATGCGTCACGAGCTTTCCTTCCTGATCGTAGAAAATATAGCCTTCTTTTCGTCATAAATAAACGATTGGATCTTCCTATTCGGTGTTATGAACAGCGTCAATTTTTCCTGCTCATTCCAGATCACTTTTACAAGAATCTTCTTCTTCATTTTCTTCTCCACCAAAGCTTTTAACGCACGTAATGAAACAGTTTCGCTCATTTTTCTTCCTCCAAATATATCGATTGTTGGCGTAATGCCGGCTAAAGCTAAACATTTGTCTCGGTATTATTTTAACCGGAAAATTGGTCTTCGTTAAAATAATACTATTCGACGTATGCTTTGTACAAGCATGCCGGTCAGAAAACCATTTCCCTTTCCGGACCTCGTATTTTACGCTAGACTGCTAGTAAATATAATAGTAGCTTTGGAGGGAAATTGCATGATTGATTTGCGTAGTGAGGTGGTTGGAGACGATGTGTATGAAGAAGATCCAACTGTTATCGAGCTGGGGAAACTGGCAGCCGACAAGCTTGGAAAGGAAAAGGCGATGTTCGTTCCAAGTGGTACCCAGGGAAATTAAATCGCAGTCGTAACCCGTTCCCATTTTGTTGGGACGCGGGGACAGGTCCATTGGTTCCAAATGTTGAAAAAGGCATGATACGGGATCTATTGCTCGGCAAAATAGGGGAGAGGGACAAGGCGCCTGTCCCCAATATCCCTGCCTGCTAAGGCGTTGTAACGACTAATTTTCCTCTTGCATGTCTTGTTTCGGTTTTCTTGAGTGCCTCTAAGCCTTGCTCGAACGGGTACTCTTTTTCGATAACAAGCTTGATTTTTCGTCAGCAATGTCGTGTACAAGCTGGATGACGTCTTTATGGGTATCTTGGTGGTGGCTCATTTGCTGGACGGTAATCCCCCCGTTCGCCCTCCAGTTGATCACCTGACACGGTAATGACCTTGCCACCATCTTTGACAACGGGCAAACTATCTTTTCCTGTGCCTGGTTGAATGGCTAAGGCTGCTGTGACGCCGCCATCTGCCCATTCGTTGACTTGCTTTTGCCAGTCAGCGTCATGGTAGTCGACTGTTTTTTCCGCGCCAAGGGATGTCATGTAGTCATGATTTCTGGCTGAAGCTGAACCGGCTACATGAATGCCTTTGGCTGCTGCCAGCTGGATGACAAAAGTACCAACCGCTCCGGATGCGCCGGCGATAAACAGACTGTCACCTTTGTTGAGGTCGAGGGCACGCATGCTTTCCAGTGCTGTTTTTCCGGCGACATGAACCGCTGCACCTTGCTGGAAGGTGAGATGATCAGGCATGGGAATGAGTGTCGCCTGATTGGCAGCAGCATATTCCGCCCATGAACCGCCTTTTGGCTGGAAGCTGGTCGTAAAAATCACTCGGTCGCCGACTGCAAAGTCAGTAACCTGATTACCCAATTGAACAATTTTGCCTGCTCCTTCTATTCCGATTGGGAAGGGGAAGTCTACATTTCTTGGGATAAAATATCTGTCATGAATACCAACGCCAAATGCCTCCACTTGTACCAGAACCTCGTCATCATTAACGGCAGGTATCGGGACGTCAGCGATTTCTACGTTACCGCTAGTGGCATCAGTTCGTACGAATGCTTTCATTGTTTGCATGGCTGGATTCCTCCTCAAGCTGGATGTTAGTTATTGGTCAATTGAAAGGCGTCCGCAAGTAATGAAAAGGATTTATGTCTTGCTTCTTTATCGGAAATCATATCCAAAACCATCAGCTCATCGATTTGCGTATCTTCTTTCAGTTGTAGAATCTGTTCTTTTACCGTATCTGCACTGCCGATGATAAAACGTCCTTTGTTTTGCTGGCGTACCATCTCTTCTTCTTGCGTATACTTATGGGCTGCTGCCTCTTCCAGTGTCGGCGGGGCAAAATGGAATTGGCCGGTGCCCCAACGTACCCATTGCAGTTCGGCCGGTCCTGCATAATAAGCCGCTTCTTCATCTGTTTCGGAACATACGACGACTATGGACAGGATGCTGTACGGCTCGGCCATGAATGCTGACGGTTGGAACTGTTTTCGGTAGTTTGCAAAACAGGAACCGCCCAATCCGGATTGATTTGCGCGGCAAATGCATAGCCGAGTCCAAGTTGGGATGCAATTTTCATTCCACCGTCACTTGATCCGAGCATGAATAGCTCAGGTCTTAGAGAGCGATCCGGTGTCGGGGTGATGGTTGCAAATGGGTGGTCATCTGGAAAGTCACCTGTAAAATAGGCAAGTAGCTCATTCAGCAACTCACCGGATTGATCACTGTTGACTGCCTCACGGGAGCGGCGCAATGCTAATGCAGTCATCCCGTCGGTTCCCGGCGCACGGCCCATTCCAAGGTCGATCCGGCCCGGGTGCAGTCCTTCTAATAGAGAGAAGTTTTCCACTACTTTAAGTGGGCTGTGATTCGGCAGCATAACACCGCCGGAACCGATGCGGATATTTTCTGTCAGTGCTGCGGCATGGGCTGCAAGCAAGTCAGGTGATGTACTTATCTGGTGTTTCGTATTATGATGTTCGGCAAACCAGTAACGGGTGTATCCGAGTTTGTCCGCCAATTGAGCAAGTTCGGTCGAATTCTGTAATGTTTGCGTTACCGATTCATTATTGTATATCGTTGCCAAATCGAGAACGGAAAGTTTAAAGTCGTTCTCGTTTGTATCCGTAGGCATAGGCTTACCTCCTCAGGAATTGTTTTCAATACGATACCTTCCATTAAATAGAATGAACCTAGGGATGTCAAAGAAAGTGTTTAAAGGATGTCCACTCATACACCTTGAACTAGCAAAACGCTCTCTGCATACAAATATGCAAAGAGGCGTTTGGTTTTTACCGGGTCAGGCCATCATAGAGCACTTCCAGGTTATAGTTTAAATAATTCACGTACGTATCTATTTCCTCGCCCTGTTCGCCAATTTCATCGGAATAAATCGGTTTGTCATAAATTGGAACGCCTGATTCCTCGGAAACGGTCTCCATTGGTCTTGGATCAACGTTTGATTCGCCAAATAACACTGGAGCATCATTGTCTTCAATAAAGGATATGAGGTTTTTGATTTGCTTTAGTGTTCCGTTTTCTTCCGTATCAATCTCAAAGACAAAGCCTTCTTTCAGGCCGTAGTGGTCTGCCAGGTATTGGTAAGCCCGCTCACTCGTTACCAGTATACGAGGTACAAGATTATGGAAGAGCGCAATCATTTGGTGCATTTTATGTATACGTTTAATTTAAAACTGGTTAAGCAAAGGCCATCATTACCGTAAACCGTTCGTGTGTCTTGCATGTGATGAAATACCCACCATTTTTAGTAGTCGATTTAAGGGCTGGGCCGGAACAAAGGGGACAAACGAAAACTGAATACTCTCGTAGTATGGCGCGTACGTTTCTCTGTACACCGTGAGCTTAAGACAGTGGGCCTGTGCCATGTCTCAATTGACTATATTTTGAATATTTGATAAGTTGAATTCAATTATTATGTATTTTGGAGGGGTTGGGAGTTGGAAAAGCAGACGGCATTTATTTGGGATGAGAGTTGTTTTTGGCATCAGACGGGGAATGGTGCTCTGAATATTGATTCCGGAGGCTGGGTCCAGGAGGATGTGCACGCGGAAAGTCCGGAATCAAAACGGCGCGTGAAAAATTTACTTGATCGGTCAAAATTTATGAAACAATTGCAGCAAGTGGAACCGCGTCCGGCTACAAATGATGAGGTTGCTATGAATCATGGCCGGGAACACATGGACAGAGTTAAATCCCTAAGTGATCGTGGCGGCGGAAATGCGGGAGAACATGCTATTGTCGGTCCTGATTCGTATGAAATTGCGCTCACATCTGCTGGATGCGCGATAAGCTCGGTGGATTCTGTCATGCAAGGCCAGGCAAAACGCCTATGCACTGACACGTCCGCCGGGGCACCACGCCGAAAAACATGAGGGGATGGGATTTTGCCTTTTCAATAATGTAGCGATCGCTGCCAAGCATGCAAAAGCCCAATACGGCCTAAAGCGCATTGCTATTATCGATTGGGACGTTCATCACGGCAACGGAACGGAAAGTGCTTTTTGCGATGACCCCGATGTTCTGTTCATTTCGGTGCACCAGGAAATATTTTCCCAAGGAATCGCGGGGAGATAACGTATACCGGTGAAGGTGAGGGGGAAGGATTTAACGTGAATATTGAACTGCCAGCCGGGACTGGAAACGAGGGCTATAATCAGACGTTTGAGGAACTGATTGTGCCGGTTATCGATCAATTTGGTCCTGAGCTAATTTTCATTTCGGCGGGGCAGGACACGAGCCGCTTCGACCCGATTGGCCGTATGATGATGACGGCGGAGGGGTTTTATCAGCTCACAGAAAAAGTGAAAGCATTGGCGGAAAAACATTGCAGCGGGCGCCTTGTCGCTTGTCATGAGGGTGGTTACAGCACAGCTTATGTTCCGTTTTGTACGATAAAGATTTTAGAAGCGTTGAGCGGAAAACAGAGCGGCGTGAACGACCCGTTTGATCAAGGATTGCACGAGGGCCCGCTATACCAGAATCAAATGGATGCCATCCAGCGTGCAAAACAAGTCCAATCTAAATACTGGGCATTAGAGTGAAGTGGGGCAGGTTGACTGCCCACCTAAAATTTTTAAGTTGGACTGGGATTCAAACGTCAATGGGAAAAACTTCAGCCGACAATTGTGAACTTTATCATTTATTTGTGAACTTTAGCGGATTCGCTTGTGAACTTTATCATTTTTACTGTGAACTTTGGCGAATCCATTGTGAACTTTAGCGAATCGGCAGTTTATCAATGTCAATTTTATACTTTCTCCCACTTGTACTTCCAAAGTGATCATCAGGATTTTTTTGGCCAGGAGAAGCTGCCGCCGAATACGTCGCGGACGTCGTGGATGACGACGAAGGCTTTGTCGTCGACGGAATTGATGATGCGTTTGAGTTTCATAATTTGATATTTGTTAATGATAATATAGGCCATGTCGGCGTTTTCTTTTAAATAGCCGCCGTATCCCTCAAAAACGGTTGCACTTGTTTTCATTTGCAATACAACTTCATCGGTTATTTCTGGCGCATAGGCAGAGATCACACTGACTGCTTTTCGTGTGTCTAGCCCTTCGATAATAAGGTCGGTCGCTTTTTTCCGACAAACAAGGAAACAATCGTATACATCGTATGGAGCGGACCGATGATGAACAGTCCGGATGACACTACGGCTGCGTCAAGGACAAAATTCGTTCGTGTCAAATCCCAGCCGAGGTTATGGTTGAACATTCTGGCGATGACGCTCGTTCCGCCCATGGAACTGCCGGTGCGGAAAATCAGCCCGGCACCAATGCCAATGAAAAATCCAGCAAAAATAGCAGACACGAGTGGATCGCCCAATGACTCAGCCCTGCCTTCCGTAATGTAAATAAAAAGGAAATAAGCGGAGCCGTGATAGCCGTCAAAAATATGGTTCGCCTTGGCAGGACACGATAGCCAATCAGTAAAATAATCGATGCTAAAATAAAGTTCACGATGCCCGGTGACCAGCCAAATGCATAGTGCAGAATAATGGACAATCCCGGTAAACCGCCATCGGCCAGGTTGTTCGGAATGGCCAAAAGGTGAGTGCCAGGGCGTATAACAGTGTGCCCGCGACAATCATAAGGATGTCTTTCAATAGTCTCGTCATCATTTTCAGCTCCTCGTCTTTCTTAATGTACATCATTAAAACGGCTTATCGCTGGACGACAAACCGTTGTTGTATAGCCCGATGATTCCCGGCGTGATAAAAATTAAACCTGTGCGAGCAGTAAGTCTATATGATTGTCTGTGAATCAAACGTGAAATTCTATGATGAGTTTACAGTTTCATGCTGGTGGACGCAAGTAACTTACGTGATTTAATAAAACGCACTTTTAGAAAATATTCACCGGAGAGCAAATGATGATAAGACATAAGGGGTGCCTTACTTTTGCTGATGGAAAAATGTTGGCTGAGTTTTGAGATATCTATCCTTGCTATGCAGTTTATCGGAAGGGGAAAGACTGTCAGCGTCATTCCATCATAGAAAAAAAGTGGAGGCTATTTGGTGCCTCCACATTGTTGCTGGAACAGATACTTATGTCAATGTATAAAAAATCCCTTCTTGTGTGGGAGAAGGAGCCTGTCCCCGCGTCTCATTCTGCCTCGTTTCCGGCTTATCGCTGATGTTTTATGCTGCCGCCGATGATGGTCATGTCAATTTCGGTTTCGGTGAGCTGATCCGGGAGTTTGAGGGTGAATGGGTTTTGTGAATAAACGGTCATATCGGCCAGTTTTCCTCGTGAAATGGTTCCTTTTATTTTTTCTTCATTGGTTGGGTAGGCTCCCAGTTCCGTGAACAGGCGGAAAGCCTCGTTAACAGAAAGCCGTTCGTCCGGATTCCAGCCTGCATGGGATTGTCCGGGTGCCTTTCTTGTAACGGCAGCATGAATGCCAAACAGCGGATCGATAGGCTCTACCGGGCAATCTGACCCGCCGGCACAAATGACACCGGAATTCATGAGCGTTTTTCCATGCGTAGGAACGTCCGGCCCGTGTCTGGCCAAGCCTATCCTGTACCCATGGGAAATCACTGGCCACAAACGCGGCTGAATATCAGCGATTCGGTCCGGGGCAGCAAGCCGCTTAATAAGTTCCTCCCGCAGCACTTGAACATGAATGAGCCGATCCCGGTACGCAACTGAGGGGAACTGGTCGAGGACGTCCAGCACGTTTTCCAGCGCTTGATCACCGATAGTATGAACGGCAACGGGCATGGATAGCGTCCTTGCTTTTTGAACAATCTGCTGCAGTGCTTTTTGTCCAAAACCGCGTCCCCATATTCGTCCGGGGCATCACTATAGGGTTCGGACAACAAGGCCGTCCGTCGTCCCATGGCACCATCGGCAAACAATTTCACGGCACCGATTTGCAGCGTCTCATTGCCAAAACCCGCATACATACCTTCATTTCGCAGGTCATCAAGAAAATCATAATCAATCAAAAGATTGCAGCGGAGCCCGAGTTGTTCATGATTTAAAAGCTCATCATAAAGGTTATATGTCCGGCTGAGTCCGCCTAAAAACGCGGGTCATTCGAATGCACACTGGTCAGTCCTCTCGCCATCGCATAGGAAATCGCTTGGCCGAGTGCATCTTTCAGCTCGTCATATGTACGTTCCGGAATGTGACGGGTGATCAGCTCTGATGCTGACTCCAGCAGCAGCCCAGTCGGTTTTCCGGTGGCATCATCCAGCTCAATTCTCCCGCCTTCAGGGGTGGACATTTCCGGATGATAGCCAGCTAATTCCAAAGCTTTACTGTTGACCAAAAATGCGTGATGACAGATGCGTGGCATGAACAGCGGGTTGTGCGGGCAAACGTGGTCCAATTCGCTTATATCGGGAATGCCACTATCCGTGAAAAGATTCTCGTCCCAGCCTTCACCAACCAGCCATTCTCCTTTCTGCAGCGTTCTCGCGTGATTGCGTATTTTTTCCAGTATCTCTCGTTTAGACGTGAGACCAGTCAGATCGAGATTGAGGAAATTGTGCGCAATTGCTGATAAGTGCAGATGACTGTCAATCAGCCCTGGCGTAACAGTCTTCCCATCCAGATCCACCGTTTCCGCATCCGGATTTTTCCAATGCAGGAGCATATTATCGGCCGCTCCCATATCAATAAAACGGCCACTTTCCACGACAACAGCCTCCGCGCGTGGCTTAGTCGGATCAAACGTATAAAAAATTCCCGTTCACAAAAATTTTTCGCATCGGATGCTCACTCCCCCGCTAAAAATAACGTACTACGAAATATGCCGTTCAGGCGAAAAGTGTGTGCGAACAGCAGCATCCACTTTGAGACATTGACTGTATGGGGAGGGCTAGTGCTGCTGCCTTGATATAACTATCTGCAATGGTAATGCTTCCGTAAAATGGTGGCCCATTTGTAATTTGGATACTTGGTATAACTGTGTCTAAAAAACAGTCATAGCGGCAGAATATCCCTTCACCTTTATTACTGGTCTAAGCACCGCCCCATTTCCGCAACAGGAAGCGGCCACTTTACAATAATTTTCTAAAATATATCAAAATTAAGTGAATTCGTCAAGATGGGACGTGGGGACAGATATTGTCCTGGTTTGGAAAGGCAGAACGAAGAAAGCTTGTTTTGGGCAGGGTGGCATGCTGCTTTTACTTGGGTGGCAATTTATCCAGGTTTGAACTTGACTTCCAAAATTTAGCGGGACAGTAAGCCTGTCCCCCTGTCCCGATGGCCTGTTCGGTTTTACATGTGTTTAATTCTTCCTTGATATTTCTCGTATAGTTCGCTGTTGCTGTAGCCGTCAATATTTTGGCTGGCATAGACGGGGAGTTTAGCGCCGTTTTTGGCAGCTATTTTCATTCCTTCTGTAACGGCGGTATGTAATAATGCCATACCCGATATGGTGGAAGGTGCCCCGGTCTGAATTCCGTTTACTTCAAGCAGTCCATCACCGGCAGGGACGCAATTATCCAGTACAATATCGCCTAATTCGTATAATTTTTTGGAACTGCTGTGTCTGCTTGGGTATTTTTTTGCTTTGTTCCAGCGACGTGAGAACGACGACAGTATGGCCTTCTTTTTCGCGCGCATAGCAAATTCAATTGGGAGTGCGTTTCTGCCCGAATTCGATATAACAATGACCAGATCGCCGTTTTCAATCGCTTGTTCTTCCCATAGCACATCGGCAATCCCGCTGATTCTTTCCAGTTTGCTGCTTCGGATGGCGCCATCAGCTGTCGTAACCGTTGAATCAAGAATGGTGTTGACATTGGCCAGGGTGCCAGCACGGATGAAAAGCTCCAAGCCAATCATATGCGAATGACCGGTTCCTAATACATGAATCAGCTTATCATCCATTATCGCATCACCAATTAGCTTCGAAACCTTTTCCAGCTCTTCTTTATTTTTGTCCTCCAAGAGCCCAAGCTGTTTTCTAATTGCATCCATATACTCAAACATCCATAACCCTCCATGAAATAACGTGTTGGAACGCGGGGGAAAGGCTCTGCGTCCCATAAAAAGGGACGATCGCTGTCCACGTGTCCCTATACTTCGTTTGGCTGCCGCATGAAGAATGGCAGGTTTTGTGCGCCGGTCATGCGTACATAGGTGAATAGCTGGCCTTTGTGATGGATTTCGTGATCGATGGCGTTTGAGAGCCAGTATGTACCTGGTGCCCGGACACCATTGAACAGGATGTAGCCTTTTAGCTGAAAGTCAAAAATGGATTTGATATCCTCTCTTGTCTGTTCGGTGTATCGTTCGACAATCGTGCGAACGTCGTTAATAGTCTTATAATTATTTTCAACAGCCGGAGCCCCGAATTCACCTTGCTTGATTCCTTTAATGAACATGTCGGTCGCCGTTACAATGTGAATGGCAAGTTCTCCAAGCGACATGGCGCCGTCCCACGGTCTGTAGTCCACATACTCATCTTCTGTCTGGGCGAGCAACTCATCCAGCACCATCCGATGCTGCAGCCAGCCCTGAGCGACATCATCCATACCACTGCTCATGTAGATCCCTCTTTTCCATCTATATTAGGTTCAGTATAACGTCTTTTCCACTAAGTTCCTATTGATTTGCATGGGACAATCGCTGTCCCCGAGCCCCGGTGATGACAGGTGGAGATTTTTGGTGTAAAGTTGGGAATACTCAGTCTAAAAAGGGTGGAATGGATGTATGCTGCGAATTTATATGCTGCTGTTATTGGTTATGTTGATGTGGGGGCTAAACGTTTTCCGCATTGAAGGTGCTTGTGGGGGCTGTTGATCCGATTCTTCTAACGGCTTTTCGGATTATGACGGCAGGTGTGGCGGTTTTGATCATCTGTTTGGCGATGGGGATATTCCGCTTGCCGCGCAAAGATGAATGGTTTACCATCTTCTTCATTGCAATTTTTAATGTCATTTTGCACCATTCGTTTGTGGCGGTTGGGTTGACAAAAACATCCGGAATCAATGCCGGGCTGATTCTTGGAATGGTGCCGCTCGTTACGGTCATGATGACAGTTATCTTTCTGCGCCAGCGGGTAAGATGGCTGCGCATACTTGGCTTCATCTTGGGATTTGTGGGTGTAGCAGTGACGACACTGGCTGGTGCAGGAGGTATAAAAGCTGTTTCGCCGGGGGATTTGATTGTATTTTGGGTGTTGTTGTGCAAGGATTCAGTTTTGTTCTGATTAGTAAATTGCGGCCTACTTTTGATCCGCGGTTGGTGACAGGGTATATGCTGGTTGTGGGATCGGTTTTTATTTTCCTGCTGAGCCAGGCATTTGGGGCGAATATACAGGAAATAACGAAACTAGCTGACTGGCGGCTGGGATCCGTCTTTTATTTAGTGCAGTATTTGCCACCGCATTTGGACATATGACATATAATTACGCCATTAAAAAGGCAGGACCGGCCGAGGCAGCGATTTTCCTCAACATGAACACCCTGTTTGCTATCACCGGTGCAGCCGTATTCCTCAATGAAACAATAACTGTTCACCATATCGCCGGATTCCTCCTTATCCTATGTGGTATCTTCCTCGGCACCGGCGCAGCAGACAACCTGGCCAAGCGACAAAGAGCACATTAACGGGACTGGGGACGGGATCCTCGTCCCATTCGGTTTGAAGGTATCCATCCGGTCACGATTCCCGAAGTGCTTTTCTGGCTAAATGGTCAGCCCGGGTATTTTGTTTTTCGGGGATCCATTTAATAAAACATGTGGGAAATAATTCGCGGCTTCCCGAAACTTTTGAAGGAAAGGAAGGAATTTATTGTTCTTGGTGTAGTCCTTTTCAATGGTGTCAGCGACCAGTTTGGAGTCTGACCGCAATGAAATAATTTCGCCTTGAAAATGGTCTCCACAAATTTCCATCGCTTTCAAGACCGCATGGAACTCAGCTTCATGGTTCGACATCTCGCCTAATGAAAATAAATACTCGTACGTTTCTCCATATGCTTTAATAAAAACCCCAGCACCGCTTCGTCCCGGATTTCCCGTTGATGCGCCATCTGTGTATACTTCAATCACGTTGGATGCTCCTTTGTCATAGTTGTACAGTTTCGTGTTGGGACAATGGACCAGTCCCTGCGTCCCTCTATCATAACTTTTTTCAACTCGGTGGAAAGTTATTTTTGGCTTCACTGTGGTGTTGTGTTGCAGTTATAATGGAACTGAAAAAGAGCCTGGGTGGGGTGACAGTAAGGCAGTTATCATGAATCACCGGAAACTCTAAAAGCGTCATTGATTGCGCCTATCCCCATATCCCATGTTCCCGTCCACCATTGAAATAGCCATGTCCTGCGAATTAACTGATTTTTGCTGTATATTGTTGTTATCTGTTGATAGCTGATGGATCCTCTTCTTTTCGGCGGTATGATACGGGAAGATGTGGTTGTCTGACTTTTCTGTTTGGTCTATGATTAGTATAAGTTGAAAGGGGAGGAAATCGCTAAAGCGTATAATGCGTTTGCGGAACCATTCGCAAACCGCCTGTCATCAGCTTATCGACTACGAACAGCAGGAGGAGTTTTTTTTGAAAAAGAAAACACTATTATTTAGCGGTATTTTGCTACTAATTGCTATGATGTTGCTTGGCGGATGTAACAGTCAGGCATCGGGTGATGAAAAAGAACCAATTATTTTTGCGGATGAGAATTGGGCCAGCCTTCGTTTCCATAATGAAATTGCCGGGACCATCATTGAGGCCGGTTATGGTTATGAGACAGAACAGCGGAAAGGCTCCGCATCTGCCTTATTAACTGGGCTTCGAGAAGGAGATATTGATGTCCATATGGAAATATGGAAGCAAAATAATATAGAAACTTATAATGATGGTATTGAAAGCGGCGATTTCGTCAAACTGTCGGTCAACTTTGATGATAACTATCAGGGCCTGTACGTGCCTACATATGTGATTGAAGGCGATCCGGAAAGAGGAATCGAACCAATGGCACCGAATTTAAAGTATATTCCAGATCTGGCTGACTACGAGGATTTATTTCAGGATCCGGGTGATAAAGAAAACGGTCGTATCATCGGGGCTATCCCGGGATGGGAAGTCAGTGAGCTGACATTCGAAACGATGAAGGAGTATGGTCTGGACGAGCAGTTTAACTATTTCCGTCCGGGTTCAGAAGCAGCCATTAATACGTCGCTGGCCGATGCGTATAAAAATGGCGAACCATGGGTCGGATACAACTATGAACCAAACTGGGTGATGGGAAAATACGATATGACACCATTACTTGAGAAGAAAGATACACCATTATCGACTGTTGCAACGCAGAACGTCGAAATTGTCTCCCACAAAAGCCTGCCCGAACGAGCGCCAGAGGTAACCGAATTCCTCAAAAACTATCAAACAACCAGTGAAATTGCCAATAATGCGCTCGACTATATGCAAAATGAGGACGCATCAGCACATGAAGCCGCGATAAAGTTCTTGAAAGAAGAAGAAGCACTATGGACCGAATGGGTACCTGAAGAAGTCGCTACCAAAGTTAAGGAAGCAATCGAATAAACCGGGACATGGGGATAGGTCCATTATCCCGCCAAGATAGTGGGACAAGGAGCCTGTACCCGCATCCCTAAGGAGTTTTGTCATCGTGGAGCTAGATTTTGATGGTACTGTACCGCTGCATGTTCAATTAAAACAAATTATTGAGAAACAGGTAGAAAGTGGGGAGCTTACAGGTCAGATTCCGAGTGAGCGCAGTTTTATGGAATCCTACCATGTCAGCCGGAGTACGGTGCGGGAGGCTGTGAGCGCACTTGTGCGGGAAGGCGTATTGGAAAAACGGCATGGAACAGGGACGTTTGTTTCCCTGAAACCAATCCATGAATGGCTAGGAAACCTCAGCAGTACGACAGAAACGATTAAACAGATGGGCATGGAACCGGGTGCAAAATTAATCACGCATTACAAAATGACACCTTCGCCTTCCATTAAAGAAAAAACTGGCTTTGAGGAAGCTTATTTTATCAAGCGTGTGCGTTATGCAGACGATGTGCCGATTGGTGTAGAGTGTCATTATTATCCAATTTCCATAGGAGAAGCACTTGTCCAGTATGATTTAGATAATGCGACGCTCTACGAAATTGAGGAAAAAGAACTTGGCATTTGGTTTGCGGAAGCGAGTCAGACGATTGGGACCAGTATTATCACTGAAGAGGACGCAAAGTATTTACAAGTTCCAGCCAACTCCCCTGTGTTACACGCAGAACGCATGATTAAAGATATAGAAGGTACCATCATTGAGCTGGAAAAAGCTTATTACCGAAGTGATATGTACAATTTTAAAATCAATTTATCCCGAAAATTTGGGTGAAATCTATATGCGGAAGAACAGCAGGGCTAACGGAAAAACTCCCTGCTCTCAATTTCCGCCCTTCCCCCGTCTGATCCGGATTTAACCCACTTCGAGAGCCCGCCGGAACATCCTGCCAATTCCTTCTTCCAACATCCATCTTGCCATTTATTAAAAAATCTTATAACCGCCATTGTCTTTTCAAATTACAGAATTAACAAAATTTTGTTGAAATCCTAGCCGACTTCACATATACTAAAATTAAATCCATTCATCACTGGTACGGACGTCATGATGTCGAAAAGTTCGACTGGCTGTACCTATGGAAAATTGACTTTATGACCAGCCGTAGTAAAAACTGTTACAATGACATGCTGCTTTTTCCTCCATTAGATGCATTTTAAAAATCCCGCATCATGATCGTTTAACTACAATTTTAGCTAGAACTGTAAGCGATTTCCCCACTGATGCTAAACAGGTTTTGCCGTATATTCAGTTATGGACCAATCGGTTCTGTCAGGGCAGGCACCTGTTTCCATGCATATTGAAAAGTATACGAAAAAAGGAGGATTTGAATATGAAAACAGAAGCGGAGATGAATCGTGTTTCAGCTGCAGAGAATTCGCATCTCTGGAACGCCATGCACAAGCATGATCCCGATGCCAAAGCAATGGTGGCGGAGTCAGGTAAGGGATCCTGGTTTCAGGATGAAGAGGGGAATCAGTATCTGGATGGTGTGTCAGGTCTGTGGTGTCTGAATCTGGGGTATGGAAGACAGGAAATTGCTGATGCAGCGGCGGAGCAAATGAAACAGCTCTCCTATTTTCCACTGACGATGAACCATAAACCAGCCATTCAGCTGGCTAACAAATAAGTGATCTACTTGGTTCAGATTACCAGACATTTTTCTCCAACAGTGGTTCAGAAGCGAATGAAACTGCTTTTAAAATTGCCCGGCAGTATCATATACAGACAGGGAATCCGACGAAGTATAAGGTAATTTCTAGATACCGGGGCTATCATGGGTCAACGCTAGGTGCAATGAGTGCGACGGCGCAAGCGAACCGCCGGGTGAAATATGATCCGCCTGCACCAGGTTTCCTGCATGTGTCACCGCCATATAGTTACCGTTCGCTCTATGCCGGAACGCCGGAGGAAAAGGACTTGAGCGCTGCGGATGAACTGGAAGAGAAGATTACTTGGGAAGGGGAAGAAACCGTTGCTGCTGTGATTATGGAGCCATTCATTTCGGGTGGCGGCGTTATTATCCCCTCCATGAAATATATCGAACGTGTAGTTGAAATCTGCAAGAAGCATCAGGTGCTGCTCATTATGGATGAGGTTGTTGCTGGTTTTGGCAGGACGGGAGAAATGTTTGGGTTCAAGCATGCCAACGGTGTGGAACCGGATATCGTGACCATGGCAAAGGGGCTGACCAGCGGATATTTGCCACTTGGAGCGACAGCAGTAAGAAATGAAATATATAAAGAGTTTAAGCAAGAGGGGAATGACAACTACTTCCGGCACGTTTTCCACTTATGGGGGTCATCCGGCAGCCTGTGCGGTGGCTTTGGAAAATATCAGAATTATTGAAGAAGAAAATATTGTAGACCGTGTTAAACAGCTTGGAAAAACAAAACTATCAGAACTGCACGATTTAGCGGATCACAAAAATGTTGGGGAAGTTCGCCAAGCCGGATTTTACTTGGAATGGAAATGGTGGAGGATAAGGAATCCAAAACTCCATTGTCCGAGGAAAAAATGGGCGAAATTGTTGGCAAGTGTAAACAAAAAGGGCTTATCATCGGCAAAAACGGTGCGACAGTCCCCGGCGGCAATAACATTCTCATCATTGCACCACCGCTTTCCAGTACAGAGGAGGACCTGAACTTTATTATAGAAACGGTCCAATCGGTGATTCACAGCATGTAATAATCCGTCTGCTTAATGGCCAACTAAATAGATAGGAAGGGTATACATGTGAATTATGATCGGTTGAAAACGTTTATAACAGTTGCGGAGAAAAATAGTTTTTCAGAAGCAGCAAAAAGGCTGTTTGTCACACAGCCAACGATTACGTCCCACATCAAGGCGTTGGAAGAAGAATTGGATACAAGGTTATTTGAACGAACAACTAAAAAGTAGAGATGACACCATCAGCAAAAATTTTACTGAAATACGCCAGAGAAATTGTGCAGATGAATGAGCACGCGCATAAAGAAATTACCCAATTGGAAAGGGAGTTCTATGGTGATTTGGGCATGGGGTGCAGTCTGACAATTGGTGAGTATTACCTCCCGGCGTTTCTGAAACGTTTTAAAGAGGCATACCCATTGATACAAATTCAAGTGAGCATTGCCAACTCTCATTCGGTTGTAAGTCAGGTGAAGGACCAATTGATTGATGTTGGATTGATTGAAACGCCAATTGAGGATGATCAGCTGCGAATGGAGCCATTTTTGCAGGATGAACTGGTTCTGATTGCGCCCCCTGGCTATTTTATGACGGATAATAAGCTGTCGCTGAAACAAATTCAACAGACACCGATAATTTTTAGAGAGGAGGGGTCAGGCACACGGGCGGTCGTCAATTACTATATGGAGCAAGCGGGGCTGACAGAAGATGATTTACATGTAGTGATGGAACTGGGAAGTACAGAGGCCATTAAAGCTGTCGTGGAATCAGGGTTAGGGGTTTCCTTCATTTCCAAAAATGCCATCCAGAAAGAAAAGGAATTGGGTCTCTTGCAAGCTTATCGCGTCAGTGGCCTGGAGATGAAGCGTAACTTCTATATCACATACCGGGAAAAGCATGTGCTGAAATCTGCAACCGAGCTATTTCTGGAAACATTAAGGAGTATTGCGAAAGAAGAAGTGATAATAGACTGATTCGCTGTGCATGGGTGACAGTTTGTAGGAATAATAGAATTTTTAGGAGGTATTCATTTATGGTAAAACAAAAGAAGAAATGCAGCAGGTAGTAGCCAAGCAAAAGCAGAAAATGACACCGAGTGAGGCAATTGTTGAAACCCTCGTGGCGGAAAATGTGAAGGAAGTATACGGTATTGTCGGTTCTGCATTCATGGATATGCTGGATTTATTTCCGACGGCAGGGATTCGGTTTGTTCCGGTGCGGCACGAACAATCGGCCGGACATATGGCGGATGCGAAGGAGCGTGTGTCTGGAACGGCCGGAGTGATTGTTGGTCAAAATGGCCCGGGTATCACCAACATGGTAACATCCGTAGCCGCAGCCAATCAGGCGCACAGCCCGATGGTCGTTATTTCACCGTCTGCTGGTACACCGGCTATTGGCATGGATGGATTCCAGGAAGCTAACCAGGTGTCCATTTTTGAAGATATTACCAAGGAGACGGTTCGGGTGACACACACCAATCGTGTTGCGGATTGCCTGCGGACGGCTTTCCGGATTGCTTATGCTGAGCGTGGTCCAGTACTGTTTGATATTCCGCGCGATCTGTTCTACGGGGAAACAGAGGACTATATTCTAAAGCCGAACCAATACCGTGCGGATAAAAGGGGAAGCGGTGATCCGAAGTCCATTGAACGGGCTGTGGAGCTATTGAAAAATGCTAAGAAACCTGCGATTATTTCTGGCCGTGGTTCGGTTGATGCCGATGGGGTAGATTCAGTCGTGAAAATAGCCGAATACCTGTCAGCGCCAGCAGCATGCGCCTATATGCATAATGACGCGTTCCCGGCGGATCATCCTTTGGCAGTTGGTCCGATCGGCTATATGGGTTCCAAGGCGGCAATGTATTCCCTGCAGGAAGCGGATGTAGTGCTGGCAATCGGTACAAGGCTGTCACAATTCGGAACACTGCCATGTTATGACATTGATTACTTCCCGAAACATGCCGACATCATTCAGGTGGATATTAACCCGCGTCAGATTGGACGCACACATCCTGTTGAGGTGGGCATTATTGGGGATGCCAAAGCAGCCAGTGATGAAATTTTCCGTCAGCTGCAGTCGGCGCTTCCTTCGCCTGGAAAAGATGAGAAACGGATGCAGGCCGTCACTAAGCGCAAAGAAGATTGGGAGCAGGAACTGGTTGATCTGGCCATGGTGGACGGAAACCCAATCAATCCTCGCCGTGCACTGCTGGAAATGACGAAAGCATTGCCGGAAAATGCGATTGTTTCGTCTGATATCGGCAACGTGTCGTCGACGGCCAATGCTTACCTGAAGTTTACGCAAACTCGTCGTCATATCGCTGCGCTGACGTTCGGTAATACTGGTTTCGCTTATCCAGCTGCGCTTGGTGCTCAATTGGCGGAACCGGATGCACCAGTATTCGCCATTGTGGGTGATGGTGCATGGGGCATGAGTCTTCATGAAGTTAGTACGGCGGTAGAACAGAACATCCCTGTCATCGCATGTGTGTTCAATAATGAGGCATGGGCTGCCGAAAAGAAAAACCAGGTCGATTACTATGATGACCGTTACATTGGTTCCAATATTGAGGGGCCGGAATTTGCGGAAGTGGCACGATCGATGGGGGCACTTGCGTACAGCATTGACAAACCGGAAGACATTGCCCCGGCGATTGAAGATGCCATGAAACAGCGGAAACCGACCGTTCTAAACATTTACGTCGATGGCACACAGCTTGCCCCGCCATTCCGTAAAGACGCATTGAAGATGCCAACTCGCATGCTGGCTAAATATAAACACCTTGATTATAACGTTTGGGGGAAATAAGCGTTATATAGCCAATCTCTCTGCTGGAATGTTCCGGCAGAGAGATTTTAACAAGAAGAAAGTGAAGTTTTCCTTTTGTTGGTAAACAAGTTATTGTAAACGCTATCAAAGGGTGGCGGTCGCAGGTTAGGAAAAAGAATCTCGTAAGCAAGTCTTTTTCGTCAGGAGTTTGTTGCAGACTTGTTAGAAGCAGATCTGAGGCTGAAGTATGGATGTCGAATTAAAAATTTGGAGGGAACTTTTGCATGAAGGAAAGAAAACAGCTTGCAAAAACGTTAAAGCCTCAATGGGTATGGGCGATTGCATTAGGATCGGCCATTGGTTGGGGGGCCTTTGTCCAGCCTTCTGTATGGATGCAAGGGTCCGGTCCGCTCGGAGCCATTATTGGGTTTGGTATTGGTGCTGCGCTGATGATGATTATTGCGGTCAGCTACGGTTTTCTGATTGAGCATTTTCCGGTATCCGGCGGTGAATTTGCCTATGCTTTCCTGGGTTTTAATCGTAATCACGCGTATGTAGCTGGATGGTTTTTAGTATTAGGCTATATTTGTATTGTTGCGTTAAATGCATCCGCTTTGTCACTGTTAATTAAATATATTCTGCCTAGCGTTGCTGAACAAGGGTATATGTACAGCTTAGCAGGCTGGGATGTTTATCTGGCGGAGGTAATTATTGCAAGTGTTGCTTTAGTGGTGTTTGCTTATTTGAATATTCGCGGGACGACAATTTCGGGAAGAATGCAGTTTATTTTTGTCATCTGTATGCTTGTAGGTATTGGCATTTTAACGATTGGTGCAGTTTCTCATCCGTCCGCGTCGTTCAGCAACCTTGATCCTCTTTTTAAGCCGGATGTATCGATGTGGTCAAGCGTTATCGTGATTGTGGCTATTGCGCCCTGGGCTTTTGTTGGCTTTGACAATATTCCCCAGGCAGCGGAGGAATTCAATTTTCCCCCTAAGAAAGGATTTATGCTGATCATTCTGTCCCTTATCTGTGCAGGTCTTGTGTATATATTTATGATTACGGCAACGGCTCTTGCGGCACCATGGCAGGACCTGGCCAATTTGCAGTGGGGCACTGGGGATGCGATGACCGGTATTATGGGGACTTTTGGTCTTATCATTCTTGCCACAGCATTAACCATGGGTGTCTGTACCGGGCTTAATGGATTTTTCGTGGCGAGCAGCCGTCTTCTGTTTGCAATGGGCCGTGCACAAATCATACCTCATGTTTTTGCAAAACTTCACCCAAAGCATGGAACCCCTCATGCAGGCATTCTCTTCACGTGTGCGGTATGTTTAATTTCCCCCTGGTTCGGTCGGCAAGTGCTGACATGGGTTGTCGATATGTCGTCTGTCGGTGTCACCATCGCCTATATTTATACATGTGTGGTTGCGTTTAAGTTGTTTAAATGGTCGAATGAAGCTTCACTCGTTGATCAATTTAGGGCGCTTCCATCTGTGGCAGCACCGGTAAAAAAGACATTCAGCCTACTGGGGGCAATAATCGGGTTTGTTTTTCTTGCGTTATTGCTCATTCCTGTATCACCAGCATTTATGGGAATACCATCACTAATTGCGCTATTCATCTGGATTGCACTGGGTACTGGCTTTTTTATCCTCAAAGGACCAGAATTCAACAAAATCGAACGAAAAAGAACTTGAACACCTGATTTTAGGGGGACGTGGGGACGGTCCCGCTGCTGTCCCACCAGAAAATGTAAACTAAAGGTGTGGGCGCGGCGGGGCGAAGGGTTCAGCCGTTTTCCCGGATTGGTGGAGCTCTATCCGGATGACCGGACGGGCAGGGGAGAGGGCGCTCCGCACGATCACTCATCTCGCACTTTGCCGCCGCAACCGGGACAAGGAGCCTTCCCCGCGTCCCGCCCCCCTTTTTAGATGGTTTGGAGGAGCAGTTTTTGAGCAGGGGGGAGAAGTGCTCGGGCAGCTGGGTGGCGGTTGGGACCATGATGCGTTCGCGCCCATATATATTGCGCATGAGGGTGTCGTCCTGTTCGCTGATATCTCCTTCTGCCAAAAACATGCCGATAACGTCGATGTTTTTCCGGCGTGTTTCAAACACGGCTTTGGTTGTGTCGATAATGCCGTTATCCGTGTAGTCTGAGGCCGCTGGCTGGCCATCGGAAAATACAAGCAGGAAACGGTTTTTCTCGTTACGGGCTTCAAGTTCTGCTGCTGCGGTCCGGATACTGAATCCGTCACGGTTGTCTTCCTGTGCTTCCAGCTGCATAATTTTGGCGCCATGATGCTGGTAGAGGGAGTCGCTGAACGAATGAATGACATGCGCGTAATTGGGTTTATAGTTGTCTTTTACTTCTGTGGCTTCCTCCCAAAACCCGATAATTGTGTGTGGAATCTTCAAGTCCTTAAGCACCTCATGGAATAAGATGACGCCTTTTTTGGTTTCTTCCATCTTGTTCATCATCGATGCGGAACAGTCGACGAGCAGGGTGAATGCGGCATCGATTTCCTTTGATTCCTCATTTTTTTGTAAAACAGCCGCGGGTATTCGTCCGTCACTGCAGATAACAGCTTTTTGGAAAGCCGTCCGGCAGCCAAATTCTGGCGAGGTGCTGTCTGTTTATGTTCCAGCACTTTCTCAATGGTTTTGGACAGCCGCCGCTGATATGGGGCGATTTCCTCGGCATACATCCGGTAGCGATTTTCTTCCTCCTCGGAGGGGGCTTCGGCGAGTTTAACGATGCTGACGGCATATTTGTTTTCCCGTCCGAATTTGCCGCCGGAGGATGCTTCATCCTGATTGTCCTGGCTTTTTCCATTGCCTCCATGTCGGAATAGTCGTTTTGTTCACTTTTTCCCGAGGATCCCTGAATCGACGCCATCGCCTGGTCGCCTTCTTCCGTTTCACGCGCGCCTTCTCCCATCAGGCTGGAACGGGTTCCCTCTTCCAGCTCGAACTGCATAAAGTTTTGCTGCTTTTCAGTGTTTTCATTTTCACTGTGCCAGGTGGAAAAATCCTGCTCAAATGTTTCGCTGTTTTCTTCTTTAACATCTTCCTCCAGGCTGTCATTGGCGAGCGGATCGGTACGGGTCAGTTCATCAAAAGCGGTTTCGAATGTATAGTCTTCAAGCCTGGCAATGGGAAAAATGAAATAGTCATTGATCATGTCAGCCATGGTTTCATCGAGCTGAAAAACGACTGACTCCGCTGCGTGGACGACTTCACGAGTGTTCCGAGCTTCATAAGCCTGAAAAATAGCCGGCTTCAAGGCGAGCAGCTGATTCAATTGCTGCTCATTTGCTCCCGGAAAAGATGGATCCGGCTGCTCGGACTGAATCAGCAGGCAAATCAAGCAGTACAGTTCATCCAGGGCAAAACCGCGTGTGACGTTTGTTTTCAGCTGTTGAGTAAAATAGCGGATGAGGTACGCCCGGCGGGTGCTGAAAAGCTGAGCAGTTCCCGGACGCTTTTTTTAACAAGTTCCTCCAGGCGGATGTTTTCAAATAACGTAAACAGCTGCCCGGCGAATTTAGGATGTTGTGATTCGGATGCTTGCTGCATGTACGTTTGCATAACTGGCATGCTGGAATAATGGAGTGTACCTCGCGTTCGCAGCAGTATATCAGTTTTGAGCCCAGCTTCTTTTGCCAATTCGCTGCCGATTCCCCAATTGGCACTTGCTGTTATGCGCCGTTTTTCCATGTCAATGGCCGATCCATACGCATAATCAAACGTCAAATCAGGAATGCCGGATAAAATAGCGGCCAAATCCTGCAGCTGCAGAAAAAGGCGGGTGTCAATGCTGGTGTCGCGAAAACGATACATATGGATTCTCCTATCCGAATAGTGTTTCAGCCATTGTGTGAACGAGCGTCTTTTCCCGGTCCTCATCAAGCTTGTCGGCGATGGCGCGGCGGATTGCCCGTTTTGGCGGAACCATGGAACTTAAGTCGCACGCATCAAGGAGCGCTCGGATAGAAGCGGCATCCTCCGAAAGTTTTCCTTGTGCCACGGCCTGGATAAGGTCGCCAGAGAGGCGGACGAATAAACCAATGGTGTTCTCGTCATTTAGCCGGCTTTCATTTTGGAGCAGCCGCTTCAATTGCTCTCCTTGCAAATAAGGGATGTCGATAACAACGAAACGGTTTTTCAATGCTTCATTCAAAGGGACAGTGCCGACATAGCCTTCGTTGATTGCCGCTACGACGCCGAAACCATGTTTGGCCGTGATAATTTCTTCCGTGAACGGGTTGGTGATGGTGCGCCGATAGTCCAGTACACCATTAATGAGCGGAAGTGTCTCCGGTTTGGCCATATTGATTTCATCTATGTAAAGAAAGGTCCCGTTTTTCATGGCGTTAGTGACCGGGCCAGGGACAAATTCGATGACTTGTTTATCGCCTTCGTAAGCTAGCGTCTTAAATCCCATTAGGCTCTCCGCGTCCAGATCAACCGAGCAATTAACATTGAACATCGACTGATTAAATAAGTTGGAAAGCGTCTCAGCAAACCGCGTTTTCCCTGAACCGGTCGGCCCTTTCAAAAGAACATTTTTTCCCCATGCTCAGGGCCGTAATGGCATCGATCAGCATTTCATTGTCGGGCGGCACATACCCGCCACCGCGAACAAGATCGCTAAAAGCAGGATTATCCTGCCTGTTTTCTTTTACTAATTGCCTGATTCCCTCAGGCAGCTGCGCAAAAACTGTCATAACCAAACTCCTTTCCACACACATTGTAACCCCTTCAGAACCAATATGAAAGTTTCACGGGATGAGACGCGGTCCATGGTCCTAATCCAGTTTAATGTTTTGCATTAATCGATTGTCACATTTTGTGCGCGGGAAGTGCAGTTATTTTATTGTTCACCAATTGGCGCAGCGGCAGCACAATTTTGAGAATTGTCCTTTGACCGACGTTCATGAAAAAAAGCCTCTCTGTGCAAACTAAAATAAAACAAAAAGGGAGGTGCCACAATGAAAAATGACAAGCAAACAAATGCCAGGTACACGTCGGCAGGAACGGATATCGAAGCAATGAAGGAACAAAGCCGCCGATCCGGACTGACTTATAATGAAGCAAAAGCGTATATAGCCCGGACAACGGGAGGGCATGGTACGAATATTTACAGCGATACCGATGTTGAAGAAGTGAAACGTAAGAATCAGCAATCGGGGGAGAATGCACGGAACGATAAGCAGTGATGCGTGTTTGCTGCTGAATATAGAGTAGGGGTATCAGCGACTCAAACAAAACACCGGCATCCGTCTGAAAAAACGGAATGCCGGTGTTTTGTTGTTTTCTTTAACCTATTTGACTGGCGGGATTGTGGGACAGAAGCCTGCTCCCACGTCTCGCCCTGGGCCAAGGAGCCCGTTCCATTCTCACCAACGCCCGCTCCTCTCATCCACCAAATCTAGAACTGGGACAGTAAGCCTGACCCCATGTCCCATTTGTAGGCGGTGAGGGTGATTTGGCCTTTGGTGTGGAAGGTGATGTTTGGGTCACGTGTGCTGTCAAAGATTCGGGCGCTGAATGTTTCTTCCCCGTTGTTGAGAAAGAGTTCCACGGATGAGGTGTCTTTGTACACCTGGATGTGGTTCAGTGTTTCTAAATAACACTTCCTGCTTTCCATTCCTTTTTGATCAAAGCGCATTCGTTCCAGGGTGCATGTCCGCGTTGCCTCGTCATACGTGAATGTGGTCGTTTTGCCGAATCTTATTTGAAAGCTGGCTGCGTCCCATTCCCTGAAGCTCACTTGTAATTCGAAAGCATCTCCATGCATATTTTCCAGCTGTTTTTCCTCATCTTTCAGAGTGACATGGTGATGGGAAACACCACTCAATCGTAACTGTTCCAGCTCTTCAACAGGATGCTGGCGTATGCTGCCGTCTATGAATTCCAAAGAGCGGGGGATGGTAAGGGCGTGCACCCAGCCGTATTCGGCGGTCGGATGTTCTGTCCCACCAATTTCGGCATTGCCCATCCATGCCATTAAAATCCGTCTTCCATCGGGTGCTTCCGTTGTCTGGGGCGCATAAAAATCGAATCCCCGGTCCAGCTCGGTAAAGTCCCCGTGCTCATAGGAAAGGGCTTTATTGTCAACTTTCCCGGAAAGGTAGCCAGCCTGAAAGATATTGTTGTAATAATAGCCATCCGGTTCTAGTCCTTGTGGGGAAATAATCAGAATATCGGAACCGTCCAGTTCAAATAAATCCGGGCATTCCCACATGTAGCCGAGACCTTCCTCGCCGAAACTGTCTGCACTAGCGAGTTTTCCCTGAAAGGTCCAGTTCCTTAAGTCCGGTGATGTATACAGGACAACAGCACCTTCGCGATCTTCTGACTGGGCACCGATAACCATCTGCCAGCTGTTATTTTTATAAAATACTTTTGGATCCCGGAAATGGGCGGTATACCCGTCCGGTACGTGGATGACAGGCCCTTCTTTGTGAAAGTGATGGCCGTCTTCAGACACAGCAAGACACTGATAGGATTCCCGCTCTCCATCCTCATTTTTTACATTGCCGGTATAGAAGATATAAAGCTTATCATCTTTCACGACGGCACTTCCCGAATAGCACCCGTCTTTGTCATACCATTCGTCAGGCGCCAATGCCGGCGACACAAGTTCCCAATGGGTCAAATTTTCGGAAATAAAGTGCCCCCAGAATTTTTTCCCGTGCTTCGTTTCAAATGGATTCCACTGAAAAAACAAATGATACCGGCCCTGAAAATAAATAAACCCGTTCGGATCATTGATCAGACCGACCGGTGCCATCAGATGGTAATGAAGGCGGTAAGGATCAGCTGCCACAAGCTCTTGACGATCAGCCAGATGGCGGCAGGCTTCATGGATAAGGGCTGTTGGTTGATTCATTCGTGATGCATCCTTTCTAAAAAAACCCGGCACCCATCGGCCTTCAAAGGATGTTCAAAAATTCCGGTGAAAATTATCCTTCTTTTTGGACACGCACTTTCGGTGAATGCCGGGTATTTCATTTAACTAGGCCTGTTTTCTGCATTCGCTTCCGTTTCTTTTCGTTCATTGTCAGAGAAACCGAAAAGCCATGTCAGTACAAAAGCCGTGACAATCGCAATGATGTTTACGAGAATATATTGCAAGACCTGGCCGTTCAGGTATAGAAGTGTTCCAGGAATAACTGTAATGGCCATGCCAGTTCCTTTAAGCCCAAGGATCGATGCGGTGAATCCGCCGACCCCACCGCCGATCAGCCCGGCGACAAACGGTTTCACATAACGCAGGTTCACCCCGAAAATGGCCGGTTCCGTAATACCAAGAAACGCGGAAAAAGATGAAGGCAGAGCCAAGGCTTTCAGTTTGTTTGATTTGGTCTTCATCCCAACAGCTAGTGCCGCACCGCCCTGGGCTGCAACAGATGACGTGATGATAGCGTTATAAGGGTTGCTGCCGAAGTTCTCCAGCAGCTGAATTTCCATTAAGTTGAAAATATGATGCACACCAGTGATCACAATAATCTGGTTCAATCCACCGATCAAAAAGCCGGCAATGCCAAATGGCAAGTTCAACACAGCGAGCGTTCCTTGCAGAATATATTCCTCGACCGTGTGGAAAATAGGTCCAATCACAAACAAGGCAGCGATAATCATAACCAATAACGTTAAAAATGGTGTAACAATCAGATCGAGTGATTCCGGAACCCGTTTACGTATGAACTGCTCCAGTTTGGCGCCGAGAATCCCCGCGAAAAAGGCCGGCAATACCGCGCCCTGGTAACCAACAACAGGAATAAATCCAAAAAGTACAGGGGCTCTATTTCGGTTGCCACATCCCATGCATTCGGAAGTTCCGGACTGACGAGCATTAAGCCCAGGACAAGTCCGATAATGGGAGTTCCGCCGAATACTCGGAATGTTGACCACGCCACTAGCGCTGGTAAAAATACAAATGCTGTATCCGTTAAAATCTGCGTGAACAACAGAAAGTTATCTGAGATATCGGCCGGTGTCATGCCAAACAAGGCCAAGATTTGCTCTTGCATAACAAGCCCGCGAACACCCATGAACAAGCCGGTGGCAACAAGGACCGGGATGATTGGCACAAACACATCGCCCAATGTCCGGATGGCACGCTGCAATGCATTTTGTCTTTGGCTGCCGACTTGGACTGTTCGGACTTATCCGTTGCGTTGACACCGAGTTTATCCACTTCGTCATAAATTTGATTCACTGTACCTGTACCAAGGATGACTTGGTACTGACCAGAGTTGAAAAAAGCACCTTTCACTTTATTAACATTTTCTACCGCTTCCTGGTCGATTTGTTCTTTATCGTTTACCATAAAACGGAGCCGGGTGGCGCAGTGGGCGACGGATTGGATATTCTCCATTCCGCCAATGGCTTCAACAAGCTCTTTGGCAATTTTTTTTATTTTCAGCCAAGTTCATTCACTCCTTTACAATGATTGTATATCTTAGGTGTGCGGAATCGATTCCACAAAAGAAAAGGGATCCCTAGTTTTTAACCAGGGAGGATAAATCTGATTCTTCCCGTATGGAAGCATTCGCTCTGGAATCGATTCCATCATACGTATAAAAGTATTTTTCATCCTATAAATGTCCCTTGCCTAGCCTGACCAGCAGATGATGCAAATGGCTGCTGCAAATGCCCGGTAAAGCTTGAATGAAGCAGCGGGTAGCTCTTCGTTTTTGTGATTCTCTTACCAGCTGATGGAGACACTCTGGCGAAGAGTGAAATCGATTCCATATAGTTATCATACACTATCACGGCTAATCAGTCTATAGTTGAGCATAATTTTTCACATGGCTGTTCAGTGTCATTTGTCTGCAGCAGGATTTGTTTGGCGGCATGCGCACCAGCGTGTTCATTCTGGTAATCAACAGTTGTTAATGGCGGATCTGAATATTGTCCAATTTCGGATGCGCCAATCCCGGCAACCGCAATATCTGCAGGCACTATGAATCCGGCTTTTTCAAAAGCTTTTGCGCCTATTGCCAACCGGTCCGTCACAGCAAAAACAGCACTTGGCTGCCTGCCTTGCTGCATCATTCTTTCCATGGCGTCATGTCCGGAGTCGATGTCAAAGACGGCTTCCTCCATCCACTCTGATGCGACTGGCAGATGATGTTTTTCCATGGCTTTGAGGTACCCTTGCTTGCGCATGTATCCGACGGCACGGTCTGTTTCATCAACACCGATAAATCCGATGCGGGTATGGCCCCTGCTAATCAGATACGATGTGATCTCCATTGCCGCACCTTCATCATCGTTTACAATACTGGGAACACCCTCAAGCTCCTGACCGATCATGACAGCGGGAATGGGCAATGTGTTTAGCTTTTCGGCTAACTGTGGTTCGGTGTTCGTTCCCAACAAGATAATCCCATCAACCTGGCGCACTTGCAGCAGGTCAAGGTATTCGAGTTCTTTTTGCTGGTCAAGATTGGTGGCAGCCAGCAGGATTTGGTAGCCATGTTTTGCAAGCTCTTTATCTATGCCGGCAACGATTTTTCCGGATGTTTCGGTATGAATGGTGGGAACAATAACACCAATGACCTTTGTTTTCTTTGTGCGAAGTGACTTGGCGTGTTCACTCGGCACATAGCCCGTTTTTTCAACGACTTCTTCAATTCTTTTTCTCGCTTCCTCGCTGACGTAGCCGGAATTGTTTAACGCGCGGGAAACAGTAGATCTGGATACATTTGCCATCTCCGCTATTTCTTTGATGGTATGCACTGCTTCTCCTCCTTAACAGGCAGTCGGCTGTGGACTGGTTCTGTGTCTTTGCCTATGGTGATGCCAAGTGGTAAAGTTAGTATTATCAACATGATAACACAAGGAGGCAAAAACGATGAAACAGGGGGTTGCAATGCTTGGAGAAGCTTTGGTCGACTTTATTCCGGCTGATCCGGCTAACACCACTTTTCAGCGTAGTCCCGGCGGTGCACCTGCCAATGTTGCTGCAGGCTTGGCACGGCTTGGGGAGCGCGCGACCTTTGTAGGAAAAGTAGGTAATGATGTACTTGGAAAATTTATGAAGGAAACCCTTGCTTCGTATGGTGTCCGGACAAGCCAGATGGCATTCACCCGCGACTATCGGACAGGGCTGACGTTTGTAACTAATACAGCAGATGGCGACCGAAGTTTCGATTTTTATATAGATCCGAGTGCTGACCGATTTCTTGAGGCGGCAGATATTGATGAAGCCGATTTAAAAAATCATAAAATCCTGCATATAGGCTCCATTTCCTTAATCCAGAATCCGGCAAAGCAAGCAACTGAATATGCCGTCAAACGGGCAAAAGAACATGATATGCTCATCTCTTATGACCCCAATTTGCGGATGATGCTCTGGGATTCCGAGGAGCACGCGCGCACGACGATTGTGTCGATGCTTGGTGAAATGGACATTTTGAAACTATCCGAAGATGAACTTGCATTCATTACTGGAAAAAGTTCACTTGCGGAGGGGATGGATGAACTCGCCGTATATGATGTACCGCTTACGGTTGTTACGCTCGGGGCCAAAGGCAGCTATATCGCAGTCGGCGGGGAATCTGTACATATACCGGCGATGAATGTGACAGCAGTGGACACAACGGGTGCGGGTGATGCGTTTGTATCGGGGATGCTGTACGGTTTATGTCGATTTGAAAAGGATTTGGACGAGCTTACCCTCGAAGAAGCCGTCCGGATGGCAAAATTCGGTGCCGTGTCCGGTGCGCTGGCCGCTTCCACAAAAGGCGCCATGCAAGCGTTGCCGACACTCGCAGAAGTGAAAGAATTTCTGTAGGGGGATAATGGGTCTCCCTGGCTACGGCGATCTTTATAAGTTTATCTGGTGTTTTGTGGTAATTATAATTCACGCGGAATATGGGACAAGGAGCTGTTCTGACAGTTTTCTGTCTTTTTCTTGCCTTCTCCCCGGTTTAGTTTTTAGTGTGGCGTGATTCTGTGGAAACAATTCATGCCAGTGATTGGTCGTCATAAAATTGCTGGTAAAGGTGAATTATAAACGTACTACTTGGTTTAGGAGGCCATAGCATATGTCTGAGGAAAACAAGAACCGGAACAAGGATAAAGGCAAACAGAACAATAAAACCGGTTCACCAAACAAAACCAGATCCGGATATGGAACTTGCAGAGGATAGAGAGTTTCTAAATTTAGATAACAAACGTAATAAACGGCACAATCGCTGAGGGTCAGCAGAGACAGGTTCCTTGTCCCAGACTGGGGCAAGGAGCCATGTCCCTATTGAAAGATGCTCATGGTGACGAGGTCGTGGTATTCGCCGTTTACATAGACATGTTCGCGCAGCACGCCTTCTGTCTGGAACCCGACTTTTTCATAAATATGAATTGCTTTCTCATTGACTTTATCGGCATGAAGAAACAATTTATGCAGATTCAAGGTTTTAAATGCATAGTCAACGGCAAGCCGGGTCGCCGGTTCCGCATAGCCATTTCCTTGCTGTCCAGGATCAATCATAATAGCAAATTCCGCATTTCTGTGCCGCTGACTGATGGAGAATAACCCAACAAAACCAATCCGTTCGCCGTTGGAACATAAAATAAACTGCCGGTGTTCTGTACTTTCCAGATTATTTTCAAATCGGTTTTTAATCAACTGGAATGAATAGTGTGATTCAGCAAACCAATAATCCATCACATTTGGGTCATTGTACAGTTTGTGCAAGAATTCCAAGTCATCTTTTCCAGTGTTCTGAGCCGTAAGTCCTGTGGCATCGTACTTCCTCCCAAAAATTTCTTCTGATTTTTTAATGGTACCAGAACATCACCGTCCCGTCACTAATTGTCTCCTCTTCAACTCCTATACAGCTGCTGTTACTTCCATTATTTGACTGGTGCCATTCATTCAAATGATGTAAACTGGACAAGAAAGCATTGTTAATCTAAATGGGAGGTGGAAAGTATGGAACAGTCAGAATTACAGCAAACCTTAGGTGCTTTGAACGACTTTTCCCGTACTATCAGGGAAGAGATGCAAGCGATGGAAAAACGGTTAAACAATGAGATGCAAGTGATGGAAAAACGGATGGAAAAACGAATGGACGAGCGTTTTGATCAAGTGGACGGACGGTTTGATAAGCTGGAAAAAAGGTAGATGGCCTCCGCGTTGATTTGACCGAGACACAGGAAACAGTTGATTATCTCTCAAGCAAAAATGCGCAGCACGAGCGCAAACTTCGCAGTGTCCTTCAGTCATAATTATGTCGGGTAGTTTTTAACCAGGCTGTCACGTACCGGCCTCGCAGTACAGGAAGGATTGCTGTTTACTCAACGAACGATTCCACAACAAACACAACTCGCCTCACGTATCTCAGTTACTTTTTGAAAAATATATTAATTTTTGTCTATTTTGTAGTATAATAGATTTGTGAAAAATGATAGATTACAGTTATAGTATGCGGCCATTTTTTAATAAAGATGAATGCGGTTGCACGGAACAGACATATAAAATTGGGACTGAAGGAGTTTTCAGCATGACGAATGTGACACGGGATTTTTATCGGTTTATCAAATAGTAAATTCTTAAATGCACAGGCGAAAAATGGGGATTCGTCCTTGGTGCTGACAAATTTGTCGCAGGAACCACTATTCAGAGTGTGGTCGATGCTGTGAAGGAACAGAATGCGAAAGGCATCAGCTGCACCCTTGATAATCTTGGGGAATTTGTATCCGATAAAGGTGAAGCGAACCAGGCCAAAGAGCAAATTCTTGCTATTCTGGATACAATTAATAAGCAGAATCTGGATTGCCACTTATCGGTAAAGTTGACCCAGCTGGGACTGGATATTGACCAGGATTACTGCATTGCAAACATGAAAGACATTCTTGATACGGCAAAACAGTATTCTATTTCGTCAATATTGATATGGAAGACTATTCCCATTATGAGGCGACGCTGGATGTATTGAACGAGCTGCGTGAGCATTATGACAATGTTGGAACCGTAATCCAGTCGTATCTTTATAGAGCGGAAGAGGACCTGAGCAGGCTGAAGGATATGCGCATCAGGCTTGTTAAAGGGGCGTATAAGGAAAGTGAAGAGGTCGCGTTTCGGATAAGCAGGATATTGACCGTAATTTTATTAAACTGGCCAAACAGCGCCTGCTGGGCAACACGTTTACATCCATTGCGACCCATGACCACCATATTATCAATGAATTGAAAGCGTTTGTAGATGAGAATGCCATCGGAACGGATAAGTTTGAATTCCAGATGCTCTACGGTTTTCGTAATGATATGCAGGATAAATTGGCAGAGAACGGATATAATTTCTGCACGTACATCCCGTTTGGTGATGACTGGTTCGGCTATTTTATGCGCCGCCTGGCCGAACGCCCACAAAATATGAACCTGATTATGAAAGATGCCCTGTACACTGAGGATAATAGGCTGAAAAAAGGCCCCGTCATCGCCGGAACAGCCATAGCAGCCGCAACCGCCCTCACCCTTTGGCGCAGAAAAAATAGAGACAGGCTCCTTGTCCCACCATAAATTGGAAATGAGTGGCTTCTAAGGTTCTCATGATTTTTGCAGCTTGTGTATAGTTTAAACGGTATATCCGGGCCGGGGTGGCTAACAGATTCACCTAGCTATTATTTTCGCGTGCATTGACATGTGTCGTTTTCCGATATATGATAGATTCCGTGAACTGGATAATTGCATATCCGTTTGATCGGACGGAAGAGGTTCTTAGCTTCAACCCTCTCTAAAAACTAAGGACAGATGACTGTGATGCGAAAACCATGTGCCTTAGGCCGTGGTTTTTTATTTTAAAAGGTTGAACACGCACTTTACACTGGAAGGAGGTTATTCCATGACAGGAAAACGCGATGAAAATCTGGGGGAACTGTCCCTGTTGGGTAACCAGGGCACCACGTATCAGTTTGATTACACGCCGGAAGTTCTTGAGACATTCGAAAACCAGCACCCGAACCGGGATTATTTTGTCAAATTCAATTGCCCTGAATTTACGACACTTTGCCCGAAAACGAATCAGCCGGACTTTGGTACTGTTTATATCAGCTATATCCCGGATGCCAAAATGGTCGAAAGCAAATCTTTGAAACTCTATCTGTTCAGTTTCCGTAATCACGGTGATTTTCACGAAGACTGTATGAATATTATCATGAACGATCTGATAGATTTGATGGACCCGCGTTATATCGAAGTGTGGGGAAAATTCACACCACGCGGCGGCATCTCCATCGATCCATTTTGCAATTACGGGAAGCCTGGCACACGATTTGAGGAGATGGCCGCGCATCGGCTCATGAATCATGATCTGTACCCGGAAAAAATCGACAACCGGTAATAGAGGGTGGCTTGGAATCCTTTCGTTCCTGCTCTAAGTGACCGGCAAATCCCTGCAATATAGTCAGAGTACCGGTCCAATATAACGTGATAGAGCAACGAAAGGGAGAGGCTGGATGTTTGTATATTTGAACGCATTATTTGTGGGATTGTTATTATTATCCAATATTTTAGGTGTGAAGCTGTTCAGCATCGGGGGAGTCGTCCTGCCTGCAGCTGTGATTGTATATGTCGTCACTTATCTGATTACCGATGTTATTGGGGAGGTCTATGGCAAGGACGCTGCAAGGAGGACGGTTCAGGCGGGCTTCCTGACACAGGTGATTGCACTTGGGTTCATTTTGTAGCAATTCAGCTGCCGGCCGCCTCTGATTTCGCATTACAAGCGGAATTTGAAACAGTGCTCGGCGGGAGTTTCAGGGTGATTGCGGCAAGTCTGATCTCGTATATCGCAAGCCAGAACCTTGACGTAAGCATTTTCCACCGTCTAAAAGCAAGACACGGTGAATCAAAGCTTTGGCTTCGCAACAATTTATCGACGATGACGAGCCAGCTTATTGATACTGTTTTGTTCATCACCGTCGCTTTCTGGGGAATTGTTCCATTTTCAGTACTGGCCGGCATGGTCGTCACGCAGTATCTGGTCAAGCTAGGAATTGCACTGATCGATACCCCGATTGTGTATCTGCTTGTCAAGACGCAGGTCGGAAAAGATGATTGCCGAACCCCCCCTCGCCGAGAAAGCCAACCAAACAAAACCCCTGGCATCTCTATCGTGCCAGGGGGGTTTTTACCTTTTTCTGCTGTCTTCGATATACGCCGTGCGACTCTTTTCTAATCGGGACTTTCCCGTTCACACGGTAGCTTTCAACGTCTGCTTATCTTGTTCCTCCACTGGTACTACCCAGCCAAATGGATCCATGGTTTTGCCATACTGGATGCCGGTCAGGGTATCATACAGCTGTTTAGCGATAGCACCCGTTTTGCCGCTGTTGATATCAAGATGGTGCTCGCCCCAGACGAGTTGTCCGATTGGCGAAATAACAGCCGCGGTTCCTGCGCCGAATGCTTCTTCCAGCTTGCCTTCCTGATGCGCCTGGAATACTTCATCCATGGAAAGTTTACGCTCCTCAACCGGAACGTCCCAGTGTTTTAGAAGCTGGATGACCGAGTTTCGGGTGACCCCTTCGAGAATACTTCCGTTTAAGGCGGGCGTCACGACTTTTCCACCCATCTTGAAAAATACGTTCATGCTGCCGACTTCTTCGATATATTTCTTTTCGACACCGTCCAGCCAGAGCACCTGGGCAATCCCTTCTTCTGCTGTTTCCTGAGCTTTCAGACTTGCCGCGTAGTTTCCGCCGGTTTTCGCTTCGCCTGTTCCGCCTTTCACGGTACGGACATACTCGTTTTCAACAGCGATTTTAATCGGATTGATGCCTTCTTTGTAATAGGCACCAACCGGCGATAATATAATCATGAATTTATAATGGCTTGATGGCGCAACACCGAGAAAAGCTTCGGTGGAAATAATAAATGGCCTGATATACAGAGAAGTTCCTTCAGCTTCCGGAATCCATTCCTTTTCCAGTCCCACTAATTGTTGAAGTGCCTTTAGTGCAAATTCCTCGTCAATCGGTGGAATGCACAGGCGGCTGTTAGAGTGATTCATTCGCTTGAAATTGCGTTCGGGCCGGAACAGCTGCGCATTTCCTTCCGGCGTAAGATAAGCTTTCATTCCCTCAAAAACGGATTGGCCGTAATGGAAGACCATTGCTGATGGGTCGATCGTAATCGGCTCATACGGAACAATGCGTGCATCATGCCAGCCTTTCGTTTCTGTGTAGTCCATAACAAACATATGATCGGCAAACGTTCTGCCAAACTCTAGCTGGTCTGCGCGCGGTTTTTCTTTGCGTGTAGAACAGAGATCTATTTGAATAGCATGTTCCTTCTCCATGTCCCCATCCCCTTGTGTAAAAAGTTGTATTCCATCTTAGAATATATTTTCTTTAAAAGCAAGCCCAAAATGAAACTTTTCACAAAATAAACATAATATTACCGACAGATGCTTCCAAATTTTTGCACTTATGATAAAATCTGAAATTATTTAATAATAGATTTTGCAGGAGGGGATGGATGGTATGAAAACGTTGGAAAAAGTGAGCCATGTTGCGGGGAACACATTTGCGGTCTGGGTGATTTTGTTTTCGGTGCTGAGTCTTTTGTCACCGGACAGTTTTGCCTGGATTGCCCCGCATATTGCACTGCTCTTGGGGATCATCATGTTTGGAATGGGGCTGACGCTGACACTGGATGATTTTAAGGGAGTCATCCGTGCGCCGAAAAGTGTGCTTACTGCCGTGGCGGCGCAGTATACGATTATGCCGTTGCTTGCATTTGGACTAGCCTCTCTTTTTCAGCTTCCCGCAGAGATTGCAGCGGGCGTCATCCTGGTTGGGTGCTGTCCCGGGGGGAACGGCATCGAATGTCATGACATTCCTGGCTAAAGGGAATACGGCACTGTCGGTATCGGTCACTGCCGTGTCGACCGTTGTTGCACCAATCCTTACGCCGTTACTGACGTTATTGTTTGCAAGCAAATGGCTGCCGGTATCGGCCGGGGATATGTTCCTGTCGATTGTGCAAATTGTCCTGATTCCTGTTGTCCTCGGGGTGGTTATCCGGCTATTGTTCAGCCGGCAAGTGGAAAAAAGCGTTGCGGTGCTGCCGCTCGTGTCCGTTATTGGAATCGTTGCAGTAGCATCTGCTGTTGTTGCGGTCAACCGGGAGGAAATTCTGACGACAGGGCTGCTCATTTTCAGTGTGGTTGTGCTGCATAATGTGCTGGGGCTTCTGGTCGGGTATCTGCTCGCCAAGTTGTTCCGGTTTGACTTCCGTGATCAGAAAGCAATCTCGATTGAGGTGGGCATGCAAAATTCTGGCCTTGGATCAACGCTGGCATTAGCCCATTTTGCTCCAGCCGCTGCTGTCCCGAGTGCTTTGTTCAGTGTTTGGCACAACATATCCGGACCTGTTTTGGCAACATGGTGGGGGAAAAAAAGACAGGCAAGATTCGGCTGATGACGAGCATACGAAAGCTGGCTGACCGATCGCATGTTTTCAGGAGAGGCGCCGGACCTGATTTTAGACGTAAATCCCCCGGTTAGCCGGTGACAGCTTTAAAATACAAAAATATTGAACGGTGTGAAAATTAAGTCTATAATTACTCGAAACGAAAGGTGGTCTGCAAGATGGAAAAAGATTTGCGTATTAAAAGTCATGTGTTCAGCGATGATACAATGCGTGCTCCGAACCGTGCGATGCTGCGGGCGGTCGGTGTTACGGATGATGATTTTCAAAAGCCGATGATTGGTATTGCCAGCACGTGGAGCGAGGTGACGCCGTGCAACATTCACATTGACGACCTTGCTGTCAGTGCGAAGAAAGGTGCCCGGGAAGCAGGTGGCACACCGCTCATTTTCAATACGATTACTGTTTCTGATGGCATCTCCATGGGGACACAGGGGATGCGTTATTCGCTTCCGAGCCGTGACCTAATTGCTGATTCAATTGAGACGGTTGTCGGGGCAGAGAACCTTGATGGATTTGTAGCCATTGGCGCGTGTGACAAAAATATCCCCGGCTGCATGATTGCAATTGCCAATGCGGACGTGCCGGCTGTCTTTAGTTACGGCGGAACGATTGCGCCCGGCTCACATAATGGCAAAGACATTGATATTGTGTCTGTCTTTGAAGGGGTCGGCAAGCACAACAATGGCGATATCAGCGATGAAGAACTGAAAAATATCGAATGCCGTGCCTGCCTGGTGCAGGTGCGTGCGGCGGGATGTATACGGCGAATACGATGGCATCGGCTGTGGAAGCGATGGGAATGAGCCTGCCCGGAAGCTCATCACACCCAGCCGAATCTGCCGAAAAAACGGAAGACTGTGCTGCGGCTGGGGAGGCTGTCTACAAGCTCCTGGAAAAGGGCATCTATCCGAAAGATATCATGACGAAAGAAGCATTTGAGAACGCCATTACCGTGGTGATGGCACTGGGCGGTTCGACGAATGCGATTCTGCACCTCCTCGGAATGGCCCATGCCGTTGGTGCAGACGTCTCGATTGATGACTTTAACCGGATCCAGGAAAAAACACCACACCTGGCCGACCTGAAGCCAAGCGGAAAATATGTCATGCAGGATCTGCACCGGGTTGGCGGTGTACAGGCCGTTATGAAGCTTTTGTATGAGGCAGGGTATTTGCATGGGGACTGCCTGACCGTTACTGGGAAAACCATTGCTGAAAATCTGGCGGAGGCTCCATCACTCACGGAAGGACAAGAGATTATCGCTCCGTTTGATCAGCCGAAGCGAACGGATGGACCGCTTATTGTTTTAAAAGGTAATCTAGCACCGGATGGGGCTGTTGCCAAAGTTTCCGGCGTGAAAGTAAAGCGTCATACCGGGTCGGCACGTGTGTTTAACACCGAACAGGAAGCGATTGAGGCAATCAGGCACAACGACGTACAGGAAGGCGATGTGGTAGTCATCCGTTACGTCGGACCGAAAGGCGGACCAGGCATGCCTGAGATGCTGTCCGTTTCCAGTCTGCTTGTTGGAAAAGGACTCGGGGAGAAAGTTGCCCTGCTGACGGATGGACGCTTTTCCGGCGGGACACACGGGCTGGTCGTCGGTCATATCGCCCCGGAGGCACAAGCCGGTGGTCCCGTAGCACTGCTGCAGGAAGGCGACAGCGTGACGATTGACTCAGAGAAAAAAGAAATATCCGCTGCTATCTCTGACGAGGAATTAATCCGGCGAAAAGCAGAATGGACCGCACCGCCTTTGTATAAAAAAGGCGTACTCGGCAAATACGCCCATAACGTATCCAGCTCTTCCAAAGGTGCCGTCACCGACTTTTTGGATAGCGAAGACTAGAAAATAGGGAAAAATAACTCCAGCAAAGAGCGCTGGAGTTATTTTTTTAGCATATTTTGCCACATAGGCTGCCAATCGGGGCGACCGGTTGATATCCAGCGCCGACCGGTTGATATTCGCCATCGATCGGTCGATATTTCGCCAGGTCCGGTCGATATCTCACCAGATCGGGTTGATATTCGCCGTCGACCGGTTGATATCTCACTAGGTCCGGTTGATATTTCCCCTGGACCGGTCGATATCCCCTCTCAAATGGGTTTATACCCACCGCTCAAGATCCGATATCGACTGGGGCTAACAAGCTACACCTTCTCTAACTGGCACAGCTTGTTCTGCCCTTTTTCAATTTTGTAACAAAATTGAAACATTTCAGTACCCTTTTGCCACGCAAACGATGTAAGCGCATACAACTTTTTCGACTTATGTGAAGTATCAAAAAAAATTTAAAAATACTGTTGACTCTTTGCGAAAAGCGTTATATGATTGTTCGCAATATAAATTATCACGTACAAATTATCCATCAGCCTACTTGGCGATTGAAAAAAGAATAAAACGAAATACAATGACGGGAATAAAAGAACATGCTGCGTGCACTCCCAGAGAGCCGGGGTTGCTGGAAGCCCGGAAGTGCATGTTGTTCTGACATCATCCCCGAGTGCTCTGTCGAACGGGACTTCTTACTAGGCAGAGCCGGGTGCTAGCCTGCACCTGTTATCAAAAAGCAGCTGGCGGAATTGTCAGCTGGCAAGGTAGTATTCGTGAGGATGCTATGAAACTGGGTGGTACCGTGGAAAGAGGACTCTTTTCTCCCCAACGATGCTGTAATGATGTGATGCAGCTTTTGGGGAGAGAAGGGTCTTTTTTGCAGTTAAGAAAGTATAAATACGTTCTTACTGCATAAGTGCAACTAAGGCTTCGCGATAAGCCAAGTTTTCTAACATCTGTCAGGTCATCGTGCACGCTGACAGGGCACAAGGAAATGCCCGGTTATTCCAAAATTTAAAAGGAGGCGAGCACAGTGAGTGTAGAGGCTGAGCGTGACATGAAACAAGTGGAAGAAAAGGTAACCGGTGCGGATGTACTGATCCAGGCGTTAGCGGCGGCTAATGTTGATACCGTATTCGGTTATCCGGGTGGGGCGGTGCTGCCGATTTATGACGCCCTGTACCGGAATGAAACACCGTTCACCCATGTACTGACCAGACATGAGCAGGGTGGCGTGCATATGGCTGAAGGCTATGCACGGGTAACCGGGAAACCGGGCGTGGTGCTATCAACATCCGGACCGGGGGCGACCAACCTGGTGACAGGAATCACCGATGCAATGATGGATTCGTTGCCACTGGTTATCTTTACCGGTCAGGTTGCTACCAATGTGATCGGGTCGGATGCATTTCAGGAGTCGGATGTGCTGGGGATCACCACACCGATTACGAAATACAATTATCAGGTCCGGGATCTGGAGGAGCTGCCGCGGGTTGTCAGTGAGGCATTCCATATCGCATCAACCGGGCGTCCGGGGCCGGTGGTAGTAGACATTCCGAAAGACATTTCCCAGCAAGTTACCACCCGTAGTGTAGATGAAAATGCAGATTGCCATTTGCCTGGCTATCAGCCGAACCGGAAGCCGAACCCGCTGCAGATTACCAAACTGGCAGATGCGTTGGGCCGAGCGAAAAAACCGCTGATTCTGGCGGGGGCGGGTGTTGTGTTCAGTGAAGCGGCCGATGACTGAAAGAGTTTGCCGAAAAACACCGGGTGCCGGTAGCCAATACGCTGCATGGTCTCGGAAGTTTTCCTGGAACGCATGAGTTGTCGCTTGGAATGGCAGGCATGCATGGGAATTACACCGCCAACATGGCCATATACGACTGCGACTTGCTTATCAATATCGGGGCACGGTTTGACGACCGGCTCACCGGCAATCTGAAGCATTTTGCCCCGAATGCGAAAGTCGCTCATATCGATATTGACCCAGCGGAAATTGGCAAAAACGTGGAAACGGAAATCCCGGTCGTTGCCGATGCCTATGAAGCAGTGAAGGCACTGCTCGCCAAAACATGGAAGCCCAAAAACATGAAGCATGGCTGGAAACATTAACGAAGAGCCAGCGGGAATATCCTCTCTGGTATGATCATGCAGAAGAGCGGATCTCGCCGCAATGGCTGATGAAAGAAATTTACCGGGAGTCAGACGGGAAGGCAATTGTAACAACAGACGTCGGCCAGCACCAAATGTGGGCCGCCCAGTATTATCCGTTCGATAAACCGAATCGCTGGGTGACATCAGGTGGTCTTGGCACAATGGGCTTCGGTTTTCCGGCCGCAGTCGGCGCACAAATTGCCGCACCGGATGAACTGGTTGTTGCTGTTGTCGGGGACGGCGGTTTCCAAATGACCAGTCAGGAATTATCGGTCATTAAAGAACGGAAGTTGCCCGTTAAAGTGATCATCGTCAATAATCAATCCCTTGGCATGGTTCGGCAATGGCAGGAAAGCTTTTTCGAGGAGCGGTATTCAGAGTCTATTTTTCTGAAAACCCTGATTTTGTAAAATTGGCGGAATGTTACGGCATTCGAGGCATGCAAGCAGAGCACGAAGCCGATCTGCCGGATGTGCTCACACAGGCGTTTGCCCATGATGGTCCTGTTGTTGTTGATTGCCGAGTAGTCCAGATGGAATGTGTTTATCCGATGATCGCTCCAGGCAAAGGCATTCATGAAATGATAGGGGTGACAAGATGAAACGTGTAATCACGGCTGATGTTCAGGACCACAGCGGGGTGCTCAACCGGATAACCGGTATGCTCCATAAACGCCAGTTCAATATCGACAGTATTTCGGTCGGCAAGTCGGAGCGTGAAGGGATTTCCAAGATGACGTTTGTTGTGCACGTCGCTGACGGTCAAAATTAGAACAGCTTACCAAGCAGCTGAATAAGCAAATTGATGTTTTGAAAGTAAAAGACATTACCGACAAGGCGATGGTGGCGAGAGAACTGGCCCTGATCAAGGTTGGCGGCAGCGGCCAGGTGCGGGCGGAAATACAGGGCGTCATCACCCCATTCCGGGCGTCGCTGATCGATGTCAGCAAGGATAGCCTGACAGTGCAGGTTACCGGCAAACCAGATAAAGTCGAGGCACTGATTGCCCTGTTAAGACCATATGGCATCAAAGAACTGGCACGCACCGGTGTAACAGCATTCCTGAGGGGACAGCAGCCCCAGGACGTCACCGATTTAAACACACACCTTGTATGAAAACTTTAAAATCATTCATTGGTTAAAGCTAAAAATTAAAGGAGGATGAGGATTATGTCAAAAGTATTGTACGAAAAGGATATTCAAAAAGAGGTATTACAGGCGAAGAAAGTGGCGGTTGTTGGTTATGGATCACAAGGGCATGCACACGCATTGAACCTAAGGGAGAGCGGCTATGATGTCGTTGTCGGCTTGAGACCGGGCAAATCCCAGCAAAAAGCTGAAGCAGATGGGTTCCAGGTACTTCCAGTAGCTGACGCTGTTAAACAGGCCGACGTTGTCATGGTTCTATTGCCTGATGAGCATCAGACAGCCGTTTACGAAGAAAGCATCAAGCCGAATCTGGATGCCGGTAATGCTATTGCATTTGCGCATGGCTTTAACGTTCATTTTTCCCAGATTGTCCCGCCGAGCGATGTAGATGTCTTCCTCGTCGCACCAAAAGGACCAGGTCATCTGGTACGGCGCACATATGAAGATGGCGGTGGTGTTCCGTCCCTGTATGGTGTTTACCAGGATGTTACCGGTGATGCGAAGGAACTGGCACTTGCTTATGCACAAGGCATTGGTTCAGCTAGGGCTGGTGTTCTGGAAACGAGCTTTCAGGAAGAAACCGAAACCGATCTGTTCGGTGAGCAGGCTGTTCTGTGCGGCGGGCTGACCAGCCTCGTTAAAGCCGGCTTCGAAACGCTGACCAATGCCGGATACCAGCCGGAAGTGGCCTACTTTGAATGCCTGCATGAGATGAAGCTCATTGTTGACTTGATGTATGAAGGCGGACTGGAAAATGTACGCTACTCGATTTCGGATACTGCCCAGTGGGGTGACTTCGTTTCCGGGCCGCGCGTTGTGAATGACGAAACGAAAGAGCGGATGAAGGAAATTCTTGCAGAAGTGCAGTCCGGTGAATTTGCGAAAGGGTGGATCCTTGAAAACCAGGCAAACCGGCCGCAATACAACGCTATTAATGCTAAAGAAAGCAAACACCAGATTGAACAAGTCGGAAAGGAGCTTCGTGAATTAATGCCTTTTGTCAAACAGCCACTGCAAAAAGACGAAAAGAATGAACAAAAGGATGTGAAGGCACATGTCACAAATTAAAATTTTCGATACGACACTTAGGGATGGAGAACAGTCACCTGGCGTTAATCTGAATAAGCTGGAAAAACTGGAAATTGCCAAACAGCTGGAGCGGCTTGGTGTGGACCGGATGGAGGCAGGATTCCCTGCTTCCTCCCAGGGTGACTTTGAAGCAGTCAAGGCGATAGCCGAGACGATTAAGGGCACATCGGTCACCGGGCTGGCCCGTACTGCTAAGGGAGATATCGATACAGCGTGGGAAGCGCTGAAATATGCGGAAGAACCGCGGTTGCACCTATTTCTGGCTACTTCACCGATTCACATGACGTATAAATTGAAAAAACACCAGAGCAGGTTATCGACAACGCCGTCAGCATGGTCAGTTATGCTCGGGAGAAGTTTCCGCAAGTGGAATGGTCGGCAGAAGATGCATCCCGTTCAGACTGGAACTTTTTAGCCCAGATTATTGAACAAGTGATTGACGCCGGTGCTACCGTTATTAATCTTCCGGATACGGTTGGCTACACGACACCAGCTGAATATGGTGACATGTTCCGCTATATCCGTGAAACGGTCCCGAACATTGATAGAGTGGAGCTGTCGTGCCATTGTCATAACGACCTGGGCATGGCCGTTGCCAACTCGATCGCTGCTGTTGAAAATGGTGCGACTCAGGTTGAAGGGACGATTAACGGCATTGGGGAACGGGCCGGCAACGCGTCACTGGAAGAAGTCGCTGTCGCCTTAAGAGTCCGTGCTGATCATTATCCGTACAGCACCGGTTTAAAGCTGGATGAGACGAAGCGGACGAGTGATCTGATTGCCAAATTGACCGGCATGTATGTGCAGGCTAATAAAGCAGTCATCGGCCGCAACGCCTTTCAGCATGAAGCAGGGATTCATCAGGATGGCGTCCTGAAAAATAAAGAAACCTATGAAATTATCACCCCTGAAATGGTGGGAGTCACGGCCAACACGCTGTTTCTTGGCAAACACTCCGGACGGCATGCGTTCAAGGATCGTGTCAGCGAACTGGGGGTAGAACTGTCTGAAGATAAACTGAAAGAAGCCTTCGAAATGTTTAAAGAATTGACGGATCATAAGCGGGAAGTAACCGACGATGATTTGTATACGATTTTGATGGAAATTCAGACCGAAACGTCCGCCATTAACAAATATCAGCTGGAAATGTTCCAGGTCCAGTACGGAACGGCCAATATTCCGACGGCGACCGTTTCTCTGACGACACCAGCCGGGGGACAGAGTGGAGACGGCATGTACGGGTCAGGGCAGTGTTGAAGCGCTGTATAAGACGTTGGATACGCTGATCGAGGAAGACCTGCACCTGGCTGATTATCAGCTAAATTCCGTCGGACGCGGCAAGGACGCACTTGCGGAATCGCACGTGCAGCTTGCCGTCAACGGGCAGACCATGAATGGAAGGGGTACCGCACAGGACGTACTGGAAGCTTCCGTCAACGCCTTTTTGAACGCGGTCAACCGTTATTTTATCCAGAAGAGCCCATCGAACGAAACCGAAGCGGTTAAGTAAATGAGTCCGCAGCCCGAATACACTTCGCTTTCCGCGGGCGAGTGCCAAGCCTCCTCGGGCAAGGCCCTGTGGGGTCTTGCCTACCTCGCACTTCCCGCAGGAGTCTACGTGTATTCGGCTGCTCAGAGCATGCATAGTAGTTTTCATTTCAATAAAAAGCAATAATATTTAGCATAAAAATCAGATGTATCTCAGTTGGATCTTTAAAACAACAGCGCAAAGGAGGGGAAGTTCATGAATAAGCACATTATTCTGCTTCCTGGAGATGGTATTGGTAGAGAAATCGTCGAGTCAGCTGTACAGGTATTAAAAGCAGTGGCTGGTGAATTCGGCCACACGTTCACCATGGAGGAGCACGCAATCGGCGGGGACGCGGTTGACAAATTTGGGACACCACTTCCGGATACAACCGTTAAGGCATGCCGGAACGCCGATGCCATCTTGCTTGGCGCTGTCGGTGGCCCCAAGTGGGATGGGGTGCCTGCTGATAGACGGCCGGAAAAAGGGCTGCTTGGTATTCGCAAAGCACTGGGACTGTTCGCCAATTTGCGTCCGGTTAAAGGTTTTCCGTCCCTGTTGCACGCGTCGCCTTTAAAAGAAAGTGTCATTGAAGGCAGTGATATTTTAATCATTCGTGAACTGACGGGCGGGCTTTATTTTGGCACGCCAAGTGAGCGTCGGGACAATGGGAATGCGGTCGTCGATACACTTGCATATCAGCGGGAAGAGATGGAGCGGATCATTGATAAAGCATTCCAGAGTGCCCGTCTCCGTCGCCGGCACCTGACTTCTGTTGATAAAGCAAACGTGCTGGAATCAAGCCGGCTCTGGCGTGAGATCGTCGAAGAAAAGAAACAGGACTACCCGGATGTGGCCGTGGAACATCTGTTGGTAGATGCAGCAGCAATGAAGCTGATTACCAACCCGAACCAGTTTGATGTCATGGTGACGGAAAACATGTTTGGTGACATTTTGAGTGATGAAGCGTCCGTTCTGACCGGATCGCTCGGTATGCTGCCATCTGCAAGCATACGCTCGGATGGCACAGGCCTGTATGAACCAGTACATGGTTCTGCTCCGGATATTGCCGGGCAGGGAATGGCGAATCCGCTCGGGACCATTCTTTCTGCAGCGCTCATGCTGCGTCACTCGTTCGGGATGGAAACGGAAGCCGCTGCCATCGAGCGGGCGGTTCGTGAATGTCTGGATCAGGGCTATCGTACAGCAGATCTTGACACGCAAGGCGGTCAGGTTACCGGCACACAGCAAGTGACCGATGCTGTAGTCGAAAATTTGACGGTCAAAAGTGTCTCAGACAGTATTTGTGGCATGTTTGTTTAGCAGGTGGAGGTGAAGAGATGGGGAAACCGAAAACAATTGTTGATAAAATCTGGCGAAATCATATGGTCCACGCGGAAGAAGGGAAGCCGGATCTGATGTATATCGACTTGCATCTAATCCATGAAGTGACGTCCCCACAGGCTTTCGAGGGGCTGCGTCTGAGTAACCGCAATGTCAGATGCCCAGATTTGACCTATGCGACGATGGACCATAATGTTCCAACGAAAAACAGAGATGTTATCAAAGATGATATTTCCAAAAACAAATGGAAACGTTGCGCAAAAACTGTAAGGATTTTGGCATCACATTGGCGGATATGTTTCATCCTGACCAGGGAATCGTTCATGTGATCGGGCCGCAGCTTGGCCTGACCCAGCCGGGCAAAACGATTGTGTGCGGTGACAGTCATACGTCCACGCACGGTGCTTTCGGGGCGCTGGCCTTTGGGATTGGCACGAGTGAAGTTGAACATGTTTTGGCAACCCAGACATTGTGGCAGGAGCGGCCGAAAACGCTGAATGTCCATGTGGAAGGCGATCTTGGTACTGGAGTAACGGCCAAAGACTTGATTCTGGCGATCATTTCTAAATTCGGTGTGCGTTTTGGCACTGGCCATATCATTGAATATACAGGGGAAGCGATCCGCAATTTATCGATGGAAGGGCGCATGACCGTCTGCAATATGTCGATTGAAGCCGGTGCAAGAGCGGGCCTAATCAGCCCGGATGAGACGACAGTGGAATTTTTGCGGGATAAACCGAATGTGCCACAAGGGGAAGCATTCGATGCAAAAGCAGCGGAATGGCTGAATCTGGCGACCGATGAAGGCGCAGCATACGATGAAACAGTGACGATTAAAGCGGAAGAAATTGAACCGCAAGTATCCTGGGGCACGAATCCTGGCATGTGTGTACCGGTTAATGCCAGTACCCCGGGCGTCAGCGAGTCGGAGAATCCTGATGAGGTCGCACGGGCACTGGAGTATATGGGTCTGGAGGAAAACCAGCCGATCCAGTCGATTGCCATTGATCATGTGTTTATCGGCTCGTGCACCAACTCTCGCATCACCGATCTGCGCAAAGCGGCCAGGATAGTGGAAGGCCAATCAGTGAGCGACGGAGTCCGTGCGATTGTCGTACCAGGGTCGTTCGGAACCAAACTGCAGGCGGAAAAAGAGGGACTTGATACGATTTTTAAGGACGCCGGATTTGAGTGGCGTGAAGCTGGCTGCAGCATGTGTCTCGCGATGAATGATGATATAGTTCCGCCGGGCGGCCGGTGTGCATCGACATCGAACCGGAATTTTGAAGGACGGCAGGGCAATGGCGCACGTACGCATCTAGTCAGCCCGGAAATGGCGGCCGCCGCAGCAATTGAAGGGCATTTTGTCGATGTAAGGAAATTTGCAGCAGGCGTCTATCACGCATGAACGGGCTGTAATCCGCCCACCTCTAACCGTGGGTAACCAAATACGTGAAGGTGGGGGATGGAAACGCCCCCACTGATTAAAGTTTCACTGAGTGAATTTCATAATTCAATATCTACCTTTGAAATACGAACAATTAGGTTATTGC
>BBCA01000003.1 GCA_001311805.1 Lentibacillus juripiscarius JCM 12147 | reverse complement strand
TTGTTTTGGTCTCGAGATGGGCTCTCGAGTCCTTTTCGACTGCTTTTGAGTGCTGTTTTGGTCTCGAGACGGGCTCTCGAGTCCTTCGACCGCTTTTGAGTGCTGTTTTGGTCTTGACTGCCTTCCGTTCCAATTAATCATCATAATAGCATTAATAATAATTTGAAGTGGAATATCTTTAAACCAGCGGGGGAAATACACGGAGACTCCTCGAAAATAAAAACAATTTTCTTCGTGCGATGCATCGCTGCCATATCATTCCTTGTACTGTGGGAGCAGAGGCCTAGATGAGACCCCGCAGTGCAAAGCACAAAGCAAGACTTCATTGGGTAATCTGCGACCTGCGAGAAGCGTATGCTTCGCCGAGTAAGCTTGTAACGTGACGAGCACGAGGAGGCTCATCAGCCGCCCACGGCAAAGAAGACACTGCGAATGCGACCAAAGGAAGCATGAGCAGATGTCACACTTGTACCCGGAGTGGTGAAAGCGAAGTGTATTGCCGCAGCGGCGGTCTAACACTCATACAAAGTTACGTCGCAGTTTATAGAAATAGCAACAAATTGTGCGAAAAGAGCTTTTTCTTAGAACAAAATAGCATATAGAATCGTAATCCTTTTATTGAAGTGACAATAGTTATTGTTTATGCGTTAATTGCTATAATAGTAAAAAGCCGGTTTTTTTATGGTGCTTCACGGTGTTGTGATTTCCATCCTAAAATATCATAACTGTGCGGCTTGTCTCATACACTTGTACAAATGTGAGACAAGGTTGTGAGAAGAATGAGTAAAGGGGTTAATAAGGTAAGAAAATCAATTAATCGCAGAAAGAAACTCCGAGGAGTAACATCAGATGAACGAACATCCAGCCAGGTACTTACCTCCTCTCTTCCACAGGAGGAGGAAAAGCATGGCTACTTTCCCGTTTTTACGGACAGTTCACCGTCGGCACCAAAGAACAAAAGCCGTCACGTTTCCGGATTTGTACTGAAGGGTATGCTGTCGGCAGTACTTTTTTGCTGCAGCTCTGCTATTTGAATCGGATACTTCGCTGCTGTCCGAGCCGAAACAGTGGACGGAAAATGCTTTAACGGAAGAATTTCCATTTGCCCGTGTTAATCAGTGGTATCAGGAAACGTTTGGTGCTCCAATGGCGTTGTCGTCATCGGACAGTCAGGATGGCGGTGCGGAGGAGGCACTCGCATTCCCTGTCAGTGGGAGTGTTTCGGAAACATTCCAAGCAAATGGGACAGGAGTCATGCTGTCGCCGGAAGGGGAAACGAATGTCTCTGCTTTACAGGGAGGCGTTGTTGTTTTCGCTGGGAATGATAGGGAGATGGGCAAGAAAGTCATTGTACAGCATGCCGATAACAGTAAAACCATTTATGGGAAGTTAAGTTCCATCGATGTTCATCTTTATCAGTTTATTGATGATGGGCAGTCACTTGGCACGTTCAAACCCGGCAGTGACAATAAATGTTTATTTTGCTATTGAACAAAATGATGCGTACATTGATCCTGTACAGGTGATTAAAGTTGATGACGCTCCGTAGATTTTTGCCGCCAATCCATATACACCCTGTACTGCTGGTATTTATTATTATTTCCTTCCTGACAGGCACGTTCATTGAGTTAATGATTATACTGGGGATTGTCCTTATTCATGAGTTAGGCCATTTTATGATGGCTAGTGCCTTCAGGTGGCGCATCCGTGGAATTATACTCTGGGTGTTTGGCGGAGTGATGGATACAGATGAACATGGTACAAGACCGCTTCATGAGGAAATACTTGTCACTATTGCAGGCCCATTGCAGCATTTATTTATCTACATGCTGCTCCTCTTTTTGTCCGGGAATCAGTTTGCTCCGTCATCAATGGTGGAGATGGCTTTTTTTATAATACGGTGATTCTGCTGTTTAATTTACTGCCGATATGGCCCTTGGACGGCGGCAAATTGCTCTTTCTTATTTTTTCAGGGCTTTTCCCCTATCGCAGAGCATATCACTCGATACTTTTGTTTTCATTATGTTTGAATGTGCTGCTTATCCTGTTGCTTCTGCTGGCTGTGCCGTTTACACTGAGCGCTTTTGTACTGTTTTCGTTTTTGACAATGGAAAACAGAAAGAGCTGGAAAGAACGATATTATGTGTTTATTCGGTTCCTGCTGCGAAGATATCAGGGTGAAGCAAGCATCAAGCGTGTCCATTCGATTGAAGTTTCCTGTCACAGTTTTTTGATGGATGTGTTCAATCATTTCAGGCGGGACAGGAAACATACCATTATGTTACCTTCCCTGGAAACAATCGTCAGGCCATGGACGAAATGGATTGTTTGCACAGTTATTTCCACGAACGTTACTATCAAAAACCAATTGGGGAAATTGTCCGCCATGTATCATAATGATTTGTCGGCATTTGTTGACAGGGTCATACATGTCATGATATTATCAATACGTTATTCATCGTAGCACCAATGCTACAACCGCTCGGAACAGGCTGATAAATCCTTTTTGTTCACATAAGTGCGTGTTCAAAAAGGAGGATAGAATGGACCAAGAAGTTCGAGGCGGCGCAGCTCCCGAGTAGCGGAATGTATGCAATTTAATACATGAGCAACGGAAAAGCAAGCCAACGAAGAAATTCGAAGTGTCCTTTTTACCGGACTTTTTGAACAACCTTTTACAAAGGATGCCTGCGATGGCGAGTCTTGGTCATTAGGGAGGTGCAAGTATGTACGCAATTATTGAAACAGGCGGAAAACAAGTGAAAGTTACAGAAGGACAAGAAATTTACGTTGAAAAAATGGAAGCAGATGCCTCAGAATCTGTTACATTTGATAAAGTCCTTTTCATCGGTGGAGATGACGTGAAAGTCGGTGCTCCATACGTTGATGGTGCTTCGGTTACAGCGAAAGTTGAAAAGCATGGACGTCAAAAGAAGATTGACGTTTTCAAGTACAAGCCGAAGAAAAACTATCACCGCAAACAAGGGCATCGTCAGCCATATACTAAAGTTGTCATTGACAAAATCGATGCGTAGAAGGTATTGATATGATTCATGCCAATATAACCCGTTATTACAATGGAATTAAACAGTTTACCATTAGCGGACATGCCGAAAGCGGACCATATGGCTATGATCTGGTGTGTGCCGGAGTCTCTGCGGTAACGTTTGGTTCTGTTAACGCGGTTTTAGAAATGAGTGGAGCTGACTTGTCAATTGAACAGGGTGGGGAAGGCGGATTTCTTCGTGTAACTGTTCCGGATGGAATGACAGAGACAACGATGGAAAAAGTCCAAATCTTGTTCGAAGGGATGCTCATTTCACTGAAAACCATCGAAAAAGAATACAGTGACTATATTACGATACAGGATTAAGAAGGGGGTGCAGTATTATGCTACGTCTGGATTTACAGTTTTTCTCCCAGAAAAAGGTACAGGAAGTACGAGAAACGGTCGTGACTCAGAATCGAAACGCCTTGGTGCAAAAATTGCCGATGGTCAGTTCGCAACTGGTGGATCCATTATCTTTCGCCAGCGCGGTACGAAGATTTACCCGGGAATGAACGTGGGACGCGGCGGAGATGACACACTGTTTGCCAAAACTGACGGTGTTATTAAATATGAACGTATTGGCCGTGACCGTAAAAAAGTGAGTGTCTACCCGGTAGCCAAAGAAGCATAAGCTTAATAGGCAAAATGAACAGAACTCCAGTCAGTATTGGCTGGGGTTTTTATATGATATTTTTATGGTTATTTGCTATAATTTTCATATTATTGATGTACGGATGGACGCCTTTTTGCTGCGACCTTCGTAAAGGGGGAGAACTATGGAGGAACGGGATGTTATACAGCTGCTCCGACATTACCGGCATGATTTATTGAATCAGCTGCAGATTGTTGACGGTTATTTAAGCATGGAAAAACCGACAAAGCACGTACAAAACTGCTGGACTATACGAAGCATTTACAGGAAGAAAGCAAAACTGGTAAACTTAAATGCTCCATCATTTGCATTATATGTGCTTCAATTGGATACATTATATCCAAATTTTCGTTCAGCCTATTCCATACATACGCACGACAGAGATTTACAGCATGTGGATTCATTACTAGTGGAATATTGTAAAAAAGTAATGGCAATAACAGACCATATGACTGATACAATGGAGTTATACGACATACATTTGCATGTTCACGACAGAAGTGCAGACATGATACAATTGGAACTTCGTATGAATGGAAAGTTCCCGGATTTGCCGGCGCTGAACGAAAAAATAAATAATGCCGGAAAGATGGTAACGGTATTGGAACACGGGAATGATATCGTATGCACCATTGATATCCCGTGTAAATGAGGTGAAAAGATGTTTGTAGATCAGGTTAGTGTCTATGTGAAAGCGGGTGACGGAGGAAATGGACTCGCAGCATACAGACGAGAGATATATGTGCCAAAAGGTGGCCCCGCCGGTGGTGATGGCGGTAATGGCGGTGATGTCATTTTTAAAGTGGATGAAGGTCTTAACACATTGATGGACTTTCGTTATAACCGTCATTTCAAAGCGAAACGCGGCGAAAATGGCATGAGCAAAAATAAACATGGGAAAAATGCTGATCCGCTTGTTGTTGAAGTCCCACCGGGTACAACGGTAAAGGATGAGGAGACCGGAGAAGTGATTGCCGACCTGACGCATCATGAGCAAGAGGCAGTTATTGTTAAAGGTGGCCGGGGCGGACGCGGCAATACACGCTTTGCAACACCAAGAAATCCTGCCCCTGAACTCTCCGAAAATGGTGAACCCGGTCAGGAACGGACAATTAAAGTAGAATTAAAAGTGATTGCGGATGTCGGGCTGGTTGGATTTCCAAGTGTTGGTAAGTCAACACTCCTATCCGTTATCAGTGCAGCGAAACCTAAAATTGCTGACTATCATTTTACAACTTTGGCACCGAATCTCGGAGTGGTGGAAACGGAGGATCAGCGCAGCTTTGTTATTGCTGATTTGCCCGGGCTGATTGAAGGTGCACATGAGGGTGTTGGACTGGGCCATCAGTTTCTGCGTCATATTGAGCGGACAAGGGTTATCTTGCATGTAGTTGATATGGCTGGAACAGAACAACGCGACCCTTATGAGGATTTAGTGAAAATCAATCAGGAACTGGAAGAGTATGATTCCAAATTGATGGAACGCCCGCAGATCATAGCTGCCAATAAGATGGATATGCCTGGTGCGGAGGAGAACCTTCAGGCATTCAAGGAAAAACTGGATGACGATTATCCGGTATACCCTATCTCTTCCGTTACGAAAGAGGGATTGCAGGAAGTGTTGTATGCTATTGCGGATACACTTGAACAGGCACCGGCACCTGCTGCAGAGCCGGAAGAGGATGCAGGTGAGCAGGTCGTATACCGCCATCAGAAGGAAGAGGCACCATTCACCATTACGAGGGACCCGGATGGGGCATTTGTATTATCCGGTCCGCGAATCGAAAAATTATTTAAAATGACTGATTTCACGAAAGATGAGGCTGTACAGCGCTTTTCCCGGCAGCTGCGCCAAATGGGAGTAGATGATGCGCTGCGCAAACGTGGTGCTGAAGATGGGGATACCATCCGTCTCTTGGATACAGAATTTGAATTCATGGATTAAGAGGTTCTTCAAAAAGTCCGGTAAAAATGATACATCGAATTCCTTCGTTCTTTTTGAACACACTTAAGTAAATAATTGGATGGACGCAAAGGGGGATTACCATATGGTTAAAATAGGCTATTTAGGTCCGCGTGGGACATTTACAAAGCTGGCGGTCGACACTGCTTTCAATGGGGAAAATAAGCAGAGTTTCGACACGATTCCGGAGTGTATTGATGCTGTCAGTGACCGTCAAATTGACATTGGCGTTGTACCACTTGAAAATGCAATCGAAGGGACGGTGCAACTGACGGTTGATTATCTGGTCCACCAGGTTCGGCTGCCAATAGTGGCGGAAATTGTTGTTCCGATTCAGCAGCATTTGCTTGTTGCATCTGATTTTTCCGGGGAATTGTCATCGGTTAGTGACGTTTATTCACATAGCCATGCTATAGCGCAATGTCATCAATTCCTGCACACACATATGCCGGATGCTAATCTGCATTTCACATCGTCGACCGGCAAGGCAGCTGAAATGGTCAGTGACAGCGGAGGGGATATTGCAGCTATTGGTAATACACTTGCGGCCAGTGAATATGGATTGACTATCCATCACGAAAACATTCATGATTACCCGAATAACCATACAAGGTTCGCCGTACTTGCCAGTGATAAGGAACAGATTCGCATAAAACACGAGGTGCAGACCGAAAAGACAAGCCTGCTGATCACCCTGCCAAGTGACTACGCTGGGGCATTGTATCAGGTTCTGGCTGCCTTTGCCTGGCGAAAAATGAACCTTTCTAAAATTGAATCTCGTCCGATGAAAACAGGACTTGGCAATTATTTCTTTATTGTGGATGTAAATGAACCATACGATGACGTATTGTTCCCCGGTGTAAAAGCGGAATTGGAAGCGCTCGGGTGTAACGTGACCATTCTCGGTACATATCCTGTTTATCTCATGGAATTATAACACCTAAAAAGTATAGCCGGTAGCAATGGAAAAATGCGGGAATTAGAGCCTGGGACAAAAGTATAGAAGCAACAAAAAATCCGAACAATGATTAAACATTTTCCTAATAAATGTCAAATCAGTTTGGATTTTTTCTTTAATATAATGGACTTACACCTGAACAAGCGAAAGAAAAACATGGAGACTCCTGGGGGAGCAAAGGCCTTAGGTGAGACCCCGCAGTGACGAGCGATACATCCACCGAATATGCTGCGAGTTACGAGGAGTGCTGCACCACTGAATTTATTTTGCAACACGACGAGCACCCAGCACGAGGAGGCTCATCAGCCGCCCCCGGAAAGCGGAACATTTGCTGTAGCGGTTGTTAAGACTTGGCCCCTTCTTTTTTGTAGCTTCTGGTTCAACTTTTGCAGTTTAGCTGCATATGCTGGTAACGTGTGATTAGCCTAGTTAGAAATTGCAGCGAAAGGAGTATGAACAGATTGAAAATTCACATTGTCCAAAAAGGGGACACCTTATGGGAAATAGCAAAACAGTATGGTGCAGATTTTGAACAGGTAAAGGAAATGAACCCGCAGCTGTCAACTCCAGATATGATTATGCCAGGCATGAAGATTAAAATACCGGGTTCCTCGAAGCCAGTTAAAACACAAGATACAGCCAAGAAAGAAATACAGAAACAGCCCGCAGAGAAACCATATAAAGATACATCCCCGAAACCGAAGCCTGTCGTGAAGGAAGATGACGTAAAACAGCCTAAACCAGTTCAGCCAAAAATGCCAATGCAGCCGAATATGCAAATGCAAATGCCTGTAATGGAGCAGGAAATGAATCACTATACAACAATCAATCTTCCACAAGTACCAACCTACCAAGCGCCAGAAAAGGAGCCGGAAAAAGAAAAACACATGCCTTATCCTTCTAAGCCAATGCCACAAATGCCGCCACAGCCACAACAACCGCAACAGCCAACACATTATCAGCAATTTCCTTATCCTCCTGCAGCCAAACCGGAACCATACAGCGGAGGTAAACCGGATTGTGGGTGCGGTGAGACGAAACCAATGTACCACCATCCTATGTACACACCGATGCAGCAGCCAATGCCGCAACATCCACAGCCAATGCCACAACCAATGCCACAGCCAATGCCACATCACCCAATGTATGGTCAACACATGCATCAGCACAAACCGCATCACACGATGATGGAGTCGGAAATGCCGGAAAAACCAGTGTATAACCATGCTGCCTATCACCCATATGGGCAGGATTGCCCGCCAGCACACTCGGGACTGGGATATGTCTTACATCAGCCAAAGCCGCAGCTCTGCCATCCATGCATCCAGGATCATCATTTTCCACAGCCGATGCCACCAGGCTATAGAGAATACCAGTACGATACCCATGACGATGAGGATGAAAACACGCATGAATAATGGAAATCAAGAAGAAGAGATGATGAATCATCTCTCTTCTTTTTGTCCAGGAAAGGAATGGGAAACCCCATTTACCTGGAACGGATTCGTAACCATGTCCATTATATGAGAACGGCGGAGGGAGAAACTTTTATATTGAAGCGGCACACAAACAGGGATCGGGTCCTGCAGCAATGGGATTTTTTGATAGGCAATCATCACCTGTAGTTGTGCCGTTTCAGCGTTTTCCTAATCAAAAACCGTTTCTTTATGTAGATGGTTACTATTGGACTATCTCACCGTATATCGCCGGGAAAAAGTTACATTATAAGAAGGATGCGGATCGAAAAGCAGCTTTACATGCGCTCCAATCATTTCATAGTGATACGCAAGGTGTCCAGATTCAGCATGAAGTACACACGACAATGTTCTATATTCGGTGGCACAAGCGTTTGCAGCTATTTGAGCAAACAGGTCATTTGTTTTGGAAACATGGTTATCATTCCATGTATAAATCTATAACGAAGACTGCCAGAAATTATTTGCATTATTTGTCTTCTTTCTCTTTTTGGAATAGGCTGGAGCGGATAGCGAAACAAAATGGTGTATGGATTCACGGGGGATGTTGCGTCCCATAATTTATCCGTCAGTCAGAAAAGGTTTATATGATTGACTTTGATTTGCTTTCATGTGCACCACATTTACATGACTATATACAGCTGGGGCAGCGATTTCTGCCGTATCTGGACTGGGACCTCAACAGGCTGCTTTCCTATGACATGGTAAAAGAAGAGCATATTAGGCTATGGCTGTGCGCTATTTCTGTCCCGAGTGACGTGATAAGGGAGTGGCTTCACTACCTATCCAGTCATAAACCAAGACCGATCCCCGATTATTTGGAAAGTATGGAAAAGGACTGGATAAAACGCCAAACCTTTTTAAAAAATGTACAAAGAATGATACGATCAATACAGTATTAACCAAACAGGACAGGGTGATGATTGTGGAAAAAGTAACAGATGAAATTGTACATTGGCTGCGGGAGAGCGTCCGTGAAGCGGGTGTCAGCGGACTGGTTACAGGTGTCAGCGGCGGATTGGATTCCGCTGTTGTTGCTCACCTGATTCAACGAGCTTTCCCCGATGATTCCTTAGCTGTTATCATGCCGCTAAATAGTAACCTGGAAGACATGGAACATGCGGATAAAGTGATTGAAACAAGTGGTATCAGCCAGCTGAAGATTGATCTTACCAATACTCACCAGACAATGTATGGTCAAATCAGGGAAAAATTGCAGGAACAAGATGCTTTCCAGTCAAAGCGTGATCAGATGGCTGATGCTAATCTCCGTGCTCGCCTGAGAATGAGTACACTATATACAATCGCTTCTCATTATGGTTACTTGGTGACGGGAACTGACAATGCCGCTGAGTGGTATACGGGTTATTTCACCAAATATGGAGACGGCGGTGTTGATATATTACCATTGGTTGACTTTTTGAAGCATGAGGTAAAGGAAATGGGCGAGTACTTAGGTGTGCCGAAAGAAATCCTGGATAAACAGCCAAGTGCCGATTTATGGGAAGGACAGACAGACGAAGCCGAAATGGGGACTACTTATGCTAAAATTGATGCGTATCTGAAAGGGGTAGAAATTCCCGAAAAAGATAAAGAATTGATTCAGCAAATGCACAGCCGGACAGCACATAAACGGAATACAGCAAAGCAGTTCCATCGCCAGCAATGACTTCCTGAAATTTACTGTTGTAAAAAACCTCTTTTACCCAACATAAGAATAAGGGAGGTTTTTTTATGCGTATAATGAGATGGATGGCAATACCAGTCGTATCTTTGTTCCTGTTTGGCTGTGCCGCTAATGATAATGATCAGGAAAGCAGTCAGGAAAACGGGAATACACAACCAATTAATTATGAAACAGAAAAGAACGGAAAGACCGGCAGGGAGTCGAAAATAAAAATATTGGTGAACGCGGCGGCTATCCGCAGAGCGAACAAAAGGAATTGAACGACGGTGATGAGAATGCAAGAAGTGATTCTTTTACAAATGAGGTATCGATGTCTATCGCCGATCATCTGAAAAAGAAACGCCACATTAAACAGGCACAAGTTGCCATGGCAGATGACAGAGTGGTTGTCGGCATCATCATTAATGATTCTGCACCACCAGACATGCGGGAACGTGTGGAACGGGAAGTGCAGGAAATGGTTCAGGTGAAGGAAGTTTATGTATATACAGATGATATCTTTTGGGACCGCATGCGAAATAAAGATGCACGACCAGATCAACTGAATGGGGATATGGAAGAATTTTTAAGAGAGTTTTTCAACCGAGACAGGAAAGAGGAAGATTTCGAATGAACGGCACTTTTGAATCGAGGCAGTTGTAAGGAATTTCTTTATGCATCGGACCATCTTTGGTATAGTATAAAAGGGAAATTCCAGGAGAGAGGAGAATGTCCAATGCTGGTCATTCCAAATGGCATAATATACAACGCAGAAAGAATGCACAGGATGCTAAAAAGGGAAAATTTTCATGCGCCATGCGAAGGATATCTATACCGCTGCCAAAGAGGGTGGTGGTGATCCTGAAATGAATCCCTCGCTAAGGCTTGCGGTTGATAAAGCAAAGGCAGACAATATGCCGAATGATAATATAGACCGTGCCATCAAGAAGGCAACAGGCGGCCTGGATGGTGTCAACTACGAGGAGTTTGCATACGAAGGATATGGCCCGGGTGGCGTTGCTGTCATTGTTCATGTTCTGACGGACAATAAGAATCGTACGGCGGCAGAAGTCCGGCATGCGTTCAAGAAGAATGGTGGCAACCTGGGGGAAAATGGAAGCGTCTCATTCATGTTTGACCGAAAAGGGTATATTGTGATCGAAAATGAAGATGGCGCCATTGATGAAGATGACATCACGCTAGAAGCTATTGAAGCGGGTGCAGAAGATATTGCAACCGTGGAAGGTGCCTTTGAAATTTATACAGAGCCGGAACATTTCCAGCATGTGCGTGATTATTTAAGGGAACAGCAATATGATCTGGCCGAAGCGGAAGTGACGATGTTTCCGCAGACATATGCGAAACCTAAGGAAGAAGATGCGGAAAAGATGCTTCAGTTGATTGATATGCTGGAAGATAGCGAGGACACACAAGATATTTACCATAATATGGAGACAACAGCATGAGGTCGTATTCCATAAAAAACTTCTATTCCCGTCAGCTAAGGAATGGAAGTTTCTTTCTTTCTTATGTTAGAATAGGGAAAGGGAGTTAAAAGGAGAAGGTTGCATGATAGCATATATAAAAGGAAAATTAACCAGCGTTCAGCAAGAAACAGTCATTGTGGACGTCCAGGGGATTGGTTATGAGATTGTCTGCACGAATCCATTTGCATTCCAGGCATCCATTAACCAACAAGTGACAATTAGTACATACCATTATGTCCGTGAAGATACACAAATACTATACGGTTTCCAGAATGATGATGAGAAATTATTGTTTACCAAGCTGATCACCGTCTCGGGAATTGGTCCAAAAGGAGCACTTGCTATTCTTGGAGGTGCAGATGCAGGCGGGCTCGTCAATGCTATTGAACGGGAGGATGATTCGTTTTTGACCAGTCTGCCCGGGATTGGCAAAAAACAGCCAGACAAATGATTCTTGATTTGAAAGGGAAATTGCCTGCTGTGGCCCCCGCTGCAGACAGTACTGCAGAAACAATGGAGACAGAGCAAGCTGCACCGGAAGCAATCCAAGAGACACAAGAAGTGTTGAAATCCCTCGGTTATACAGATAAGGAGATCAGGGCGGTTGCATCAGATCTTCGGAAAGAAAAGAGCGGCAGCACGGATGAACTGGTGCGTAAAGCACTGGCATTATTAGTGGAACAGTGATAAGGTGGGATAATGATGGAAGAACGGATGGTCACAGGTGAACTGCAAAACGAGGATGCCTCTGTTGAACTCAGTCTCCGTCCCGCAAATTTACAACAGTATATTGGACAGCAAAAGGTGAAAGACAATTTAGGGATCTTTATTCAAGCGGCTAAAATGCGGGAGGAAGCGCTGGACCACGTGCTTTTATATGGGCCTCCAGGGCTTGGGAAAACGACATTGGCATCCATTATAGCCAACGAAATGGGCGTACAGTTCCGCTCCACTTCAGGTCCGGCAATCGAGCGCTCGGGTGATCTGGCTGCTATTTTGTCGTCATTGGAGCCGGGTGATGTCTTGTTTATTGATGAAATCCATCGATTACCAAGGTCAGTTGAAGAGATCCTGTATCCTGCAATGGAGGATTTCTTTCTTGATATTGTTATTGGAACGGGACCAAGTGCCAGGTCAGTGCGGATTGATTTGCCGCCATTTACGCTGGTTGGCGCAACGACAAGGGCTGGTTTGCTCTCGGCTCCGCTAAGGGATCGGTTCGGGGTGCTGAGCCGGCTGGATTTCTATGAACCTGATGAGTTATGTGAAATCGTGGAGCGGACAGCTGATATTTTTGAAACAACAATTACGCACGAAGCTTCTATAGAAATTGCCCGGCGGTCACGTGGAACACCGCGTATTGCTAACAGGCTGCTGAAACGAATCCGTGATATTTCCCAGGTGAAAGGGGAACAGCAAATCAGTCTTGGAACGACCGATCATGCATTGGACATGCTTCAGGTTGACGAGCAGGGCCTTGACCATATCGACCATAAGCTCCTGACCGGGATGATTGATGGGTTTCAGGGTGGACCGGTCGGACTGGATACCATTGCTGCAACGATAGGTGAAGAGCCGCAGACAATCGAGGATGTATATGAACCGTATTTACTGCAAACTGGCTTTATCCAGCGCACACCGCGGGGACGGCTCGTAACCCCGAAAGCATACCAGCATCTTGGAATCAGGAAGGAAGACGATTAATGGGAAAAATGTTTATCGTCATTGGGATCATCTTTGTGGCAATTGGTCTTATCTGGTCGCTTTTGGTAAACTGCCGGGAGACATCACCATTAAGAAAGATAATTTCACTTTCCATTTTCCAATTGTGACATCCATTGTCGTTAGTGTTATTTTGTCCTTTATTATGTTTATAGTGGGGAAATTTCGTTAAAGAGGTTGTTCAAAAAGTCCGGTTAAAATGACACATCGAATTTCTTCGTTGGCTTGCTTTTCCGCTACTCATGTATTTAAATGCATACACTCCGTTGCTCAAAGCTACGCCGCCTCGAAATTTCGACGCACAGGACGTGCTAGTGCAGGCGCCCGCGCAGGACGTCGCGAACTTAGCCTGCCGGTCCTTTTATCCTCCTTTTTGAACATGCACTTAAATCAGTAAGGAGAGCATCATGAATACAGAAGATTTTGATTTTCATTTACCAGAAGAACTTATCGCCCAGACACCACTGAAAAACCGGGATGCTTCCCGTCTGCTCGTACTTGACAGGGACAAAGACGAAGTGGAGCATAAACAGTTTACAAATATCAAAGACTATCTGCAGAAAGGCGATTGTCTTGTCCTGAATGATACGCGTGTACTTCCTGCCAGGCTGTATGGGATAAAAGAAGATACAGGAGCTAAAGTTGAGGTGCTTCTGCTGCATCAGCAGGAAGGCGACACGTGGGAAGTACTGGCCAAACCAGCTAAGAAAATTAAAGCCGGAACTGTCTTGCTGTTCGGTGAAGGAAAGATACGTGCAACATGTACGGAAATAAAGGATCATGGCGGTCGTATTTTGCAGTTGGACTATGACGGAATATTATATGAAATACTGGATGAGCTTGGAGAAATGCCGCTACCGCCCTATATAAAAGAGCAATTGCCCGAGAAAGAACGCTATCAGACAGTCTATGCAAAAGAAGAAGGCTCAGCTGCAGCTCCGACGGCAGGCTTGCATTTTACCAACACGTTATTGGACGAAATCAGGGCAATGGGTGTAACAATCGCGTTTATCACATTGCATGTCGGTCTTGGTACGTTCAGACCGGTAAGTGAAGATACGATCGATGATCATACGATGCATGCAGAGTTTTACCACATGTCACAGGAAACTGCAGACACGCTCGCTGATGTGAAAGCACATAATGGCCGGATTGTTGCGGTTGGGACAACGTCAACAAGAACACTGGAAACGATCGCCCGGGACAATAACGGTCAGTTCAGCCAATCAAGCGGATGGACAGATATTTTCATTTATCCGCCGTACACCTTCCAGGCCATCGACGGGCTGATCACCAATTTTCATTTGCCGAAATCGACATTGATTATGATGGTGAGTGCTTTCGCTGGCAGAGAGCGGATTTTGAATGCTTATCAAGAAGCTGTTCATGAACGCTACCGGTTTTTCAGTTTTGGCGACGCGATGCTAATTTTATAACGTCAAGAAGTATAAATTATGGACGACCTTATAAGTAAAACTAAGACTTTCACTATAATGACTTGGTGAAAGCCAAGTTTTTCTAATAACAAGGGCGTAAATAACCTATAACAAAGGAACGAATATGATGACTGCTATTACGTATGAACATATAAAAACATGTAGCCAGACGGGGGCTCGGCTTGGACGGGTGCATACCCCGCATGGCTCTTTTGATACACCGGCGTTCATGCCTGTCGGGACATTGGCAACAGTGAAAACAATGAGTCCGGAAGAATTACAGGAGATGAATGCAGGCATTATTTTATCCAATACATACCATTTATGGCTGCGGCCGGGTGAAGACATTATCCGTGAAGCTGGTGGCCTGCATCAGTTTATGAACTGGGATGGTGCCATATTGACGGATTCAGGCGGTTTCCAGGTCTTCAGCCTTAGTGATATGCGTGATATCAAGGAAGAAGGTGTTCATTTCCGTAATCACCTTAGCGGGGAAAAATTGTTCCTGTCACCGGAAAAGGCTATGAACATTCAAAATGCACTTGGATCCGACATCATGATGGCGTTTGATGAATGTCCGCCATACCCGGCTTCCCATGACTATATGAAAGCTTCTGTGGAACGGACATCACGATGGGCCGAACGCTGTTTACAGGCGCATGCGCGTCCGGATGAACAAGGTTTATTCGGCATTATCCAGGGTGGGGAGTATGAAGACTTACGGAAACAAAGTGCTCATGATCTGGTTTCACTTGATTTTCCAGGGTATGCGGTTGGCGGACTCTCCGTCGGGGAACCGAAAGATGTCATGAACCGGATGCTGGAGTCCACGACACCGTTGATGCCTTTTCATAAACCGCGCTATTTAATGGGAGTTGGATCACCGGATTCCCTGATTGACGGGGCTATCCGTGGCATTGACATGTTTGACTGTGTGCTGCCGACGAGAATTGCGCGCAATGGCACATGTATGACATCTAATGGCAGGCTGGTTGTCCGGAATGCCAAGTATGCCCGGGATTTCAGTCCGCTTGATGAAAATTGCGACTGTTATACTTGCAGGAATTATACAAGGGCCTACATTCGCCATTTGGTAAAATGCAATGAAACATTCGGATTCAGGCTTACTACTTACCATAACCTTCATTTTCTGTTAAAATTAATGCAACAAGTACGAACAGCTATCGCTGAGGATCGGCTTGGTGATTTTAAAGAGGCATTCTTTGAACAATATGGTTTCAATGAGAAGGATGCAAAGAATTTTTAATAAAGGAGGGAACAGTTTATGGGGACACTGGCATCGTTACTGCCAATTATTTTAATGTTTGTCATTTTTTATTTCCTGCTTATCCGCCCACAGCAAAAGCGGCAGAAGCAAGTGAAACAAATGCAGGCGGATTTGCAAAAGGGAGATGAAGTCGTGACGATTGGCGGTCTGCATGGTGCTATTCATGCAATTGATGAAGATACCGTCGTTCTTCAGGAAGCAAACGGCCCTAAGCTTACGTTTGACCGCTCAGCGATCCGGGAAGTAAAAGACAAGGCACAATAACACTTTATGAATGGGTACATAAAGGGAATAAAAAAAGAAGTCAGTCCAACTCGGACCGGCTTCTTTTTGTTTGTTCATGCTTTTTCTCCTTTGACCATGTTGACGCCGATAATTCCCCCGGCCAGGGCGGCAAGGATAAAACCTATATGATTGAATGATTGTTCCGCAGAAAATCCTTGCTGATAGCCGAGATATTGCACCAAAATGTAAACAGGGTGAATCCGATCCCTGTGACGGAACCGATAATCCAGCCTTTTTCTTTGCTTTTGACTCCGGCTATCAAGCCTCCAGTAAATAAAATAATCAGTCCGGCCGCGAGTGTAATCCATGATAATAGCGTTTCATCCATTGTTGTAAATTGAAGCAGAAAAGCAAGAATGATGCTTGTCACTAACATCAGTCCAAGAACTGCGATCCATCCATACAGCAGTGCAGTAAATTGTTGCCTATGCATGCTATTCGTTCCTCCTTTCCACAGGTAGTCCTTGTACTGTTATCCTATTCGGACAAACAGTGAAAAAGACTGAAAATATTTTTTGTTTTGCTGCATACAGTTGTAGAAGGACAATCTTTTACTAAGAAAGAGGATGGCGTATGGATGTTATCTTAGCAGCAGTAATCTTCGCCGTTAGTTATGTATTTATTATGACGGAAAAGGTGAACCGTGCCATTGTCGCACTCGCCGGTGGAATGCTGCTGTTATTGACAGGTATTTATCGTGTGAATGATGTGTTCCTTCACTACATTGACTGGAACACCATTGCGTTATTGTTTTCCATGATGGTACTTATATCCATTACGGAAAGAACCGGTTTATTTTCATTATTGCGATTCGCTTTGCCCAGCAGGTGAGGGGGGCGCCAGTTCCGCTGATGGCAGGAGTGTGTGTCCTGACCGCTTTAGGATCAGCATTGCTTGATAATGTGACGACGGTCCTTATATTGGTGCCCATTGTTCTGAAAATCACCAAACAGCTCCAGCTTCCCGCATTTCCGTACTTGCTGGCAGTCATTTTCAGTTCTAACCTGGGTGGTACCGCAACCCTTATTGGTGATCCGCCGAATATTATGATTGGACAGGCCGTTGATCATCTAACGTTTTTATCTTTTATCATCCATTTGGCTCCGATTGCCGTGATCATGTTTATCATCATGCTCGCAATATTGCTCCCGCTATTCAGGAAGAGGCTCTTCACCAGTGTTTCAAACAGGGAAAAGCTGATGGAGATGGATGCATCAGCCTATCTTGTCCATAGCCCAATGCTATATAAGTCTATCACTGTTCTTGCGATGACTTTGACCGGCTTTATTCTTCATGCCTTTCTTCATATCGATCTGACAGTGGTTGCATTAACTGGTGCCATTCTTCTGCTGTTGTTGACGGAAAGGGAGGTGTCCACGGAAAAAGTTTTTTCACAAGTGGAATGGGTGACATTGTTTTTCTTTATTGGTCTATTTGCATTGGTTGGCGGTCTACAGGAAGTGGGCATCATTGATGAATTGGCTAGGGGAATCGTACTCTGGACAGAAGGGGATTATGTCACTGCAGCGATTCTGATCTTGTGGATCTCCGGGTTGTTTTCCGGAATTGTGGACAACATTCCATTTGTTGCGGCAATGATTCCAGTTATTGAAGAATTTGAAAGCTATGGCATGGTATATTTGGATCCCATTTGGTGGTCACTGGCCCTTGGAGCTTGTATGGGTGGGAATGCGACACTGATAGGTGCTTCTGCTAATGTGGTTGTTGCAGGACTTGCCGAAGGAGAAGGGGAGAAGCTATCATTTCTGCGTTTCATGCTGTATGGCGTGCCATTTGTCTTACTGTCCCTTATTATTGCAACAATTTACCTGTATATCCGCTATTTAATTCCATATATGGCATAACCAACTTGGCTTATTGCTTAATGGCGAAAGCCTTAGTTGCACTTGTGCAGTAACAAGGTATTTACGCTTTCTCAACTGCGAAAAAAACATAACGCTGATAATTTCAGCGTTATGTTTTTTAATGGCTCTTTTCGCAAACGTTGTTGTTTTTTCAGTGCAGTTGATATAAACTGCAACACAGTGAAAATTCTCTTTAGTGAATAACGGGTTCAGTTATAGGAGAGAAAACATTAGATAAAATAATAATTAGGAGTGCAAATAACATAGCGTTACGTTATTACTCCTTTTTTCGTTGATATACCAACGTTTATAGTGTTTTAATACCTGAATTGGCAATGTAATTAACAACATTTTTATCAAACGTACATAAATTTATGTACTACTTCTGATTGACTCGCTAAAAAGTGAATCGATTAGAATGTTGATTTCATTGTTATTTGGAATGACGATCCCAAATCGTTTCTGGTTCTTCTAGAAGTTTTGGGATGTTAAAATGTTTATATGTATGTGAATGTTTGTATGAAAGAAGAGGTTTTAAACTTTATACGACAAACGGGCCATATTGTTTAGGAGGAAACGTATTGATAATTAGGGAGATAAAGACATCGGATGCAGAAAGGTTTGCCAACCTTACTCCACAGATCGAGGCAGAATCTGAATATATGCTTTGGGAAGCTGGGGAAAGAAACGTTCAAGTCGAACAACAACTGAAGATGATTGAGAGTATTGAACAAAAGGAAATTCCACCATACTTGTTGCTGAAAATGATAACAAAGAATTGGTTGGGTTCTTGATGGCTGTTGGCGGAAATGCAAAGAGAAATAAACATTCAGCCTATATTGTTATGGGAATTTTAGGGGAATATAGGGGAAAAGGAATAGGCGCAATGTTATTTAAAAAGTTGGAGCAATGGGCGTTTAACCATAATATACATCGTTTGGAATTAACTGTGGTCACTCGCAATAAGGCAGCCATATCGTTATATAAAAAAGTGGGTTTTGAAATTGAAGGAACAAAAAGACACTCCTTATTTATTGATAGCGAATTCGTTGATGAATATAATATGTCAAAACTCTTATGATTCTAGTTTATGCCGCAAACGGGCTCTATTCTCTAGTAAGGAATACTTTCATATTGCACAAAATCGCCAAGAATGAGCACAAAGGAAATAAGATTTTATTAGTCGAATAGCTTGTTAAAGGAAAATTAAAAAGCTTCTTTAAACTTCTTAGGCAAGTGATATAATGGAAATATGCAATAATCGCGTTTTCCTCAAGGGAGGTCGGCGCACCCTGTCGGTTGTAGTGTCTTGCGATACGCTATAACGGAAGGGGGTGTTGCCTTGTCTATTTTTGAGACAATGGTTCTAATGATCGCTTTTGCAACACTCGTTGTAACGATTATAGACCATAAGAAATAGACCTCCCTGAGTTTTAGCGAACGGGTGAGGTCTATTTCTTACTCGCGCTGACCCCTCTTGAAGGGGAGCGATTAATTGCTGACCGGAGATATTGCCGTATCTTCGGTCTTTTTATTAGTTTATGTCTTATACCTTTTTCTATGTTTATTGTAACACAGAAAATGGTTTTCAAACAAAAATCATTGTTTTTAGCTCTCATACAACGCAGCTCTCAGTTTAGCGAAATTGTATAAACTACTTGAGAAAAGATATTCAATTAAAGGACGTGCTAATCGAATAACTGTATCCTTCTGAATAGGGCCAGATAGTGAAGTAACTTATTGTGTTTGTATCGAAACTTTCGGATGGGGGCATTTAATGTCAAAAGAAACTGTAATGTTAATTGGAATAGCTTTGACGTTTTAGTTGGTGTATTTAATTATCTTTCCAGTAATACAGAAGGGAAGATGAAGAATTAATAGAATTAAAGATCGATGATAAAACCTTAGTAAGACGAACATTTTTTTATGGTTCTGCTAAAACAACAATAACTTTTAGCATTGATTTTACCACAGGAGATTTTACACAAAATAATTCAAATCCATCTGTTGAGGTAATAAACTATAAACACAAAGATTTAAAAACGTTAATAACTAATTAAAGTGTCTGTTCCAAAATGGGCGCGGAACGGGCGCGATTGTAGAAAAAGAAAAATAAATTATAAACGATTTAATAACGCTCAGATATATTCTGAGCGTTTTTTGCTTGTTATTTATATTGTTAATTTACGGTAAAAGAATATCAGTTAGTGTGTTTTTTTACCTTGATATTAGCATTTTTTTTCTCTCCCGGAACTGAACCCGTTACTTTAGAAAACAGCCTTTCTAATTTATCCATTTTGTAAGAGCGGTATCTGCCTTAGCTCATCTTTAGTTATGAACCGTAAAATAAATAGGAATAGGAGATAAACACAAGACAGCAGGGCGACAATCAGGATAAAATAAAACAAATTCGTTTCAAGGCCTGTGAAGGTATTTTTTAAATAGTGACCGCTCCCCCATGTTGCTGCGATCAGCACCCCCATTTTCAAAAGATCTTTCCAAGGTATCATGAACCTTATTTCCTTATAAAGGCTTGCCAGGTGTAAGAGCGTTACAAGAATGACACCGACAGACATCGCGATTGCAACACCATTTATTCCGAATGTTGGGTTTGAAGCAAGTAAAAAGAGTACGGTCAGTTTGATTGCTGCTCCGATCAGACTGTTCCACATGGCCGGCTTGGCCAAGTCCATTGCCTGTAATGCTGCCTGTAGTGGAGACTGAATATAAAGCAAAAGAAAGAAGGGAGCCATCAGCACCAGGAAGTTGCTTGCGTTAGCTGTACCGTACATGAATGTCAGTATTGGTTCGGCAAATAATGTAAGTACAACAGTTGCCAACCCCCCGGAAGCGAATGAAATCCGAATAGCCTGATGAATCCGATAATGGATAAGGCTGTTGTTTTTGTGTGCGTCTGCTTCAGATATCGATGGCACAAGGGCAATGGATAACGAATTTGTTATGAAAGTAGGCAGGAACAGCAATGGTAAAACATAACCAGTGAGTTCCCCATATTGTTTGGTTGCCAGTGAACTGGAAATGCCCGCAAGTGCCAGACTTTGGGCGACAAGAATAGGTTCAAGGAAATGTGATATATTCCCAATCAGCCTGCTTCCTGTACTTGGCAGGGATATGGAAAAAAGCTCCTTAACGGTTTCCTTGCTCGACCATAGATATTGGAAGAAACGGTGTCTGATTTGGACAACTTTATTCCGTTTGAATAACCAGACAAGAAATAGTAATGATGCAAGCTCACCGAGAATCACACTGAACATGGCCCCGGCAGCGGCAAATTCCACCCCATATGGCAAAAGCAGATTGACAAAAAGCAACAAATGTGATTCGAACTGCTTGTTCAATCACAAGCGCATAACTTTGCGGTTTCATGTTTTGCCGGCCCTGGAAATACCCCCGAAGAACCGAAGTTACGGCAGTGATTGGCACAATCGGACTTATGGCGATTAACGGATACATCGTTCTTTCATCTGTGAGCAGCGTTGAGGCAATGAATGGTGCTGCAAGAACCATGCCGACCGTGAAAACAATGCTTGCAATGCCTGTGATAAGTAGTGATACAACAAGGATTCGCTTTACTTTGGCACGGTCATGCTTAGCCTCTGCTTCCGATACCCGTTTGGAGATGGCTACAGGGAGTCCCAGCTGTGTCAGGGTGATGACAAGGAATAATGTAGCAACGCCATCATATAAAGGCCAACCCCTTCTTCGCCCATTACCCTGGCCACTACGAGTCGGTTGATAAAGCCTAAGAGTCTGGTTACCATACCTGCCGCTATAAGGATTAATGTCCCCTGCAAAATGTTTGTTTGCTCAATATGGCCAACCTACCTTCTCAAAAATAAATTTCAGATACAATAATGTATATGCATCTGAATAGGCCAAGCATGACAAGCATCATTCTATTACGAGAGAAAGCCATTAAAGGGCGTGTTCAAAAGGAGGATAAAAAGGACCGAGAAATTCGAGGCGGCGTAGTTTCGAGCATAAGGAAAGCTACCCTGAGCTGCATTGCACGCAGGAAAGTGGTCTTCTTTCCCAAGGAGCGGAGAAACAAGCCAACGAAGAATTTCAATGTGTCATTTTTACCGGACTTTTTGAACAACCTCTTAAAGGGGAGGGAATGTTCGTGGAAACACTCAGAACAGTTCACGAATGGAAACAGAAAGTTCTGCCTGCTTTAGAAAGTAAAGCCAGTGAATTCCGGCTTATGGGATATGATAAAACCACAAGGGAAGATGTGTGGAGTTGCCTGAATGAAAAAGTTTGGAAAGGTGATCCATCCAAGCGGCTGTTTGAAATAGTTCAGGATATATTCCAGCTTTCGTCAAATGTTTATATGAGTTATTTGACAATTAATGCCCATCAGGATGATAATTTAATGGCTTCGATTGCTGCGCTTACGGATAACAGTGCGGGCGAAGCGGACTAGGAATACATACATATGGAATTGTTTTGTTTAAGCGGTTCTAAGGAGGCTACCATTGGATGAAAAACAGAGGCAGAATTGTTGCCTTTTTTCTGATTGTCTTATTGTTCGCAGGAACAATCGGAACAACGGTAACAGGCATTACGAAGGATATTAACTTAGGCCTTGATCTTCAGGGCGGCTTTGAGATTTTGTATGAAGTAGAGCCGGTTGAAGAAGGGCAGGAAACGGACAGGGCTTTGCTGGAGTCGACGGTCCAGATACTGAACGACCGCGTGAACCGCCTTGGCATCAGTGAGGCGAATATTGATATTGAAGGCGACGATCGAATTCGCGTGCAGCTTGCCGGCATTAAAATCCAGAAGAGGCCCGGGAGATTTTATCCACTTCTGCAAGGGTCACGTTCAGGAATGTGGATGATGAGAAACTGATGGATGGAAGCAACCTGGTTGAAGGAGCGGCCCAGCAGGATTTCCATCCCCAGACAAATGAACCGATTGTTACCTTGAAGCTGAAAGATGCATCGGAATTCCGTGACATCACAAGTAAGCTTTCGGCGAAATATGAACCAGGCGTTCCATTCCCGCAGCGTAAAGATTTGCTTGTCATTTGGATGGATTACCAGGAAGGAAATTCGTTCAAAGAAGAAGTACAGAAAGAAGATTCCAAATATGTTTCAGCAGCGGGTGTTAAAGAAACGCTGAATACGACTGACGTGATGATTGAAGGGAATTTCACCGTGGAATCGGCACAGCGCCTTGCTGATATCATTAATGCTGGTTCACTTCCGGTCAACATGACAGAACTGTATTCCAATACGGTGGGGGCACAGTTTGGTGAACAGGCACTGGATAAAACCGTGTTCGCCGGGATTATTGGGATCAGCCTTATCTTTTTATTCATTATGGCTGTCTATCGTTTTCCTGGTGTCATTGCCGCCATTAATCTGAGTGTGTACATCTATCTGATTCTACTCGTCTTTAATCTTATGAATGGTGTACTGACATTGCAGGGAATTGCAGCACTCATTCTTGGTGTCGGTATGGCGGTGGATGCCAACATTATTACTTTCGAGCGGATTAAAGAAGAGCTCCGGGAAGGCAAATCCATATTCGCGTCATTTAAAGCGGGCTCCAAAAACTCGCTTAGAGCCATTGTGGACGCAAATATCACAACGATGCTGGCAGCAGCTGTCCTGTTCATTTTTGGCACCAGTTCGGTCAAAGGGTTTGCGACGATGCTAATCCTCAGTATCGTTATAAGTTTCCTGACAGCGGTCTATGGAACCCGTTTGTTGATGGGGCTGTGGGTCAGAAGCAAATTTTTGCGAAACCGTCCGGGCTGGTTCGGTGTGAAGAAAAAGGACATGAAGGATATCGCTGATACAGCGGAGAGGGAGCCGAAAGCATTTGGCAGGAACCCCAATGTTGTGCAGCACCGGCGAAAATTCTTTATCGCATCAGCGGTTATGGTTGTTCTTGGTGCAGTGTCACTGGGTATCTTCCAGTTGAATCCGGGAATTGATTTCACCAGTGGATCGCGTATTCAGCTTGCAGCAGATGAGAGTCTTGACACGGAAGAAATTAAAAATGGCTTGGAGGAACTTAATTTGCAAGCCAAATCGGTTGTCCTGACTGGCAATAATCATGAGGGTGCCGTTCTCCGGTATGACCAGGTGATTGATGAAGAGAGGATTGCAGATGTGCAAGCGTATTTCAAAGAAAACTTCAATGCGGATACGAGCGTGAGTGTTGTTTCACCGATTGTTGGAGAAGACTGGTGAAAAATGCGCTATATGCTGTTGCAATTGCATCCGTCGGCATTGTTCTATATGTGACACTAAGGTTTGAAATGTTTTTGCCATTACATCAATTATCGCGCTTGTTCACGATGCGTTTTTCATACTGGCTATTTTCAGCCTGACCCAGATTGAATTTGATGTGACCATTGTGGCAGCCATCCTGACCATTATTGGGTATTCCATTAATGATACGATTGTCACGTTTGACAGGATACGGGAGAATTTGCGCTTAAAGAAACGGGTCAAATCGTTTGGAGAACTTGCTAAAATTGTCAACAGAAGTCTTGTGCAGACGATGACGAGAAGTGTGAATACAACTGTTACAACGATGATTGCCGTACTTGCTTTTCTGTTTCTCGGTGCACAGTCAATTACCGGTTTTGCGATTGCACTTGCCGTCGGACTGCTCGCAGGAACGTATTCTTCTTTGTTCCTCGCATCACAGCTCTGGCTGGTCTGGCGCAGCAGAAATATCAAAAACAAGCCGGTTGTCTTTGCCAAAAAGAAACGTACAGAAGGCCCGCAAGTGTAATAAGGGCAAGATAACCAGGACCCCCGAAATAATTCTTTCGGGGGTTTCTTTGTGGTTAAAGATAGAAAAAATAGGGTAATTTATTCTGACAGGCATTTCGTTTAAAGGAGGTTTATGTGTGCGAGGGCAAACGTACGTCATTCTTGCCATTATTTTGTCATTATTGTCTCCGTCTTTGCTGTGAGCAACGTCGGTCCTGTTGAAGTCAATTATCTTTTCGGAACGGGAGAAGCACCACTCATACTCGTGATATTGTTCTCTGTATTGATGGGCGGAATTATTACAGCTTCTTCGGGACTTGTGAAAATAGTCCGGCTGCAACGGGAATTGAAACAATTGCAGACAGAGCGGGATCGAATGAAGGATGCGCTCAAGGAACATGGGCTTGAGAACGAATCGGAAGCCGAAGCAGATGTCAATTCATTTGAAAAATAATACAATAGGAAACGTAATTGCTCCCTGTCCCAATCTCTTGTATACTAGATTAGTCAGGGGTGAGTACATGTTACAGAGCAAGATGAAATGGAAGTTTCCGGAAACACCAACAGAGCCTGCAAGTTTGGCTACTGGCAAATTCTCACCGCTCATCAGCGAATTATTAATGCAGCGGGGCATCACGTCAACTGAAGATGCTGAGAAATTTTTAACGCCTGATTTAGAGCAATTATATAGTGTAAAGTGGTTATCAGATATGGAGAAGGCAACGAACCGTGTACAAAAAGGAATCGAGGACGGGGAAAAGATTCTTGTATATGGTGATTACGATGCAGATGGTGTCAGTTCGACGTCCATTATGATGGAAACACTTCAGCAGCTTGGGGCTGATTGTGATTATTATATACCGAACCGTTTCACGGAGGGGTACGGACCGAATGAGGAAGCTTTCCATGCCGCTTACGACAATGGTTTTCGGCTTATTATAACGGTAGACACAGGTATTGCCTCTGTGCATGAAGCAGAGGTCGCAAAACAGCTCGGTTTGGATTTGATTATTACCGATCACCATGAAGTGCAGGACGAGCTGCCGGACGCTTATGCAATCGTTCATCCCAAATGTTCATCTGACTACCCGTTTAAAGAACTTGCCGGGGCAGGAGTGGCACTGAAGTTCGCCGAAGGACTGCTCGGCTCCTTTCCGAAGCAATTTCTGGATCTGGCGGCAATTGGAACCATCGCTGACCTGGTACCGCTGACTGGTGAAAACCGGGTCATTGCCCATTACGGATTACAGCGATTGGCCAATACAGCCAGGCCCGGATTAGTGGCCCTAAAGAATGTCTGCGGCTTACAGGGGCATGTCAGTGAAGAGGATATTGGTTTTTCGATAGGTCCCAGACTAAACGCAGTGGGCAGATTACAAGATGCTTCTTTAGCTGTTCAGCTTTTGCTTGCTGAAAATGGTGATGAAGCAGCTGACATGGCTCAGGAAGTGGAATCCATTAATCGGGAACGGAAGAAGATTGTCAGTGAAATTGTGAAAGAAGCCGAGGATATGGCAAATCCGGTAGATCACCAGGGTGTCATTGTTGTCGCCAAAGAAGGCTGGAATGAAGGTGTTCTGGGCATCGTGGCGTCAAACCTTGTCCGGAAATATGACCGTCCGGCAATTGTTCTGTCTGTTTTTCCCGAGAGAGGTGAAGCAAAAGGGTCTGCCCGAAGTATTCCAGCGTTTGATTTATTTTCGAACTGTATGAAGATAAGGAATGTTTTTACACAATTTGGTGGGCATGCCCAGGCAGCAGGTATGACACTGCCGCTAGAAAATGTAGAGACATTGAAACAAGAACTGGACAGCCTAATCTTCCAGCAACTCTCAAAAGAAGACTTCACTCAGGAGATTGCTATTTCGAAAACAATTACGATTCCGGAAATAAATGAAGAACTCGTGGCAGAAATTAATCAGTTGGCACCATTTGGTATGGCTAATCCGAAACCGTTGTTCCACTTGAAAGACGTACCAACGGGTATGCGCCAAATTGGCAGTGGTAAAAATCATCTGAAATTGCAATTCCAAAAAAAATGGTCAAAAAACTGGATGGCATCGGATTTGGTTTCGGCGGCCTTTATCACCAGCTATCACCGCAAACACCAGTATCGGTGGCCGGAGAGCTGAATATTAATGAGTGGAATGGGTTCAGAAAAGTTCAGATTGTTATCCAGGACATGCGGATTGATGAATGGCAGCTATTTGACCATCGTGGAACAAGAATGTTAGACATCACGCCGTATGTGCGCCATGAAACTGGACATGTTGCAGTATTTCAACAGCTTCCGGATGAAAATGACATGCCGGATAACGTCGTATGCGTTACATATGATACAGACATTAGCAGTTTAAAAGGTATTCACACCTTATACTTGTATGATATGCCACCAAGTTTAACGATACTGGAGAGCCTGGTGAAAGAACTTCATCCAGATACGATTCATGCATGTTTTTACCTGCAGGAAAGTGCGTTTATGAAGGCTTTTCCATCAAGAGAAGACTTCAAATGGTTGTACGGGATTCTGGCCAGGCAAAAACAATCCATTTACAGAAAGACTTACCGATGATTATGGACGCGAAAGACTGGACAAAGGATAGAATTCTGTTTATGTCGAATGTGTTTTTTGAGCTGGATTTTGTTAAAATAGAGAATAATGTTATGCAGCTGAACAAAAACCTTCACAGAAGGATCTTAGTGAGTCAGGCCTGTATCAGGAACGGCTGAACAGAACTGATATCGAAAAAACACTTTATTATTCAGCATATAATGAATTGAAAACGTGGTTTGCTACTTGTTTGGAACGCAGGCTAGAGCCCGAGGAGGAAATGATTGATGGATTATAAAAATTATATAAAAATAGTCGAGGACTGGCCGAAAGAGGGTATACAGTTCAAAGATATAACACCATTAATGGATAACGGAAAAGCTTTCAAAGCAGCTGTTGATGAATAGTAGCATTTGCAGATGAGAAAGACATCGATCTTGTTGTCGGACCGGAAGCAAGGGGATTCATTATTGGATGTCCGGTTTCTTATGCCTGGAAGTTGGCTTCGCTCCCGTACGTAAAGAAGGCAAGCTTCCGCGGGAAGTGATTAAAGTTGATTATGGTCTCGAGTATGGCAAGAATGTTCTTACCATCCACAAAGATGCAATTAAACCCGGGCAGCGCGTACTGATTACAGATGACTTGCTTGCCACGGGCGGTACGATTGAGGCGACAATCCAACTAGTGGAAGCATTGGGTGGCATTGTTGTCGGCTGTGCATTTCTGGTGGAACTGTCCTATTTGAACGGATCAGACAATCTGGAAGGCTATGACGTCCTGACACTCACAAGCTTCTAATCTTGAATATAAAAGGTCTGGCTGAACCATCGTCAGGCCTATTCTTGTTATAGAGGAAGTAATTTCCGCTTACCAATACGAGAAAAATAAATGGAAAGGGAAAGTGTTTTTCTTTACATTTCCCTATATTTTTTAATACTATTAGAAAAGAGACGTGGCATTCCCCGAATAAAAGCATTGCCGTGTGGAGCGGAAACGCACTGATGCTGAAACCGGGAGAAAATCTTTGTCCGGCTGAATTCAGGTGATTCTATATGGCAAAAGAAGGAATAATGACAAGTGAAGAAGTGATTGACAAGGCCCGCCATTATCTTACAAAAGAAGATACTGATTTTCTCCAGCGTGCATATGCGTTCGCCAGGGATGCACATAGAGATCAGTTCCGTAAATCCGGTGAGCCTTATATCGTACACCCAATCCAAGTCGCTGGAATACTGGTCGACCTTGGTATGGACCCGGTGACAATTGCAGGCGGCTTTCTGCATGATGTTGTTGAAGATACACAAGTGACACTGGAAGATCTGGAAGCTGCGTTTGACAATGAAGTGGCCATGCTTGTCGATGGTGTTACCAAGCTTGGCAAAATTAAATACAAATCAAAAGAAGCAATCCAGGCGGAAAATCATCGGAAAATGTTTGTCGCCATGGCCAGGGATATCCGGGTGATTCTGATCAAACTTGCCGACCGGCTTCATAATATGCGTACATTAAAACATTTGCCGCCGGATAAGCAGCGTCGGATATCAAATGAAACGCTGGAGATTTTTGCCCCACTGGCCCATCGGCTCGGGATTTCGACGATAAAATGGGAGCTGGAAGACACAGCACTGCGCTATTTGAATCCGCAGCAATATTACCGCATTGTCCAGCTAATGCGGCAGAAGCGCAACCAGCGGGAAACATATATTGAGGAAGTTATCGATGAAGTGAAGAATCAGCTAAGCGACGTGGACATTGAGGCAGATATTTCGGGAAGGCCAAAGCATTTGTACAGTATTTATCGTAAAATGGCCAAACAGAGTAAGCAGTTCAATGAAATTTATGATTTGCTGGCAGTGCGTATTATCGTCAACAGCATTAAAGATTGTTACGCCGTGCTTGGGATCATCCATACATGCTGGAAACCGATGCCCGGCAGATTTAAAGATTATATTGCGATGCCGAAACCGAATCTGTATCAGTCTTTGCACACGACAGTCATTGGTCCAAAAGGGGATCCGCTTGAAGTGCAGATCCGGACAAAAGAAATGCATGAAATCGCAGAATATGGTATTGCTGCACACTGGGCCTATAAAGAGGGCAAGCGCTCCAGTAAAGACAATAAATCGTTTGAGGAAAAACTGACGTGGTTCAGGGAAATTTTGGACTGGCAAAGTGAGACGCACGATGCGGAAGAGTTCATGGAAACCTTGAAAGTTGATTTGTTTTCGGATATGGTGTATGTTTTCACGCCAAAAGGTGATGTCATTGAACTGCCATCAGGATCCGTTCCACTTGATTTCGCCTACCGGATTCATACGGAAGTGGGGAACAAAACAATCGGGTCCAAAGTGAATGGAAAAATGGAGCCGCTTGATTACAAACTGAAAAACGGGGATATTGTGGAGGTGATGACTTCCAAACATTCGTACGGTCCATCGCAGGACTGGCTGTCGATTACCCAGACATCCCAGGCAAAAAGCAAAATTAAGCAATTCTTTAAAAAGCAGCGCCGCGAGGAAAATATCAGTAAGGGCAAAGAAGCCGTTGAAAAAGAAATTCGTGCCCTTGGTATTGAGCCAAAGGAAGTGCTTATTCAGGATAATCTAAAACGTGTTTTTGAGAAGTTCAATTTCACCAATGAAGAGGATATGTATGCTGCGGTCGGGTATCAGGGAATAACAGCCGCATTGATAGCAACCCGTCTGACGGAAAAACCCGGAAAACAAAGCTGAAAAAGCAACACTTGGAAGACACACTGGAAGAAGTGAAAAATGATACGCCACCGAAGAGAATGCAAAAACGCGATTCGGGTGTCAAAGTAGAGGGTGTAGATAACCTGTTAGTACGCCTGTCGAAATGTTGTAATCCGGTTCCAGGTGATCCAATTGTCGGTTATATTACAAAAGGCAGGGGTGTGTCCGTTCATCGGGCAGATTGTCCGAATGTTCAGACAGAAGAGGCGCAGCAGCGATACCTGCACGTCGAATGGGAAGACAGTCATACGGATAAAAAACAATATCATGTGGATCTGGAAATAACTGGATATGACCGCCGAGGATTATTGAATGAAGTGCTGCAGGCAGTCAATGAAACAAAAACAAATATTACGCATGTTAATGGCCGATCAGACCGGAACAGAATGGCCGTCATTCAAATTACAATTCTTATTCATAATACAGGTCATTTAAAACGGATTGTCGGGCGGATTAAACAGATTAAAGATGTTTATTCGGTCACTCGGACGATTCAATAGTTTTAGAAGGGGCAATGAAGAAATGAAAGCAGTGATTCAGCGTGCACTGGATGCGAATGTGACCGTGAATGGAACGGAGACCGGTGCCATAGAACAAGGCATGGTGGTCTTGTTAGGGGTCACGCATGATGATACGGAAGAGGATGCGGACTATCTGGCCGACAAACTGATTCATTTGCGCGTGTTTGAGGATAATAATGGCAAAATGAACGATTCATTAAAGGATGTCGGCGGGCAAGTCTTGTCTATTTCCCAGTTTACTCTTTATGCTGATACGAGAAAGGGAAGAAGGCCAAATTATTTAAAAGCGGCGAAACCGGAACAGGCTGAAGCCTTATACGATTATTTCAATGAACGTGTAAGGCAGCAGGGCATCAATGTGGAAACAGGTGAATTTGGAGAAATGATGCATGTGCAGCTGACCAATGCTGGCCCTGTAACCATTATACTCGACAGCAAAGACAGATAGCGGGAGCGCTGCCGTAAGCGTCTCCCGTTTTGTTATTGGTTCATGAAGTACGCATTCAATCCAGTTGCAATTCCGGTGGCAAGCTTTTTTGATACGCGTCTGTCCGGATAAGCTGCTCTTTTTCAGCATTGGAAATAAACCCTGCTTCAACGAGGATGGCCGAAATGGCACTTTGCCTGGTCACCTGATAGTCCGCTTCACTAATCCCGCGGTCATTCGCTTCGGTTGCGCGGGTAATTCCTTTCTGTACAGAAAGGGCGAGCGCTTTATCATGATTGTCTTGATAGTATGTTCCAACACCGGCCACACCTGGCTTTTGTGGAAAACTGTTATAGTGAATGCTCACAAAAGCATCGGCCCGAGAGAGATTGGATAGAGAAGCCCTGGCTGCCAGCGAGACAAAACGGTCGGTCTCCCTTGTCAAACGACCTCTGCGCCCATGGACGTGAGTGTTTGTTTCAACTCCTGGACGGTCTTTCGCGTAAACGTCTTTTCATTGGTTCCCCTGGCACCAATCGCACCACTGTCTCTCCCGCCGTGTCCCGCATCCAGCACAATTGTTTTTGATCCAGAGCATTCGCATCTAACGGCTTGTTTTTGTCCCCGGGCTCAGGTGCTGTTGCTGCCTTTTTTTCTTCATCACGTCGCTGGGTTTTCACAATGTACTCATTGGCGATCCAGCCAGATTGATTAGGCGTTTTTATTTTCACCCAGTCATCCTGCTCATCAAGAATCGGGTGGGCCTCGTCACGATATACTTTACCAATCCGTTCGAAATCAAGACCTGGACCTGACCGCACATTCAGAATGTCTGTCTTGATGATGGCTTCGCCTGTTTGTGCCGCAGACGCGAAAGCGAAGTATAATGAACTGAGAAGGATGATTGCTGCTTTCTGATGGTACAAGGGAGATCTCCTCCGATCCGTTATTTGTTTTGTTTCTATTTTAATGGTGTATGGTACAAAAGTCGACCGTGAATGTGCTCAGTTATAGCTTATCCTGCCCATTCATAAAACAATTCCTTCATGGCAAAGCTAGAAGCAGTAAAGGAGGAATTGGATGCGTGTTCAGGACAAACAATGGAGTGCCGCAGTTAATAAAGACATATATGGTGCGGATTTTCATCGTTTTATGGAGATGGAAGACCAGTTTCATCATATGGAAATTGCCGAAGAGCTTGGCATAACGCTTGGTGAAGTGAAGCGGCTGAAGAAAAAATAAACCGCACTTGACAACAGAAACAGGAAACATTAACATAAGAATCATTCCATGAATAGATGACGATAACCAGTGAGGGAAAAAGTAATCAGAACGCATATGGAAAGAGAGAAAATGTCATAGGCTGAAAACATTTTTGCATCATGCCCTGATGAACGACATTCCTTAGGTTCTATACCGAACTAAGACAGGTGTAGTAGGTATAGACGTTTTGCAGGCGTTAACTGTGAAGAGCGGATGTTTTTGAAACATCAACCAGGGTGGCAACGCGGGCAGGCTCCCGTCCCTTTTACTAGGGATGGGAGTCTTTTCTGTAGGCTGTTGTTTTTAAAAAGACTGTTGCTTTTTGTATCATCTTAGAGAATGTAACACTGCTGAACAATTTCCATAAACTGCGACGTAACTTTTTGAATGCTTTCCTCCAATTCTATCGGGGCAAAGTGCTAGTACGTCGCTGCGGAAAAATACTCCCTTTCCGCGGGGAACGCTTCAGCCTCCTCGCTCACTTTCGTTCGCTGTGGGGTCTTCAGACTGTTCCTTTCCCGCTGGAGTGTCGCATTTTTCCGCAGCTTAACGTTGTGTTCTGTCTTAATAGAGAAAACCCTTTAAACACTGATTTCATGGGCCTCACCCTGTCAATAAACAGAAATACACTGCCTGCGGAGGCAATATACGCAGACTCCTATGGGAACAGCACGAGTCCGAAGACCCCGGAGGAAGCGGTATTTGCTTCCGAGGAGGCTGAGGCCGTGCCCATGGAAAGCGGAGTATATTGCCGTAGCGACTCTAAGCACTTGATGGTAATTAGAACAGGAGAAAGCCTTACTAATGAGAGTTTTACTGTGTCGCAGTTTATATCAGTTGCACTGGAGATCCAACAAAGTTTAAGAAAAGAACCTTTGTATATGCTTGGTAAATTGATAAAGGGGGTATTTTAGGATGAGTAGTATGAAAGCACCAAGAGGGACGGTGGATATACTGCCGGAAGAAGCTGTGAAATGGCAGTATGTTGAAACGAAAATGAAAGATATTTGCAATAGATATCATTTCGATGAATTCGGACACCTTTATTTGAACATACAGAAGTATTCCAGCGGGGAGTTGGCGATTCCACTGATATCGTCCAGAAAGAAATGTACACATTTGAAGACCGTGGGGGTAGAAGTCTGACACTGCGCCCGGAAGGAACTGCCTCTGTCGTTCGCTCGTTTGTACAACATAAAATGCATGGCAACGCTAGTCAGCCGGTAAAACTGTATTATTTTGCACCTATGTTCCGGTATGAACGGCCACAAAGGGAAGAATGCGCCAGCTCAATCAATTTGGTGTTGAAGTGCTGGGAAGCTCAGACCCGGCAGCAGACGCGGAAGTGATCGATCTGGCCATGTCCTGTTATAAGGAACTCGGCCTTAAATCATTGAAACTTGTTATCAACTCACTCGGTGACAGTGAAAGCCGTGAAAGTCACCGGCAGGCCCTGGTTGACCATTTCACACCATACAAGGATGAATTATGCGGTGACTGCCAGACGCGGCTGGAACAAATCCACTGCGCGTTCTGGATTGCAAGACGGACAAGGATCATCCGGCAATGGAGAACGCTCCATCCATTCTTGATCATTTGAATGCATATTCTGAAGGTTATTTTGAGAAAGTGAAAAGCTATCTGACACTAATGGGCATTGATTTTGAAGTGGATGCGAATCTGGTGCGGGGGCTTGATTATTACAATCATACGGCCTTTGAAATTATGAGTGAAGCGGACGGCTTTGGTGCTATTACAACACTTGCTGGTGGTGGAAGGTACAATGGCCTGACGGAAGAATTAGGTGGACCAGCTACACCGGGGATTGGCTTCGGAATGGGAATTGAACGGCTACTGATGGCACTGGAGGCCGAAAACATCGACATTCCCGCGGATAATGATTTGGACTGTTTTCTTATCGCGGTTGGGGATGAAGCTGACAAAGCATCTGTCAAGCTCATTCATGATTTACGCAGAAATGGTATCCAAATTGACAGGGATTACCAGGAGCGGAAGATGAAAGCGCAGTTTAAGGCAGCTGATCGCTATCGTGCAAAATACGTGCTGATTCTGGGAGAAAATGAAATGGACAAGCAATTGGTCAATGTAAAGGAAATGGAAACAGGCAATCAGGAAGAAGTGCCATTGGAACAAGCAGTGGCTTATTTACAGGATAAGCTGTCAGGAGGAAATAGCAATGCGTGAACGAATATTGGCTGGTACACTCGGTGAAAAGAATATGGAGCAGGAAGTAATGCTGAAGGGCTGGGTGCAGCGGCGCCGGGATCTGGGTGGTTTGATTTTTATTGATTTGCGTGACAAGTCAGGTCTGGTGCAAATCGTATTTAACCCGGATCATTCGACGGAAGCACTGAAGGTAGCCGAAACCGTACGGAGTGAGTATGTCATCGAAGTTCGGGGGCGAGTGGTTGAACGTGATCCGGACACGGTTAACCCGGCCATGGAAACAGGGGAAATTGAAGTGCTCGCATCCGAGGCTGTTCTTTTGAATAAAGCAAAAACACCACCATTTCTAATTCAGGAAGAAACAGATGTAGCGGAGGATTTGCGTCTGAAGTACCGATATATTGACCTGCGGCGGCAAAGCCTGCAGGAAACATTCAAAATGCGTCATCAGATAACGCAGTCCGTCAGAGAATTTCTTAATGATGATGGATTCATTGAAATGGAAACACCCATTCTGACAAAGAGTACACCAGAAGGGGCAAGAGACTATCTTGTTCCAAGCCGTGTGCATCATGGGGAATTCTATGCTTTGCCACAGTCGCCGCAACTGTTTAAGCAGCTTATCATGATGAGCGGTTTTGAGAAGTATTATCAGATTGCACGCTGTTTCCGGGATGAAGATTTAAGGGCTGACCGACAGCCGGAATTTACTCAAATTGACATTGAAACGTCATTTATGTCCGGTGACGAAATAATGTATATGACAGAAAAATGATGAATCAGGTCATGGAAAAGGTAAAAGGAGAAACTATTCCGCAGCCATTCCCGAAAATGTCTTATGACGAGGCGATGGAACGTTTGGTTCTGATAAGCCAGATACACGATTTGGGCTGGAATTGATCCAAGTGTCTGATGTCCTGGCAGATTCCTCGTTTAAGGTATTTAAAGATGCGCTTGAGGCCGGTGGAAAAGTGTCCCTTTTAAACGTGAAAGGGCAGGCAGCAAACTACTCGCGCAAAGCTATTGATAAGCTCACAGAGTTTGTGAAAATTTATGGTGCCAAAGGACTGGCATGGCTTAAGGCTGATAGTGGTGATTTAACCGGACCGATTGCCAAATTTTTAACAGACGAAGAGAAAAAAGGTCTCATTCAGCGTGCCGACGTTGAAGACGGTGATCTGCTCCTGTTCGGTGCAGATAAATCATCCGTTGTATATGACAGCCTGGGGGCATTGCGGCTGAAGCTTGGGAAAGAGCTTGATCTGATTGATGAGAACAAGTTCCATTTTCTATGGGTGACTGATTGGCCGCTCTTAGAGTATGATGAGGAGCTTGAACGTTATTTTGCAGCACACCACCCATTCACCAAACCGGTAGAGGAAGATTTGGACAAACTGGATACGAACCCCGCTGATGTCCGTGCCAACGCTTACGACCTCGTTTTGAATGGATATGAACTTGGTGGAGGATCTCTGCGTAATTATAAGAAAGAACAGCAGGATAAAATGTTTGAAGTGCTCGGTTTTTCACAAGAAGCAGCGGAGGAGCAGTTCGGGTTCCTGCTTGAGGCACTGGAATACGGCGCGCCACCACATGGCGGGATTGCATTGGGACTGGATCGTATTGTCATGCTGTTGGCCGGAAGAACAAATCTCAGGGATACAATCCTATTTCCGAAGACCGCTTCCGCTTCCGATCTGCTGACCGACGCACCCAGCGACGTCAGCAACGAACAGTTGGATGAGCTGTCTATTCAGGTCCAGAAAGAAAAATGAGCCGGTTGACGAAATGTTAGTTGATTGTAACATCTGTCATGTATATTTCATGAAAGAGGATATTGATAAATCTTACGGTGTATGTTAAATTATAAATACACTAAAGGTTCATGAACCACTTCAATCCTGATGTGTTCGTCTGAAGCATTCGTTTTGACCGAACACTTTTATAAAAGGGAGCCCGCATAGGTTTTCGTGTTGCGTGCAAGCCTATTTTATAGGAAGTACAACACACATGGAACAGGGCACCCACCTGCCGCGAGCGGGATCAAAACCAAGAGCAGACGGCACAATTGGGATTGGTTACATAATGACATATCTAAATAAAAAGGAATCGGCGATGTGCCGATTCCTTTTTATGGTAAAGTCCAGTTAAGTATCACCTATTGATTGCCAGATCCATCTGCAACCTGCTGGAGGTTTCCGTTTTATCCATACGGAACGATGGAGCCTGAAACGAACCCTGATCATCCAAAACGGTCATTTTACGAGCTCTATCCATGATCTGCATAAAGACTTGATAGTCTTCCTTCAGCGACTCAAGCTGTTTTTTGACTCTGACAGCTGTTCTTTCAGTCCGCTTACCTCTTCTCTAAGCATTTTATTTTCTTCTTCCAATTTTTTAGCAGATTCTTTTGATTGATTGGAAGCATGATAGTCTTTTTTACTTGCTTTAAAAATTGAATGACTGTATCCATTGTCATCGTTTGCCCAGCTTCGGTGTTTTCTGCCGGTACTGCTTCGCCGGAGACAGGCATTGTTTCTCCAGAGGCTGGTACTGCTTCGCCAGAGACAGGCATTGTTTCCCTGGAGGCTGGTACTACTCCGCCAGAGACCGGGATTGTTTCGTCAAGTCCTAGCAGTTCTTCGCTGGACTGTTCATTTGTTTGTGATACATGCATAATAGGCTCTTTCGCCTTTGTTGCATTCGCACGCTTTTTTCTTTCCGCTGACGTTTGGCAAGTTCGATTGCATCAGTATATTTGTTCCTCACTTCCGCATTCCAGCGAAATCCGCAAGCGGCAGAAGTCCGGTTCAGTTTGTCGCCGACTTCTTCAAAAGCGTTTAATTGGGTGCTTCCTTCCCTGATGTGACGCAGAACTGTTTCTGCTAGTAATAAATCATCCTCATGTGACCAAGCATCTTGTCTCACTTTAGCCAATTTGGTTCAACTCCTTTTTCCATAACGGTGACTGCGATTTGTTGTAACAATTAAAAGAGGTTATTCAAATAGTTTAGAATAGCTGCACGTTTTTCTTCTGGTCGCGCATGTATTCATAGATTTTAACGTTGTTATTGATTAGTCTGACCGTTTGAAAAAGGATTTATACCTCTATAATCTATTATTATTTTATCAGCCTGAATCTTGTCATGTACCTGCTTCAGAGCCTGTTCAAATTTGCCGGTACTTTTTGGTTTATAGTATTGTTTGTGTTTCAGCGTATCTGGCAAATACTGTTGGCTTACCCATCCTTCTTGATAGTTATGCGGGTATCTATAATCGAGGCCCCGGCCCAAGTCCTTTGCTCCCTGGTAGTGCGCATCTTTTAAATGTGCCGGTATTTCACCGATTTTGCCGCTGCGGATATCTGCCAGTGCACCATCAAGCGCCTTATACGCCGAATTTGATTTTGGGGAAAGGCAGAGTTCCACGATTGTTGCAGCCAGTGGAATACGGGCTTCCGGGAAACCAAGGCGATGGGCAGCATCAGCGGCAGCCACGGCACGGGGGCCTGCTTGCGGATTGGCAAGGCCGATATCTTCATATGCACAGACAATCATACGCCGTTCAATGCTGTCAAGGTCTCCGGCTTCAATCAGTCTTCCCAGGTAGTGAAGTGCGGCATCAACGTCACTTCCTCTGATGGATTTTTGGAAAGCGGAAAGTACATCATAGTGTGCGTCTCCATCTTTATCGTGCGTGAAGCTTTTTTTCTGCATGCATTCTTCCGCAATTGCCAGCGTTATAACTGTTTCGCCTTTTGAGTCGGGTGGTGTGGATGAAACGGCAAGTTCCAGTCCGTTCAATGCCGAACGCATGTCACCATTGGCCGCAAACGCAAAGTGGTCCAAGGCATCGTCCGTCCATTCAATTTTCCGGCTGCCAAGCCCGTTTCGCTCATCTTCAGAGGCTCGGATCACCGCCGTTTTGATATCCTCTTCTGTTAGGGGATGAAGTTCAAATAAATGGCATCTGCTCCTTATCGCTGGATTAATAGAATGATAAGGGTTGCTTGTTGTACAGCCGATGAGCGTGACACGATTGCTCTCGATGTGCGGCAGCAGAAAATCCTGTTTCGCCTTGTCAAGCCTGTGTACTTCATCCAGTACCAGCACTACTTGTCCGCTCATTTTTGCTTCTTCCACGACAATTTCCATATCTTTTTTCTTATCAACGACAGCATTAAGCATTTTTACTGGCATTTCCAGACTTTTTGCCAGAGCATATGCCATGGAGGTTTTGCCAGTTCCGGGTGGCCCGTATAAAATCATGGATGCCAGCCGTTCAGCCTGGATCATTCGGTTCAATATTTTTCCTTCGCTGACCAGGTGCTTCTGGCCGATGATATCGTCTATGTGTTCTGGCCGCATGCGAAATGCGAGTGGTTTATGTTCCATTTTTATCGTCCTTTGCTTATAGTGGTTGTTTCTATGTAAAAGCGTAATTCTGATTGTGATAAAATGCAAGAAACAGGCGATTCATGCTATAATATGCTGTATTGAACAACTGACCGACTATGTTAAGTCTGATAGAGGTGTTAGGAATGAAAATATCAACAAAAGGACGATATGGGCTGACCATCATGCTTGAGCTTGCCAGGAAATATGGTGATGGCCCGCTGTCACTGAAGGCAATAGCCCGTGAAAAGGAATTATCCGAGCACTACTTGGAGCAGCTGGCATCACCACTGCGCAATGCCGGCTTGATTAAAAGTATTAGGGGAGCCTATGGTGGCTATGTGCTCGCGAAAGATCCCCGTGACATAAAGGCCGGCGATATTATTCGTGTCCTTGAAGGCCCGATTTCTCCCGTAGAAGGAATGGAAGATGAGGAACCGGCGAAACAAGCATTGTGGATCCGTATCAGAGACGCTGTCAAGGATGTGTTGGATACGACAACACTGGAAGATTTGCGCCGGCATGAAAATGATGTGTATCAGGATGCCTATATGTTTTATATTTAATACAAGAAGTTGTCAAAAAGTCCGGTGAACACGACACATTGAATTTTTTCGTTTGAACACGCACTACAAAGGAAGTTTAGAAAGGATTGTAAAAATGGAACGCATTTATATGGACCATGCAGCAACAACCCCAATGGATATACGTGTTGCCGAAGCGATGACTCCCATATTTGCTGAAGTCTTTGGCAACCCATCCAGTGTCCATGCATACGGGAGGGCGGCTCGTCGGTATCTTGATGAGGCCAGACGGACGATGGCTCGGAGCATTCATGCTGATGAAAAAGAAATTATTTTTACGAGCGGCGGAACAGAAGCCGACAATCTCGCTATTATCGGGACAGCCATGGCGAACAGGCATAAAGGAAATCATGTTATAACAACTGTCCAGGAGCACCATGCAAGTCTGCATGCGTCACAGTATTTGGAAGAGCAAGGGTTTGATGTGACGTATTTGCCTGTTGATGAAAATGGAATAGTTTCCTTGGATACATTGAAGGATGCGCTAACGGATGAAACCATTGTCGTATCTGTCATGTTTGTCAATAACGAAACAGGCATGATACAGCCGATTGAAGCAATGGGTGAGCTTTTGAAAGATCATCAGGCGTGTTTTCATACGGATGCTGTACAAGCATTTAGTCTCTTGGACATCGATGTGAAAAAGGCCGGAATTGATTTGCTGACGGTTTCATCTCATAAGATAAATGGGCCAAAAGGGATTGGTTTTTGTATGTGGCTGATGGTGTATCTATAGAAGCCATGCAATTTGGTGGTGAACAGGAACGGAAACGCCGGCCGGGAACAGAGAATGTTCCGGCAGCTGTCGGATTTCAAAAGGCTGTGGAACTGGCTATGGAAAATAAAGCGGAAAGAAATCAGGAATACTCGCGTTACAAAGAACAATTTATCGAAAAACTTGCGAGAAATAATGTGGAATTCACTGTGAATGGTGACTTGGAAAAGTCCGCAGCTTCCATCGTCAACATCAGTTTTCCAGGAACCAATGTCGAATCGCTGCTGACAAACTTCGACCTGGACGGTGTAGCAGCCTCCAGCGGCAGTGCATGTACGGCAGGGTCGGTTGAGCCATCCCATGTCCTGGCTGCGATGTTTGGAGAAGGCGATGAACGGACAACCAACTCCATCCGGTTCAGTTTCGGTTCATTCAATACAGATGAAAATATATCTGAAGCAGCGGACAGAGTGGCAAAAATCATTAAGCGGCTGGCAAACGGAAGGAGGCAGAACACATGAAAAACAATCAGGATACACGTGTCGTTGTCGGTATGAGCGGTGGTGTTGATTCATCGGTAGCCGCATTACTTTTAAAAGAACAGGGGTACGATGTTGTGGGCATTTTCATGAAAAACTGGGATGATACAGATGAGAATGGCGTCTGTACAGCAACAGAGGATTACGATGATGTTGTCCGTGTATGTAACCAGCTGGACATTCCGTATTTCGCCGTAAATTTTGAAAAGCAATATTGGGATAAAGTGTTCACGTATTTCCTTGATGAATATAAAGCGGGAAGGACGCCAAATCCGGATGTCATGTGTAACAAGGAAATTAAGTTCAAAGCATTTCTGGAACATGCGATGTCACTTGGAGCGGATTATTTAGCAACAGGGCATTATGCACAGGTTCGGAACAATAATGGAACAGTTGAAATGCTTCGCGGTGTGGATGACAATAAGGATCAGACTTATTTCCTGAACCAGCTGACAGAGGATGTGCTGGAGAAAGTCATGTTCCCCCTCGGGCATATGACGAAAAAGGAAGTACGTGCCATTGCTGAGGAGCATGGCCTTGTTACTGCTGCTAAAAAAGACAGTACAGGTATCTGTTTTATTGGAGAAAGGAATTTTAAGGAATTTCTGAGCGAATATCTACCTGCACAACCCGGTACGATGAGAACCTTGGACGGGGTTGAAAAAAGGCCGACATGACGGTTTGATGTATTATACCATCGGCCAGCGCCAGGGACTTGGGATCGGCGGATCAGGTGCCCCGTGGTTCGTTGTCGGCAAGAATCTGAAAGATAATGTATTATATGTCGGTCAGGGATTTGACAATGAAAAGCTGTACTCAGACAGTTTAATCGCATCTGATGTTAACTGGATCAATAGAAAGGAAGAGACTATCACCTGCACGGCCAAATTCCGTTACCGTCAGAAGGACAGTGCAGTCACTGTCACACAGATGGACGATGGGAACGTGCATGTTACCTTTCATGAAGCACAGCGGGCCATTACCCCCGGACAAGCGGTTGTGTTTTATGACGGAGATGTCTGCCTTGGCGGAGGAACGATTGATACAGTGCTGAAAGATGGCCAGCAGCTGGCCTATGTTGGATGATGTACGGATGGAAAGGAATGAAATGATGGATAAAAATCAGCAGGCGATTGAGCGGATGAAAGAACAGAAGTATGAGGAAGCTGCAGAACTGTTTCATTCGATTATAGAGGAAAACCCGGACGATCCGGTTGGTTATATTAATTTCGGCAATCTGCTCATGCACATGAATGATACGGAACGGGCAGCGCGCTTTTATGAACGTGCACTAGAACTCGATGAAGAGGCGGCAACTGCCCATTACGGACTGGGGAACCTGTATTATGAAAAATCGGATTACCAAAAAGCACAGAAGCACTTCCGGCAGGCGGTTGACATTGGGCTAGACGAGGCGGATGCCTATTTTCTGCTTGGGATGACATTTGTCCATCAGGAACAGTTTAAGCTGGCATTGCCTTATCTGATGCGGGCGTCTGAATTGCACCCGGATGACCTGGAGTATCTGTTCCAGTACGGGCTGACGCTTGCCCAAAGTGAACATATAGAAGATGCAAAGCCTGTTTTTCAGAAAGTGTTGGAGATGAATGATAAGCATAGTGATGCCTACTATAATCTTGGGGTTATTGCGCTATATGAGGAAGATCTTTCCGGTGCGCTGGACCATTTTGAAAAGGCACTGGAGATACAGCCGGAACACGTTCTGGCAGCTAATGCCAAGAAACAGATTACAGATGCCATAAACGCTGACGATATGTGAGTGAGATAGCGAGGTTGTTTGCAATGACAACAGACAAACCATCCCATAGTGGTCAAGGGTATATTAAGGGAGAGCTCCTGTATACGATTTTCCGGAATGAGCAGGAGGATTTCACGATCGCCAAAATCACGATACACGAAACGAATGAAGACTATCAGGAGAAAGAAATCGTGATCAAAGGCTACTTTTCGGAACTGCAGGAATCCGCTGTTTATTCATTTTATGGAACGTTTGAGCGGCATGCAAAATTCGGACTGCAGTATAAGGTGAACTCCTATCAAACATTTATACCGGATACCAAAGACGGGCTTATCAGCTATCTGTCCAGTGACCTGTTTCATGGAATCGGCAAAACCGCTGAAAAAATCGTCAGCCATCTTGGCACGAATGCAATCGCAAAGATATTAAACAACCCGGATTCACTGAAAGAAGTACCGGGACTGAAAAAAGATAAAGCAGAGCTTGTGTCCAGAACTGTCGTGGAAAATCAGGGGTTTGAGCATATTGCTGTCTACTTGTCTAAATACGGAATCGGGCTGAAGCTGGCACAAAAATCTATCGGCAGTATAAAGAGGAAGCAATGGAGGTGCTGCAGGATGACCCGTACCAGCTGGTCTATGATATTGATGGTTTCGGTTTTCAGACAGCTGATCAAATCGCCCGGCAAAACGGGCTTTCGTTTACACATCCGAACCGGATTGGCGCCGGCTGTATCTATGTGCTGCAAATGAACATACAGAGTGGTCATGTCTACTTGCCGATTCAGACATGCACAACCCAGGCAATGGAAATTTTTGTCAGTTTCGGATGAAACACCGGAAACCCTGACAAAAGAAGTTGTTGCTGAACGGCTGGAAGGACTAAACCAGGAAAAAAGCTGATCATGAAGGATGGCAATGTCTATTTGCCATCGCTGTATTATGCAGAGGATGGTTTTGCTTCACATGTCAGCCGACTGATGACGCAACTTGTGGACTATGATATTCCACTTGCAGAGCTTATGAAAGTTATTGGTGATATTGAAGAACAGGAAGCCCTCAGTTACGGTAAGGAGCAGTTTGAATCCATCAAACAGGCACTGAGTGCAAGGCTAATGGTTGTAACAGGGGGGCCTGGAACCGGAAAAACAACCGTTATTAAAGGAATTCTCAACGCGTATGCGGCCGTCAATAACATAGAGGCAGATCCCGACGCCTATGACTCAGAAGCAGACTATCCATTTATACTGGCAGCACCCACGGGACGAGCAGCGAAAAGGCTGACAGAATCAACTGGGCTGCCCGCCGTCACCATTCACCGGCTTTTGGGATGGGATGGACGGAATGGCTTTGATAAAAATGAACATGAACCGTTATCTGGTAAATATCTGATTGTTGATGAGTTTTCCATGGTGGATATTTGGCTTGCGAACAGCCTGTTCAAAGCAATTCCGGATGATATGCAGGTGCTTTTAGTCGGTGATGAGGACCAATTGCCATCTGTGGGTCCGGGTCAGGTTCTGGCAGATCTGCTTGAAAGCGGCCGGATACCTTATGTCAGCCTTAGTGATGTATATCGCCAAAAAGAAGGCTCTAAAATAATCGAATTAGCTCACCTGATCAAACAGGATGCATGTGAGCCAGGAGATTTACAGAATGATCAGGACTTCAGTTTTATTCCTTGCAGGGAATCACAGCTGCTGGATGCTATTATTAAAGTGTTTCATAAGGCCGAATCAAAAGGCATCGATATGAAAGATATGCAGGTGCTAGCACCAATGTACCGATCACAGGCGGGAATCAATACCATCAATAAGCACCTCCAGAACCTTGTAAACCCGGAATCCCCGTCAAAACGGGAAGTGACAGCAAATGACGCCGTTTTCCGGGTGGGGGATAAAGTCCTGCAGCTTGTTAATCAGCCCGAGGACAGCATTTACAATGGGGACATCGGTGAAGTTGCCGCCATTTTTAAAGCAAATGAAAATGCTGATAAAACAGAACAGCTTGTCGTTTCCTTTGAGGGAAAAGAAGTGGTTTATGAACGGAAAGACTACATTAACATCATGCATGCCTATTGCATTTCCATTCATAAATCTCAAGGAAGCGAATTCCCTATAGTTATCATGCCAGTCATCCCGGCATATCGGCGGATGCTCAAGAAGAATCTGTTGTACACTGCCATCACACGCAGCAAAAAATCACTGATCATTTGCGGAGATCAGGAAGCTTTTTGCGCGGAATCCGGACACTTGACTCGAATCAGCGCTATACAACATTGAAAGAGCGCCTTTTGGATCAGCTGCACCATACGGATCACAAGGATAAAGCTGATACAGCAGAAAAAGAGATAACGCCTTATGATTTTATGTAACCAGTTAGTATATTTTTATGCATTCGGGCAATCATAGAAAAATAAAAAGTGGTTCAAAAAGTCCGGTAAAAATGACACATCGAATTTCTTCGTTGACTTGTTTCTCTGCTACTCATGTATCTAAATACATACACTCCGTTCCTTGGAAAAGAAAACCGCTTTTCTGCGTGCGATGCGGATTCTGGGTAGCTTTCCTTATGCTCGAAACTACGTCGCCTCGAAATTCTCGGTCCTTTTTATCCTCCTTTTTGAACATGCAATAAAAAGGAGTATGTTGCTATGCTGGTATGTCCGAATTGCAATGAAAAGGATATAGGAAAAATTGGCACACAGCAATTCTATTGCTGGAACTGTTTTATCGAGTTGTCCGTGTTTAATGACAGATTGGCAATTCATGAGGTTGAAGCGGATGGTTCATTGAGTTCACTGGATGACTTGTTCACGGAAGACGAGCGAACCATTTAATGGTAATGCTTCTTATACATTTGGCCTTACCTTGTACGAGGGGGTGCAGGACATGTTCAAAGACAGCAGACCATTGAATTTTCTTTTTTGGATGGCAGCAGGAATTCTTGTCTTTTTGTTTTTCTACCTGTTGGTAAAGCTGTTTCCTGTGTATGATGCCGTTGTCTCGTTTCTTTGGCATTTGCTGCTCCCTTTTGTGATTGCTGCTTTCATTGCCTATCTTTTGTATCCTGTAGTGGAAAAGATGCATCAGTGGAATATCCCGAAAAGCTTGGCTATCCTTATGATTTACCTTCTTTTCTTTGGCGGAGGCGCTTATCTCATCTATCGTGTCTACCCGGCTGTCATCCACCAGTTAAGTGATCTGCGGGAACAACTGCCGCAATTAATTGAAATGTACCGTAATCTTGTTTACAGTCTTTATGAATACACGTCATTTTTGCCGGAGAATATCCACGACAATATGGATGAGCTTATCTCCGAATTCGAGGCCTATTTGGAGGATTTTATTGCCGGCATGGTCAGGGGATTTACGAAGATTGTTGATATGATTGTCATTATTACCGTTATCCCTGTACTTGTTTTCTATTTCTTAAAGGACTTTGATACGATTAAAAACTATGTCAAGAAATGGATTCCGGCAAAATACCATGAGCGCTCAAGTGCCCTATGTCACGCGATTGATGAAGGGCTTGGCAATTATATCAGGGGACAGTTGGTTGTTTGTCTGTTTGTCAGTCTGGCGGCCTTTGCTGTTTTCCGTATACTGGATATCCCGTATGGCCTATTGCTGGCAATCATCATGGGGCTGACCAATATTATCCCGTATTTTGGCCCGATTCTTGGTGCAATTCCGGCTATAGCGATTACCGCAGCCACATCCGGCAAGTTGGCAATTGTTGTTGCCATTAGCATATTCGTCATCCAGGTTATCGATGGCAACTTATTGTCACCGTATATTGTTGGAAAAAGTATTAATATCCACCCAATCGCCATTATTTTTGCATTGCTGCTGGGTGGGCAATTAAGCGGGGTGGCCGGGATGATTCTGGCTGTCCCGGTTCTAGCCGTTCTAAACATGGCTATTCCACATATTCTGTCGTTCAGACAGTATAATTGACAATTATTGCATGGTTATCTATAATATCGACAAGTGTAAATTAAAAACTTTTAAAACGTTCATAGGTTAAAATGGATGAAGGTTCTGAGTACATGTGCCTCCATCCCGCAGAGAGGGGTTTCCATAGGCTGCGAGAAATCCCGGATGTTGAGTCATGGAAGCTAAACTGGAGTACGGCTAATACCCGTCGGTTTCACACCGTTAGCATGTGAAGTGATGAATGGGAATCCATTCATAATTAGGGTGGTACCGCGGAAAAATCTCGTCTCTAACATTAATTTGGAGAGGGGATTTTTTTAATGGTGTAAGAGGTTGTTCAAAAAAGTCCGGTAAAAAATGACGCATCGAATTTCTTCGTTGGCTTGCTTTTCCGTTGCTCATGTATTAAATTGCATACATTCCGCTACTCAAAGCTTCGCCGCCTTGAAATTCTCGGTCCTTTTTATCCTCCTTTTTGAACACGTACTGTAAGATAACTATAAAATTGGATAAAATAGGCTTGGAGGTCAGAAAATGGAACAGCTCACATCAGCACAAGTACGGCAAATGTTTCTCGATTTTTCAAGGAAAAAGGCCATCGGGTGGAGCCCAGTGCATCCCTCGTACCACGCGAAGATCCGACATTGCTCTGGATTAACAGTGGTGTAGCCACGTTAAAAAATACTTTGATGGCCGGGTGATTCCTGACAACCCTCGCCTTGTCAATGCTCAAAAATCAATCCGGACAAACGATATTGAAAAATGTCGGATTCACCGCAAGGCATCATACGTTCTTTGAGATGCTAGGGAATTTCTCCATTGGGGATTATTTCAAAAAGGAGGCCATTGAATGGGCGTGGGAGTTTTGACAAGCGCTGACTGGATCGGGTTTGATCCGGAACGGTTGTCTGTGACCGTTCACCCGGAAGATGATGAAGCCTACGATATATGGCTTCATGACATTCAGATTCCGAAAGAAAGGATTATCCGCCTGGAGGAAAATTTCTGGGATATCGGTGAGGGACCCAGTGGACCGAATACGGAAATTTTTTATGACCGCGGTGAGGACTATGGCAATGATCCAACTGATCCTGAACTATATCCTGGCGGAGAAAATGAACGGTATTTGGAAATCTGGAATCTGGTGTTTTCTCAATTTAACCACAATCCGGATGACACATATACACCACTTCCAAAGAAAAATATAGATACCGGAATGGGACTGGAACGAATGGTTTCTGTTATCCAGGATGTGCAGACCAATTTCGAAACGGATTTATTTATGCCCCTTATCCGGGAAACCGAAGCTATTTCGGGAAAAAATATGGCGAATCGATCGAAGACGACACAGCATTTAAAGTGATTGCCGATCATATCCGCACCGTAACCTTTGCTGTCAGTGACAAGGCTTTGCCGTCTAATGAGGGCAGAGGATATGTCTTGCGCAGGCTGCTGCGCCGGGCTGTCCGTTTTGCAAAACAGCTCGGAATTGATGAACCGTTCATGTACAGGCTTGTACCGGTAGTTGGTGACATCATGGAAGACTTTTACCCAGAGGTTAAGAAACGCCACGATAACATCGGTAATGTCGTGAAGGCAGAAGAAGAGCGATTCCACGAAACACTGAATGACGGATTGGAAATTCTTGGTAAAGTTATTAAAAAGGAACAGCAGTCAGGCCGTGATGTTTTTCCGGGTGCTGAAGTGTTCCGACTGTATGATACGTATGGTTTTCCGAAAGAACTTACAGAAGAATACGTCAAAGAGCACGGTTTCACCATTGATGAGCAAGGTTTTGAAGAAGAAATGGAAAAACAGCGTGAACGGGCCAGGAACGCACGGCAGCAAGTCGATTCCATGCAGGTACAGGATGGCGTGCTGCGTGATGTAGAGGTGGAAAGCACGTTTGTCGGTTATGATAGGCTGGAGACGGACACAACTGTTCAAGTCATTATTAACGGAAATGATTTTACTGAAACAGCTGCTGAAGGTGATGAAGTACTTGTATTTTTACAAGAGACGCCGTTTTATGCAGAAAGCGGGGGACAAATCGCTGATACAGGCTGGCTGTACACAGACAATGCATCCGCTTATGTGGAAGATGTGCAGAAGGCTCCGCACGGTCAGCATGTGCACAAAGTACGCATCAAGGAAGGAGAAATCCGGACAGGCGATACTGTGAAATCAACAGTTGAACGGGCCTTCCGCACAGCCATTGTTAAAAATCATACAGCCACGCACCTTTTACACCAGGCATTGAAAGATGTACTGGGGGACCATGTGAATCAGGCCGGATCCCTCGTTACACCTGATCGGCTCCGTTTCGATTTCACCCATTTCAGTTCGATTAACGAGGATGAGCTGGAACAGATTGAACAGCTGGTCAATGAAAAGATCTGGGCATCCATTCCTGTTGCTGTTGACTATAAAAATTGGAAGAGGCAAAAGAAATGGGAGCAATGGCACTGTTCGGTGAAAAAATATGGAGACATTGTCAGGGTCGTCGGAATTGGAGATTACAGTATTGAATTATGTGGTGGCTGTCATGTGGGGAATACTGCCGAAATCGGCATGCTCAAAATCGTTTCTGAATCTGGAATCGGTGCTGGCTCCCGGAGGATTGAGGCCGTTTCCAGCAAACGTGCGTATACGTATGTCAATGAAAACTGGAAGTGCTTCAATCTGCTGCACATCTATTAAAAACAAATGATACAAAAGTTCCGGAGCGGGTGGAAAGCTTGTTCCAGGAGATAAAAGATCTGCAGAAAACCAATGAATCACTGAATGCAAAATTGTCAAATGCGGAGGCATCGTCCATAACCGAAAAAGCAGAAACGATAAATGACGTCACTGTGCTTGCCCAAAAGGTCGATGTGAAAGATATGAACCAGCTTCGCAATATGGTGGATGAATTGAAGCAAAAGTTAGGTTCAGGCGTTATTTATTGGCGGCGGAAGCGAATGAAAAAGTTCAGCTTGCTGCCGGAATTACGGCAGATTTGACCGAAAGCGGCCTGCATGCAGGGCATTTGGTAAAACAGGCTGCTGAACGCTGCGGCGGTGGTGGAGGGGGCCGTCCGGATATGGCACAGGCCGGCGGTAAAAACCCCGACAAAATAAACGATGCACTCCAGGCTGCGAAGGAATATATTGAAAATAAGGCCGGAAACTAGGCAATCTGTTTTTAATTGAGTGAAAAACATATAATATATTTGGCAAACATGTTAAAATAGCTTGCAAAGGCAAAACATGGAATGAGGTGTCACGATGAGTTCTATTGATAAAACGATGAAGTTTAACTTTTCGGAGGAGCCCTATGAGCAGGACATAAAAGAAATCTTGCTGACCGTTCACGGTGCACTGAAGGAAAAAGGCTATAATCCGAATAATCAAATTGTCGGTTATTTACTATCCGGTGACCCCGCATATATACCGCGGTATAACGATGCACGGAGTCTGATGCGCAAAGTGGAACGGGACGAGGTCATTGAAGAACTTGTCAAATTTTACCTCGAGGAGCACCAGAAAGGGAATTAAATGAAAACACTTGGTTTGGATGTCGGCTCCAAAACAATTGGAGTGGCTGTCAGTGATGCCTTAGGCTGGACAGCTCAGGGAATTAAAACAATTAAATGGGACGAGCAGGATATTTCCTCAGCAGACAATGAACTGCGAGAAATAATAGACGAACACGAAATCGGGAAGGCTGTTATTGGATTCCCAAAAAACATGAATGGGACAGTCGGGGAACGCGGAAAAGCATGTGAGGCTTATGCGAGGCATGTAGAAGAGGTTCACGGTATTCCCTCAGTCCTGTGGGATGAACGATTATCAACGATTGCTGCGGAACGTGTCCTGCTTGAGGCGGACATGAGCAGAAAAAAACGAAAAAAGTGATCGATAAAATGGCAGCTGTGATGATTTTACAGGGGTATCTCGATCAGGAAAATCAAAAAGGAGTGTAGGAATGGCACTGGAAGAAAAGGAACGGATTATCATACCGGACGAGAACGGCGAAGAGCATCTGTTTGAAGTCTTATTTACATTTGATGTCGACAAGACAGGACACTCATACATTGCGGTGGTTCCAGTTGATCAACAGGAAAACGAAGAAGTCGAAGTGTATGCATTTCGCTATGAGGAACAGGAAAAAGACGATGATGATATTTCCTTATTCCCGATTGAATCAGAAGAAGAATGGGAAATGGTGGAGGAAATGCTCAACACCCTGGTTGACGAGGACGATGATGACCAGTAACAGATTTGGTTCATGGGCTGGTATCCTGGTGGGATATCAGCTTTTTCCTTTCATAAGCCGGGATTGCCCGGGAAGAATGCCAATACACCGGTTTCTACAATTGTTTTTGGCTGCATGCGGCCCGAAAACATGAGCATCCGCATTTTGTGTAGCGAATCATGCTCATTTTTAGTATAATATACCCGGTGAAGGAGGGAAGCCGCATGTCCAAAAGAAAAACGTCAGGTGATTATAAGGATAACCTGACAGCACGCAGGGAAGATGCCAGGATGGTACGGCGAATTGCTGCCGTCATCATTATTTCACTTGTTCTCATTTTTATTATCGGCGGCATATCAGGATTTCTGTACATAAAATCGGCATTGCAGCCTGTTGATCCCGATAGCGACAAAGAAGTAACGGTCGAGATTCCTATGGGTTCCTCTACATCCGAAATTGCAGCTATTCTTGAAGAAAACGGACTTATTAAGGATAGTACGATTTTTCGTTTCTATATAAAGTTCAAAAATGAGTCCGAATTTCAAGCTGGCGAATATACTCTTTCACCTTCCATGGAAATAAACGAATTGACGGAAGCTTTGGAGAGCGGGAAAGTGCTGGAAGAACCGCTATACAGTGTCACGATTCCAGAGGGGAAGACAATAGATGAGATGGCAGCCATTTATGCTGCTGAACTGCCTTTCAGCAAGGAGGCATTTTTAAATAAAGTAAATGATCCGCAATATATGGAAACACTTATAAATACGTATCCTGACATCTTGTCCAATGATATTTTGGACCCGGAAATAAGGACACCACTGGAAGGTTATTTATTTGCGGCGACCTATGAGTTTTACAGCAAGGAGCCAAGCGTTGAAAAAGTCGTTACGAAGATGCTTGAAAAAACAGCCGAGGTCGTCACACCACTTTTGGACGAAATTGCTTCGCAGGATATGAGTGTCCATGAGGCGCTGACGATGGCTTCAATCGTGGAGAATGAAGCCAGTTCAGAAAAACAGCGAAAGAAAATCGCCGGGGTATTTTATAACCGGTTGGAAGAAGGCATGCCGCTTCAGACAGATCCGACTGTTCTCTATGCACTTGGAAAGCATAAAGATAAAGTCCTTTTGGAAGACCTGGAAGTGGAATCCCCTTATAATACGTACCATGTGGACACGCTTCCGGTAGGACCAATATCCAACTTTGCCAAATCTTCATTGAAGGCAGCGATCAATCCGGAAGATACAGACTATAAATACTTCCTGCACGATGATAAAGGTAATATTCATTATGCTGAAACGGTAGAGAAACACAAACAGCTAAAAGCAAAATATATTGATTGATTTGGCCTGAACATGACGAACAGCTGATGGTCTGCTGTCGACCAGGCAAATCCGGGATGTTTCGTGTACCCGGTTCATCGGTCTGGAAATTTTACTTAAGAATGAGGCTGATAGGATGGATGAGACGCTGAAATTATCTGATGGATTCGCTTAGCCAAGAGGAAGAGTGGGTGAGGGATCTGGAGCAGGAAGCAAAAAGGACCGGGTTCCAATTATGGATCCGCTTGGGATGAATTTTGTAATGCAAATGATCAGAATGGCAAAACCGAAGCGGATACTGGAAATCGGCAGTGCTATCGGGTACTCAGCATTGCGCATGTCCCAGGCCAGCCTGATACCTCGATCATCACCATCGAGCGGGATGAGCAGCGGTACAGCCAAGCAGTGGAGAATATTCAGGAAATAGGGAAACAGGGTACCATTGACGTCATCCTGGGTGATGCGGTGGAAGAACTCCCCAAGATGACAGGAAACACATTTGATATGGTATTGATTGATGCCGCCAAGGGGACATATAAAGAGTTTTTTGAGCTTTCGGTACCGTTATTGTCAACTGATGGCTTTGTACTGACGGATAATGTATTATTTAAAGGATTCGTGGCGGGTGCAGATAAACAGCACCCCAGATATGAGAAAATTGCCGGCAAGATACGGGAGTATAACGACTGGCTTATCAAACACCCGGATTTTACAACAACGATTGTACCCATCGGGGATGGAATAGCGATCAGTAATAAAATAAAGTGAAAGGAGTCCCTATTCATGCCTGAAAAACCAGTTGTTATCGGCGTGGCGGGCGGAAGCGGGAGCGGAAAGACGACGGTAACACGCTCCATCTGCCAGCGCTTTCAGGACAAAACAATCCTTGTTATTGAACAGGATTATTATTATAAAGACCAAAGTCATTTGCCATTTGAAGAACGATTAAATACGAATTATGATCACCCTTTGGCATTTGACAATGATTTGCTGGTGGAACACGTTCATCATCTCTTAAATCATCAGCCGGTTCAAAAACCTGTATACGACTATAAAATGCATACCAGGTCGAATGAGGTTATCACCGTAGAACCAAAAGAAGTCATCATCCTTGAAGGGATTTTGATATTGGAAGATCCGCGTCTCGTTGATCTGATGGATATTAAAGTCTTTGTTGATACAGATTCTGATATCCGCATCATCCGCAGGCTCATGCGGGATATCAAGGAGCGAGGACGAACGCTTGATTCGGTTATTGATCAATATGAAACGATAGTCCGGCCGATGCACCTCCAGTTTGTGGAACCAACCAAACGCTATGCAGACATTATTATACCGGAGGCGGCCAAAACCATGTTGCGATTGATATTATGGCAACGAAGGTGGAAAAAATTCTGTCCCGGAACCAGGCGAACATAACGTAAATCCGATCCGAGTTGAACAGGAAGAGCTGTTGTCTTTAATTCCGGATCTTGTCCAAATTGAACGAAAAGTATTGAAAATGGAAACAGAATCTGCCATAGTAGTTTCGAGCACAATTTAGGATAAAAAACTAGCATGATTATGGTAAGGAAGTCATTTACTGAAAGATAAAAGGAGTGTATGGAATATGGCTACAGAGAAAAGTTTTTATATGACACAAGAGGGGAAAGAAAAGCTAGAAGAGGAATTGCACCAATTAAAAACGGAACGGAGACAGGAAGTGGTGGAGCGAATCAAGGTTGCCCGCAGTTTCGGAGACCTTTCTGAGAACTCGGAATATGATGCTGCCAAAGATGAACAGGCTTTTGTAGAATCGCGTATATCCCAAGTAGAACAGATGATCCGTAATGCTGTTATAATTGAAAATGATAACCAGAACCCGGATCTTGTTTCGCTTGGTAAGACGGTGACATTTAAAGAACTGCCTGACGGCGATACCGAATCATATACCATTGTCGGCAGCGCTGAAGCTGATCCGTTTGAGGGAAAAATATCTAATGATTCTCCAATGGCCAAAAGTCTGCTTGGTCAGGAAATAGGAGCGGAAGTTTCTGTGACAACCCCCGGCGGTGACCTGTTTGTGCGCATTGAGAATGTCGAATAGCGTATGGATGCCACCCAGGGCCGTAAGTATATAGCAGGATCAAGAGAGGCTGACCGGCTTCTCTTTTTTTGTAATGTCATGATGGGTGACTTTATAAAAAGACGGTTTTCTAAAAGATGTTGCTATTTAGAGAATGAAACCCTTACTTAGCAATTGATATAAACTGCGACACACTGAAAATTCTCTTTCGTGACACTTTCTCCAGTTCTAATGATAGATGAGTGCTTGAATTCACTACGGCAGAATACTTGGTTCTCGTCGTGTTGCAAGTTTTTTCGGTGAAGCACTCCCCGCAGCGTATAAGAAAAAATTATATTCCGCAAATCTGCTTCTAATGGCATATAACATTGCTGAAAAAATATGATACTATAATAGAAGATAAGATAGGAGGGTTTCAACAGTGTCTGATTACGATCATTTATCAAGAGTCAATAAATATGACAAGAGAAGAAAGAATACGAAATCGTTATCCATTTTCATTGTGCTCGGGAGTGTGCTGTTAATTGCACTGGTGCTTCTCCTTATTTTGGCGGTGACGATAAGGCGGACAAAGCGGACCCTGAAGATGGTGGTCAGACTGCATCGTCAGAAGATGAAACGGAACAAAATAATGATAATGCGGATCATACGCAGGCATCCGATGATCATACCGATTCGGAAAGCAGCGGCGTGGACAAGCGACGAATAATGAAGACAATAGGGAGGACGCCACTCCAGAGAACGAAGAAGACACTGCAGCAAATGCTGATTCCGAAGATGATGTCACCACCAGGAAAGTGGAGTCCTCTGACGATAACGTTATCGAGGCTTATACCGGTAATTGGGAACCAGTTGGTACTGAACAGACCGAGCCCCATACCATCAACTATGACGAAGGTTCACAGGACAGAAAGGAAATGCGTCAAGCGGTTGTGGCAGCTACAGATTTAAATGTGAATGCTTTTGTCATGTGGTATATTTCCAGGAATGGTGAACAGGAGGTGCTTGCCACTGTGTCCAGTCAGGATGAATCAGAGGTGTACCGAGTTTATTTGTCCTGGGTCAGTAATAAGGGATGGAAACCGACAAAAGTAGAACGGCTAAAAGAAAACGATCAGAAATGGCGCTTTGAATAATAGATGCACCAGAGGAGGAAGAACATGACAATAGGAATTATTGGAGCAATGGATGAAGAAATAGCCACACTAAAGGAAAAGATGACGGATACTGCTGAAGAAACGGTTGCCGGCTGTCTATTTATTCACGGCAAACTTTTTGAACGGGATGCTGTATTATTGAAATCAGGGATTGGCAAAGTGAACGCAGCAATGGCAGCAACAATCATGCATGAACGGTTTCATCCCACATGTGTCATTAACACTGGATCAGCGGGTGGATTCAGTGAGGATTTGGATGTTGGGGATGTGGTTATTTCCACCGATGTTGTTCATCATGATGTTGATGCTACAGCATTTGATTACGTGTATGGACAAGTCCCCGGAATGCCGGCGAAGTATGAAGCGGATACCGGGTTGATTGAAAAAGCGCGACAGGCAATGCAAGAGCTTGAATTAAACTGGAAGGAAGGAATCATTGCAACAGGTGATTCCTTCATGGAAGATGCTGAAAGGGTTGCGTTTGTACGTGAACAATTCCCGTCCATGATTGCTGCGGAAATGGAAGCGGCATCGATTGCTCAAGTAAGTTATCAGTATCAGACGCCATTTGTGATTATTAGAGCATTATCGGATATTGCAGGCAAAGATTCATCCGTCTCGTTTGATTCATTTCTGGAAACTGCAGCCGGAAATGCAGCTGCTTTAATTATGAACATAGTTGAATCCATTTAGCTTATCCATGATTTACCTTCCACCCAGTCCGGTTTCATATGTTATGATGCTTGGTAGAAAGGGGAAGGTAGATATGAAACATCATAAGGAGAAACTGGAGATGAAACTGCAGGATTTTCGCCGATTTACGGTAACACTTTTAATTTTGGCGTCTTATTTATATATGGGGACGGTCATTAACACGTATATCCATTATTCCCCCGATGGCAGAGGACTGGCCGTGCTGTCATTTGTTGTCACTGCTGCTGCCGCCCTGTTTATGCTTTACTCTCATTATTTGAAACAGAAAATAAAGGAAAAAGAGCGCGCATAATGGTTATGCGCGCACTATTCCCTGCCTCTTTCTTTTCGGTAGTATTCATGAAATACCTTCATTAATGCCCTTTTTTCAATCCGCGATACATAACTTCTGGAAATATCCAGCATTTTTGCAATTTCCCGCTGTGTCATTTCTTTATAATCATTCAGCCCATAACGATACAGGACAACTTCTTTTTCCCTGCTGTCCAGCACAGCTAAGTATTCATTCATTTTTTCAATTTCCATATTAAGCTGGATGTACTCGATAATATTTTGGTTTTCTGCCTCAAGGATATCCATCAGGCTGATTTCATTTCCCTCTTTATCCTGACCAATCGGGTCCTGAAGCGAAACGTCTTTCTTTACCTTTTTCAGAGATCGTAAGTGCATCAGAATTTCATTTTCGATACACCGGGCAGCATACGTTGCAAGTTTGGTTCCTTTATCGGGGGAGTAGCTTTCTATCCCTTTTATCAGACCAATGGTTCCAATGGAAATAAGATCTTCCATATCTTCTCCGGTGTTTTCGAATTTTTTACAATATGCGCCACCAGTCGCAAATTGTGTTCAATCAGTTTATTCCTGGCTTCTCCATCACCTTCCTGCATCTGTTTGATGTATTTCTTTTCTTCTTCAGGTGGAAGCGGCTGGGGGAATGCATGGTTTTTCACATAGGAAACAAAAATAGTGCTTCCTTGATAAGTAAGGCCAGAAAACTCAAAACACCTGACAAACGGATGCACCTCCTTCAAATACCTGCTGGGCTATTGCCTATATACACATGTATATGAAGAAAATGCGCTTTTGTGTCTGTCCCAGAAAAATCGTAAGCAAAATCATGATCAGAAGTGGGGGAAACGGCGACAACTAACCGAAAACAGTCGTCATTCTATAAAAAAAGTGACCCTCAGATCAGGTCACTTTTGTTTTTCCATATGTTGCTGAATCGTTCGTTCGTATTCGTCTGTCCTGTTTTTCAGAACGGGTTTTACTCCGTTGCGATGAGCAGCACGAGAAATCATATGTCCGGACACAGGGGCAGTCAGCAGGGTGAAGAGAATAGCCAGTAATAGCTTACCACTGGCAATGCCGTGTTCAGCGTACATGAATAAAAAGGCACCAATCAATAAGCCGGCAATACCGAGAGTGGAAGCTTTTGTGGCTGCATGGAGTCGTGTATAAACGTCAGGGAATCGGACAATGCCAATGGAACTTGACAGGATGAAAAATGTTCCTGACAGTAAAAAAGGCTATGACGATGTTCAGTGTTATCTCAATCCACGTTTCGATCAATAATGACACCCCTTTCCAGATATTTGGCTACTGCTATCGTTCCAATGAACAGGAGAATCCCAATGAGCAAAATAACGTCATTGAATTTCGTTGTAACAACTAGTATTGCCATCAATGCGGCAAGTCCCATTAAATTCATGCCAATGGAATCGAGTGCCACTGCACGGTCAGCATTGGTGGGTCCGTTGATGATTCGGTACAAAAGCAGGAGCAGGGAGATGGAAATCCCCACAAGACCAGCAATTGTTGCGATATACAATATGGTTTCAGTTGCAGAAAGAAGACTGCTCATTGTGTCACCTCTGAAATGGCTTTTTCAAACGTATTTTTAATGTCATGGATGGAGTCGTCAATATCATCGATATCCATTGCATGGATGTAAAGATAGGCATTGTCGTCTGAAACGGCGACTGACAATGTGCCAGGCGTGAGAGAAATCAGGTTTGCAAGCAGGGTGATTTCCCAGTCGTTTTTCAAATCAGTCGGCATGGCAAATATGCCCGGTTCAAATTCAGGGTCACGTTTGTACACCAGTTTGACGATGTCAATGTTTGATGAAATCAGCTCCTTGATGAACAAACCAATAATTTCGTTATTCTCCATACACGCCGTAAATAAAATGTATCCGGTATAAAGCGATTCAACAGGAGCAATAACAGGATCCCCAAAGCATAGCCGGCAATGAAACTGGCTGGTGTATAGCTTTCACTTAAGAACATCCACATTACCGCAATGATTAGGTTGATAACAATCTGAAAGGCCATATACATTACTCCTTCAATACAGCATCAATATAGATTTCCGGCTGAAGCAAATCAGCGGATACTGATTCAATAAACGGATAGATAAACTCTGCCCCGACTCCGATAAATACCGACAATGCCAGCAGCATGACAATGGGGGCAATCCGTCCTTTTAATGATATGCGTTTGACTGATTCGTCCTTTTCTCCCCAAAATCCATTAATGAAAATTTTCATAATGGAATAAAGGATTAATAGACTTGTAAGCAGCCCAATAATTACAATTGCCACTTCCCTGCTGGCCAAAGCACCTTTCAGTAGCAGTAACTTACCAATAAAGCCGCTGAACGGCGGGATTCCAGCTAAGACAAATGCTGACAAGAACAAAAGCCAGCCGAGAAATGGGTAATAATGGATCAACCCACTGAATTTGCGCAAATCGGACGTGCCCGCAGCATAAACAACAGTTCCGGCAAGCAAAAACAGACTTGCTTTAATAAGCATATCATGGATCAGATAGTAGATAGAACCGCTTAGCGCAAACTGATTGAATACGCCAATCCCCATCAGAATAAAGCCGATAGCCGGAATAATATTGTAGGCAATGATCAACTTGATATTACTGGTTGATAGTGCACCAATGATGCCAAAAATCATCGATAAACCTGCAATCCAGATGAAAAATGTCGTGTGTCAGTCCGGTTTTATGTACGAAAATCAAGGAAAAGACACGGATAATCGAATAGATTCCAACCTTCGTCAGCAAAGCTCCGAACAGTGCCGAAATAACCGGGTTTGGAGCAGCATATGAATTCGGCATCCAGTAGTATAATGGGAACAAAGCTGCTTTGACCGCAAAACAAAACAGAAGGATGCGCGACGGTTGTCAGGATTCCCTGCTGATCGACCTCCTGTACGCGCTGGGCGATCTGGGCCATATTAACTGTTCCAACCGCGCCATATATAAAGGCAACGGCGGTTACAAACAGCATAGACGAGAATAAGTTAATGAATACATATTTGATGGATTCGCGCAGCTGCACTTTATCCCCGCCAAGAACAATCAGTCCATAGGAAGCCATCAGCAGCACTTCAAAGAAAACAAACATATTGAATAGGTCACCGGTCAGAAAAGCACCGGACACACCTGATATTAAGAAGAAAAAGAACGAATAAAAGTAGAATCGTTCTTTCCTGTCTGTAAGAGAGCTCGGTGCATAGAACGCGCAGGCGGTTGCGACAATATTCGTTGTAAATACAAGGAGTGCCGCCAGTTATCAGCAACTAGGACGATCCCATATGGCGCTTTCCAGTCACCTGTTTCGAGAATGACGGTGCCATCTGTAAAGACCACCCAGAGCAGGAGTCCGGCAATAACCAGATTAATAAGAATGAATAGTTTGGATAACGGGCGAACCCATTGCAGTTTCTTCGGAAAGAATGCAAGGATGATACCCGCAATTAATGGTGTGATGATAGGCAAAACTGCAAGATTACTCATTATCGTTACCCCTTAATTGTTCCATATTATCAGTATCATTTTCGGTTGCTGTCCGGTATGCCAGTACCAGAAGCAAGCTTGTAATCCCAAAGCTGATGACAATTGATGTCAGGATGAGCGCCTGTGGCAATGGATCCGTATATTCAGATATCCCTTCTGTCAGGATAGGTGGATTACCCTGTTTCAGCTTCCCCATGGTCAGGATGAATAAGTGTGCACCATGGGACAGCAGGACAGTCCCGATAATTATCCGCAGCAGCTGTTTTTGCAGCAGATTATAAATGGCAGTGGCAAATAGAATTCCTGCCAGAATTAAAATGATAAACTCCATTTACTTTGCCCCCTTATTTGATTTCAACTTAATGAGGCTATAGATGGCAAGCGCTGCAATGCCGAGAACTGTTATTTCAAATAGTGTGTCAAGCCCACGCATATCAACGAGAATAACGTTGACAACATTGTCCCCGCCGCCAAGCGAATGCGATGTTTCCAGAAAATAGTCGGAAATGGTGCCAAACCAGTCACTGCTATGGGCGGAAATGCCAATCAGCGTCATTAGTGCGCCAAATCCAATGGAAACAATGCCATTTGTCAACCGAGTGCTTGCTGGTTCTTTATTGTTGTCCAAATTCGGCAAGTGATAAAAACAGAGTAAAAACAGTGCCACTGAGACGGTCTCAACCACAAGTTGGGTCAGTGCCAAATCAGGTGCCCGGTAAATGACGAACAAGAGAGAGACGCCATAGCCCACCACACCGGCAATCAATATAGCACCAAGGTTCTGTTTTGCAAAAATGGTTCCGATTGCCGCAGCAACAATGACGAGAACGACGGCTACCTCTGTAGCGGTCACGGACGCAAGGTTGCTGAAATCAATCGTGAAGCCGTCAGTTGCCAGCATAAATCCAAGTGTTACCAAAAGGATGGTGCTTAGAATGATGGCAATATAAAGCCTTAAGGACCCTGTCATATAGAATCTGGTAATATTCCCTGACCAGCTGTCCAATTTAGCAATAATACTGTCGTAAATGTTATTGACACTCCTCTGGCCGGGAACGAAGCTATAAACCTTGCTCCACTTCCTTCTTGTGGAAACAAGGACAGCACCAATCGCTACAACCGCCAGCGACATTTGAAAGGCAGTTGACTCAAAACCATGCCAGAACGTAATTTCTTTTACAATGGTTGTTCCTGCTACTGCTTCCGCGGCATGTGCAATGAACGTGCCATTAAATGCGTTCGGAAACAGGCCAATCAGAATAACGCCAAGTACCAGGATAAGTGGTGCGATAAGCATGCCAAACGGTGCTTCATGCGGTTGTTTGGGCAGTTGGCCGGTTTGTTTTTACCTGCAAACGTACCGAAAAGGAAGTAGAGCGAATAGACAAAGGTGAAAATACTGCCAAACACTGCTAAGTATGGAATGGCCTCCACGAGAAAATTCGCCACAGCACTAGCGTCTGCCGGCAACTCTAGTGTTGATTCGAAAAACAGTTCTTTACTGTAAAACCCATTCAGAAATGGCAGCGGAATGCCTGCCATGGAAAAGGTGCCAAAAAACGCCAGTGCCGCAGTCATTGGCATGAATGTCATCAGTCCGCCCAGCTTCCGTATATCACGTGTACCTGTTTCATGGTCGACAATACCGGCAACCATAAACAGACTTCCTTTGAATGTAGCGTGGCAAAGAATATGGAAAACAGCTGCAAAAATCGCGACCTCTGTGCCAAAACCCAGCATCGCCATAATCATGCCCAATTGACTGATTGTTGAAAAGGCTAAAATAGCTTTCAGGTCTGTCTGGTGAACGGCCATGTAGGATCCCCAGCATAATGTGATGATGCCGGCGATGCTTACAATGATAAAGAACCATTCATAATCAGCGAAAATCGGTGAGAATCGCGCCACCAGAAACAGTCCAGCCTTTACCATGGTTGCTGAGTGCAAGTAAGCACTGACAGGTGTCGGTGCTTCCATTGCATCAGGCAGCCAGATATGGAACGGAAATTGGGCCGATTTGGTGAATGCCCCCAATAAAATAAATCCGAGGGCAAGCGGCATGTATGGACTGTTCATGATGACTTCAGAATTACTGATCATGATCTGGATACTCGATGTCCCTGTCATAACGGATAACAGAATAAATCCGCCGAACATGCTTAAACCGCCAAAATGGTGATAAGCATGGATTTTAGTGCACCGTATCTGGACTTTTCCTTAAAATGCCAATAGCCAATCAGCAAAAAGGAAGAAATGGATGTCAATTCCCAAAACGTATATAGCACAAAAATGTTATCGGAAAGCACGACGCCAAGCATAGCTGACATAAACATCAGTAAGTAAACGTAAAAATGTCCCAAACGTTCATTTCTGTCAAGATAATAAATGGAATACAGAACTACCAGAGTACCGATTCCGCTAATCAGCAATACAAATAAGAGACTCAGGCCGTCCAGGTAGAAATCAAAATTAATGCCGAGTGACGGAATCCAGTCATATGATTGCCGGACAGGTTCAAAACCTGTTCCGATAAAACGGATAAAGTAGAGAAAAACTGCTGCCGGAATCAGAAGTACAGGAATTCCTGTATGCAGTTTATGTTTCATTTTGCTGATGAAAGGGATGATACAGGCAAGCAGAAGTGGAATAAGTACTATGTAAAGCATCTGGTTAAAGTCCTCCTCTAAGTATGAAAGGCAATATTTCTATTTTTTAAGTAGTTTGTGCCAGGGTTTTGATATTATCATGGTCAGCTTATCACAATCCCGTGTTACAGAAAATAAAACCTTGTCAATTTGATGACAAGGGGGGTGATGGCGATATTGGTCAGCTATGTGATTTGATTTTGTGCGTTAAACTCCTTCTGCTGATTTCTTTTTCAATAAGGTATATAAAGTCGGGGCTTAAGTTTAATTCATTTGCTTTATAATAGGATTCCAGCAGCAGCTCATCTGACAAATATTCCATGAATATAGCCCTCCTAACTTTTTCAACGCTTGCTGCATAACTTGATGATATTTAATAATTTACCATGAAATAGTAGCCGGAACAAGCATTCTGTTATCCACATTCGTTTGTAGATAACCTGTGCACAGGATAATAAAACGAGCGAAAATGTTGATATTTCGCTGTGGACTATGTGCACTGAGTTATCCACATATCGAATTATGCCTGAAATTGTCGAACGGTTTCTGGCATACTATTCATAGAGCAGAAAAAAACAGTATGGATTTGCTCCAATATGTTTGTTTTCAATGTGGAAAGTTGGTACTGGTTTACGTTATAATAGGCAAATGCTGTATATTCTATTAAAATTAACGTATGGTTGAACGTATTGCAAAAGGGAATAATACAATCGAAATAGTAGCAGTAAGAGGTGTGACGGGTTGTTTAAATTGTTTTTGCCGAATCAGCATGTAAAAAGTGTTTTTGATATTCATCCGGCCGACTTGCAGCAAAAGGGGATAAAAGGGATCATTACCGATTTGGATAACACGCTTGTCGCATGGGATGTAAAGGATGCGACACCTGAAATAATGGAATGGTTCAGGATAATGAATGAACATAATATAAAAGTAACGATTATCTCCAATAATAAAATGGAACGGGTGAAGCTTTTTTCCGAACCGCTTGATACGCCATTTGTTTTCAGTGCAAGAAAGCCACTGAGCCACGCATTCAAACGTGCTGCAAAGGAGATGAAATTAAAGAAAGAAGAAATTGTCGTTGTTGGTGACCAGATTCTAACAGACATTCTTGGCGGCAATATGGCAGGGTTTTATACAATTCTGGTAGTGCCAATTGTACAGACGGATGGAAAAGTCACCCGGATAAACCGGAAAATTGAACGGCGAATTTTAAGTTTTATGCGCAGGAAGGGTAAGATAAGCTGGGAGGAGTAAATATGGAAAAATCAATTGTCAGGGCTGTGGAATTCCTATCCAGACAACGGAGGCGGATCAGGCTGGCTATACACCGGAAAGCGCGCTTGACAGGGATACTGTCTTATGTCAGCGCTGTTTCCGTCTGAAGCATTACAATGATATACAGGACGTGTCTATGTCTGATGATGACTTTTTGGAATGGTGAGTCAAATTAGGGACAAAGAAGGATTGGTTGTTCATCTAATTGATATTTTTGATGCGGAAGGGACTATTATTAAGAGCTTGCCGCGGATCATTGGCGACAAGCCGGTGATTCTCGTTGGGAATAAAATGGATCTGCTTCCGAAATCGACGAACCGGAGAAAGCTTACCCAATGGCTCCGGTCGGAAGCGAAAAAAGCAGGAATTACCGTTAAAGACGTTTATTTGATTTCCTCCGTAAAAGGGCATGGGCTGTCCGATTTAACGGAAGCCATTGATCGCTGGAGAAATCAGCAAGACGTATACATCGTAGGGACGACAAATGTAGGGAAATCGACGTTTATCAATAAACTGATTGAGCAGACAACTGGTACGGAGAATGTGATTACCACCTCCTATTTCCCTGGTACAACACTTGGTTTTATTGAAATTCCGCTTGATGATGCGTCAGCTTTTATTGATACACCGGGCATTGTCAATAAAAGCAAATGGCGCACTATGTTTCCGAAAACGATTTGAAAGTGATTACACCAAAAAAAAGAAATTAAGCCGAGGGTTTATCAGCTGAACAGCCAGCAGACTCTTTTATTGGCGGATTAGCACGGCTCGACTTCCTGAAGGGGGAACGTCAATCGTTTATTTGCTATTTCGCAAATGAACTGGCGATACATCGGACGAAGCTGCAAAAAGCGGACGATCTGTTCAGAGAGCATCAGGGGGAGCTTTTATCACCGCCTGATGAGGATACACTTAGGATTCTGCCGGAAATGGATGACCATTCATTCCGGCTGGATAGCGAAAAAATGATATTGTATTTCCCGGACTAGGTTGGGTTACGGTGCCCGGCAGCAATTTGACCGTGTCCGCGCATAGTCCGAAAGGCGTCCGTGTATCCGTCAGAAATTCATTTACGTAGGAGGTTCCCATATGCGCCTAAAACTTGGTCTCATCGGTTATCCCATTCAGCACTCCCTGTCACCGTGGATTCATAACCGCTTTCTCGAAAAAGCGGGGACAGACGGACAATATTCATTGTTCGAAATCAGTCCAGAAGATTCATTTGAAAAGAAATTGGAGCATCTGAAAACAAGTGAGATTAACGGGCTTAACGTGACAGTTCCGTATAAACAGCAGATCATTCCCTATCTGGATGAGCTTGATTGGAAGGCGGAAATGACAGGTGCTGTTAACACGGTTGTCAGCAACAATGGAAAATGGATAGGGTATAACACTGATGGGACTGGCTATGTACGTGGTCTGAAAGAGAAATACCCATCTGTTTTCAGGGATACCTCAAACAGGATTTTAATACTGGGGGCAGGCGGGGCTGCACGGGGAATTTATCAGGCATTGGCCGCTGAAGGGTTTTCGCGTATTGATATAGCCAACCGGACACCATCCAGTGCTGAGGCAATTGCTCAATCAGGTAATGGTGGTGTCCAAACTGCGGTTTTAGGGTTGCACGAGGCCGGAGAATCGCTTGGACATTACAGTCTGATTGTCCAGACAACCGCCGTTGGCATGAAACCAAATGCCGAGGAACAAATCATTTCACTGGAGCACTTGGATGCGGACAGTATTGTCAGTGACATTATTTATCAGCCACTCACCACCAGTCTGTTACAGGAGGCACGCCGGAGAGGGGCATCGATTCACTATGGTCACACCATGCTGTTATACCAAGCACAATATGCTTTTCAACTATGGACATCGGAAAAGGTTCCAATTTGCGATATGGAACAGCAGCTAAAAACGTACTGGAAGGAAGATAATATGCTGACAGGAAAACAAAAACGCCAACTGCGTTCGATGGCACATCATGAAAAACCAATTTTTCAAGTAGGTAAAACAGGTGTGAATGACAATATGATCCATCAAATTGGTGACGCACTCGAGAAACGGGAACTTTTGAAAGTGAGTATTCTGCAGAATTGTCTGGAAGATAAGCATACAGTTGCTGAGAAACTTGAGGCCGGTACTGGCGCTGAGGTTGTCCAGATAATTGGAAATAATATTGTACTTTATAAAGAATCAATGGAAAACAAACAAATTCAGCTTCCGTAAAGGAGTCAGTCATGAAACATGTTGGAATATTGGGCGGTACATTCGATCCGCCGCATATAGGCCATTTGATTGTCGCTGAGGAAGTCCGTGCGGAACTAGAGCTTGACGAAGTATGGCTCATGCCATCACAGGAACCGCCGCACAAACATACAGCAGCAGCTGACGCCGATGATCGTGTCAATATGGTCAGCAGCGCCATCAACGCTAATCCTTCTTTTAGCGTGGAGACGTTGAATTGGATCGCTCAGGTAAGTCCTATACGTATGATACAATAAAATTGCTGACAGACAAACACCCGGAAGTTCGTTTTTACTTTGTAATAGGTGCCGATATGGTGGAGTATTTGCCGCACTGGAAACATATTGACGAGCTTATGGATATGGTGCGGTTTGTAGGAGTGAAACGAAACGGTTTTGAGCTGGAAACCACGTATCCAATTATAGAAGTGGATATCCCGCTCATTGACATTTCGTCAACAGATATAAAAACCGGCTTGCCAGTGGAAGATCCATTAAGTATTTGGTTCCGGCGGGTGTTGAGACTTATATAAAGGAGAACCATTTGTATGAAGAAAGATGAAGCTATCCAAATTGTAAAGCCGCATCTCAAGCAGGAACGATTCGAACACACATTGCGAGTTGCCGATACTGCTGTCCGATTGGCAGAAAAATATGGCGGTTCTTTGGAAAAAGTGGAATTGGCAGCCATTCTGCATGATTATGCTAAGTATTTTCCGCTTGAAGATATGCAGCAGATTATTAGCGAAAGCGACTTGTCCGACGATTTGCTGGACTACCACCACGAATTATGGCACGGGCCTGCAGCATCCGTTCTGGTGAAACGGCGGCACGGGGTAATGGATACAGACATTCAAAATGCGATTCATTATCATACAACAGGAAGAGCCAGTATGAGCAAGATGGAAATGATTATTTTGTTGCTGACTATATTGAGCCGGGAAGATCATTTCGGGTGTCGATGAAGTGAGAGAAACAGCGGAAACAAATTTACACCGTGCAGCTTGGATGGCGCTCAGAAATACGATACAGTTTCTTGTTGACAAACACGCTACTGTTTATCCTGATACGTTTTATGCGTACAATGATTTAACGAAACGTCTTAATGCTGGAGGTAATGACAATTCATGAATAGTAAAAATTATTGAACAGATTGCACACGCATGTGATGATAAGCAGGCGAAAGATATTGCAGCTTTAGACATGCAGGAAGTATCACTCGTAGCGGATTATTTTCTTATTTGTCATGGCAATAATGAACGACAGGTTCAGGCAATTGCAAGAGCCATTAAAGAAACCATGGAAGAAATGGACATGACCATTAAACGGATGGAAGGGTTTGAACAGGCTCGGTGGATTCTGGTTGACCTGGATGATGTTGTTTGTCATGTATTCCATAAGGATGAACGATTGTATTATAATCTGGAACGGTTATGGGGCGATGCGGAACGAATTAATCTTCCTATAGAGTCAGCGGGAAATGATCATGAGTTATGAGCAGATGGCTTATTATTATGATGTGCTGATGGCAGAGGCCCCATATGATGAATGGAAATCATTTACCGAAGCCATGATTGCACAAGCTGGAAAACCGGTTTCGTCTATAATTGATTTAGGCTGTGGGACCGGTCAGATCACCACACGCCTTGCCAGGGCGGGCTATAAAATGACTGGGGTTGATTATTCCAGTGATATGCTGGCAGTCGCGCAAGAACGGGCGGAAACGGAAAAGCTTCCGGTGCAATTCATTCAGCAGGATTTGCAGATGCTTGAAGGGTTGCATGGATACGATGCGGCTGTCAGTTATTGTGATGTTATGAATTACATAATAGAAGAGGATGAGCTTCGGATTGTTTTTCAGTGTGTTGCAGCTTCACTAAAACCGGGGGGCCTGTTCATTTTGACGTGCATTCCTTGCAGCACGTGCATGAGCACTATATGAACCAGACGTTTGCCGATGTCGATGATGAGGTCGCTTACATATGGTTTTGTGCAGAAGGTGACCAGGAAGGTGACATGCACCATGACCTGACGTTCTTTGCCCGGGACAATATCAGTGGTCGCTATACCCGGTTTGACGAGTATCATCACCAGCGGACATATCCAATCGGTTTTTATAAACAGCTGCTGAATGAAACGGGGTTTGCGATCCAGCACGTAGCAAGTGATTTTTCTGTAGAAAACAATGCTATCGGAGAAAATGCTGAACGACTATTTATCACTGCTGTAAAACGGCCGGAGGAATAAATTTCTCTGGCCGTTTTTTTAAATGATGGACCTTTTCGCAACCTTGTTGTTTAGCCATTGCAGTTAATATAAACTGTGACACACTGAAAATTCTTTTCGTGACACTTTCTTTCGTTCTAATGATTGATGAGTGCTTGAATTCGCTCCGGCAGAATACTTTGCTTTCCGCGGGCACGGCTTCAGCCGGCTGAGGCGTTCCCCATGGCAAAGAAGACACTGCGAATGCGCCCAAAGGAAGCTTAAGTAGATGTCGCGCTTGTACCCGGAGTGGTGAAAGCGAGTATTTTTCCGCAGCGTTGGACTAGCGCTCATATTATATAGGATGAGAGGAGGTCATGCTAGAGTTATGTCGCAATTTATAGGAATTGTTAAGTAGGGTTTCATTCTTTAGAGTGACGCAAAAATCAACAGTTTAGAAAAAAACCAATAAATAAAAAGGATTTTGCGGAGGAATGTCGAATAGGTTATATGAATGAAAAAGTCCCCCTCATTCTCCAGTACGCTAAAATTCTCCAAAGGAAGTGACGCCTCTTGCTTCATCCTCTGAAAAAATATGGATTCCCTATTATTCTTGTTGTGATTGCTGGCATCTTTATATTCTGGAATAACAATGATTCCAACCATGCTGCTGTTGAAAAGGATCCTGATGCTGCTGATTCGGCGAAGGAGACAGAGGCCCCCGGTGACACTGGTACAATTGATGCGCCCACTAAAGTGATGGTCGATGTGAAAGGGGAAGTTACCGAGCCGGGTGTTTACGAAGCCAAAACGGATGCCCGTGTCCATGATGTGATTCAAATGGCCGGCGGATTTACGAAAATGCTGACCAGACAACCGTTAATCTGGCTCAAAAAGTCCAGGATGAGATGGTCATTATGGTGCCGGATGATGCGGAAAACACAAACCCATCTTCAGCAGCATCTGGGTCAGGAACGGAGAAAGTGCGGATTAATTATGCAGACCAGGCCGCGATAGAAGAATTAAATGGAATTGGGCCATCGAAAGCACAGGCAATTATTCAATACCGTGAGGAGAACGGATTGTTTAAAACCGCAGAAGACCTGCTCGACATTTCCGGTATCGGTGAGAAAACACTCGAAGCAATGAAGGAAGATATTCAGATACCGTAGTTGACGCATTAAAAACAGCGGATGTAAACTGAACTAATGAAGTAAAGGTGGGTAATGATATATGAAGCGAATTCCGTGGGATCAATATTTTATGGCACAAAGTCATTTGCTGGCCATGCGCAGCACCTGTACCAGGCTAATGGTCGGGGCTACTATCGTCAGGGATAAGCGCATCATTGCAGGTGGGTACAATGGTAGTGTCTCCGGGGGGCGTTCATTGTATTGATGAAGGCTGCTATATCATGGATGGCCATTGTGTCCGCACCATCCATGCGGAGGCGAATGCGCTGCTGCAATGTGCCAAATTCGGCGTGCCAACGGACGGTGCAGAAATGTATGTAACACATTTTCCATGCCTGCAGTGCTGCAAGCAGATTATTCAAAGTGGGATGAAGGCGGTATATTACGCCACGGATTATAAAAATCATCCATATGCACTTTCCTTATTCGAAGATGCCGGCGTGGAAACAAAGAAAGTGGAATTGACAGAGCTGTCGATTGATGCGAATTATCAGGACAAGGATGCCTATGTTAAGCGGCTTCTGGCAGAACTTGAAAGGCAGACAACGAACCAGGAAAAGTTCCAGGCCTTACAAACTGAGGCTGAATCCCTTTTCCGGTTATAGGTGCGCCTGATGCGCGGATATTGGCATCTCCCCGCCCTGGGCATGGTAACCAGCTTTCTGGCCATTACGCTTAATCAAGGGTGGCTGATTGGGCTATTCTTCTGCTGGACAGCCTGGTTATATGTTCGCAAAAGGCTGGGGAAACTGCCCATTATTGTTTCCCTGGCCGCAACACTTTTTTCATTATTTTACCTTCCCAGTCTGGAAACCCCCGCACCAGATATTCCCTACAACGGTAATCAGACAATTACGGGACTGGTAACAAGTCCCGTGCATGAAAGCGAAGCAAAAATCGAATTCACTTTGACGGATGATCTTACCGGCATTGACTTTCTCGTCACTTATTTTGGGGAAAAGCGAGAAGGTCTGCATTTGAAACACGGTGCTTCCTGCCGGATTGATGGAACCCCTGAGCTGCCTGAACCCGGCAAAACCCGGGGCAGTTTGATTTTCGTCATTATCTGGCTTCACAGGGAATACATTATCAGATCGTGCTTAATTCGCCTGAAGCTGCCACGTGTACTGGGTCATCGTCCATGCAGCATCTGTATCAGCTGCGTTCTGATTTGATCGATTACGTACGCCAAAAGTAAGTCCACAGACGGCGGCATGGCTGAATGCGCTTGTGCTTGGAGATGATTCACAGATTAGTGATGACACTAAACAGATTTTCCAGCGCTGGAATTTAACCCATCTCCTGGCCATCTCCGGTTTGCACGTTGGGCTGGTCGTCGGGTTTATTTATCTTTTTCTCGTTAAATACGCTGGAGTGACGAAACATAAGGCGCAATGGTCTGTAATGATTTTTTGCCGGTTTATGCGCTGCTTGCCGGCGGTGAACCATCTGTCTGGCGGGCAAGTGCAATGGTTGTTTTGTTTATAGCCGCTGGAAAGCTGAAATGGAAATGCAGTGCGCTGGATGTGCTTAGCATTGTTTTATTGTGCTGATTTGCCTTGATCGGTATATCGTTTATCAGGTAGGCTTTCAATTATCCTTCTGTGTGACGTTTGGCCTGCTTTTGTCAAAGGACTGGCTTCTACAGACGAGTAGCTCATTTTTCTCCATCCTGAAAATCAGCTTTATCTCCCAGATGATGATTCTCCCGCTTCAAGTGACGTATTTTTTACATTTCAGCCCCTGTCCATTCTATTCAATGTGGTCGTCGTTCCTTACTTTACACTGTTTGTTATTCCACTTATGTTCGCTATCCTGCTCCTTGCTCCTGCTGCAGGTTTCCTTCTTCCGTTATTGGAAGTCCTGTTCGTTCGTATCCATAACCTGTTCATTCTATTCATTCAATTTATTGATCAAGTGGCACATGAACCTCTCGTCATCGGAGCGTTTCCGTTGGCAAGTGTTGCCTTGTATTACATTATTTTCGTCACATTCATGATGAAAGTCGAAGCAGAAAGACGGAAAGAGGCTTTCATCTGGGGATGCAGTCTCGTACTGCTCCTATTTATGATTGTCATCAGGCCATATTTATCCCCCGACGGAAAAGTGACCATGCTTGATATTGGACAGGGGGATGCGATTGTTGTGGAACTTCCCTATCGTGAAAGTGTTATTCTCATTGATGCAGGAGCAAAGCTGAGTTTTGACACAGACAAGCCATCTGAAGGTGTTTATAAACAAATTATCAGACCGTATTTGCTGTCACAGGGGATTAATGAAATTGATGCTATTTTCATTTCACATGGAGATTTGGATCATATGGGGAGCCTTCCATTCATAGCAGAAGATCTGCCGGTTCACCATGTAATTGTGAGTCCATATTATACATTCAGGAGATCTGTGTTCGACACAATAACAGATGCTGGTGCGGAAATTGTCCGGGCGGGTTCTGGTGATGCTCTGACGGTCGGGGATCAGGTATTCAAAGTGCTGTCGCCAAATACCGATCATGGGACACCAAACGAAAATTCACTCGTTCTTTATGCAGAATTTGGCGGGAAAACATGGCTGTTTACTGGTGATGTCGACGACGGTATAGAAAAAACATAATCAGCAACTACTCTGGGTTAAATGCTGATGTACTCAAAGTCGCTCATCATGGAAGTGATACGTCGTCAGATCCTGCTTTTCTTCAGAAGATTAAGCCTGCCTATGGGCTTATTTCCGTGGGGGAGAACAACATGTACGGCCATCCCCACGAGCAGGTGCTCCGTTCACTGGCGGAAGAGGATGTAATGGTTTTTCGCACAGATGAACAGGGGGCAGTACAGTACCATTCAGAGGAAGAAGAGGCACATTTTCCACCTATTTGCCATAGGCTATGAGTGGCATTAGAAAGACTGGGGGCCTAGCCTTGTTTTATAGCAAGTGCCGGAGTATTTCTTATAAGGTCATCCATAATTTATGATTTCTGACGTTATAAGAAAAGAGACTGCGGGTAAGCAGTCTCTTTTTCCGGATGAACGGGTTAGCCCGTTGTAATAAGTCATGATCTCCTAATGTACGTTCCGGAGATAGGAATAGGTATCCAATTCAAATCACGAACCTACAACGTTGAATAAAACACCAATTGCAAAAATCAGGACAAAGAAAATAAACGAAAAGCTAAAGCCTTTAATGGAATCGACTACATCATTATTTTTTGATTGCGGGTCCTTTTCAAATTCGTTCACATCTACCCCTCCTATACAGTTACCAGTATAAAATAAATACATAAAAAATCCACTTTTTGACCGCAAATGTCACAAAAATTAATTGCCATCACTAGAAAGACTTAACAACTATACTTTTGGCCGTAAAACGTTAAACCTATAAGTAACAAACCCCCGTTTAAAATTCAGTTCCTAGGCTGAAGTTTAAACGTTCATATAGATTGCGGAGGGAATTCAGTTCATTCATTGCAGTTCCCTCCTGCCCCATTTTCACATGATTATCCCGCCATCTGATTCCCATGGCGGGATATAATTAAAATGCTTGCCTTTCAGCAGGATCCGTTTTACGATTACAGTATGGAGTGAATCGTATGACGTATATGGACGTGCTGCAGCAAGTAAAGAAAAAACAGATTGCACCAGTATATTTATTATATGGAACAGAATCGTATTTCATACAGAAAATAACAGCGTACATAAAAAGCCGTACTGCCTGATGATGCAGATCCAAGTGAGCATTTGTCTGTATATGACCTGGAGGAAACACCTGTGCAGGAAGTGATTACAGATGCGGAAACATATCCCCTGTTCGGAGGAAAAAAATTAATCATCGCCAATAATCCGGGCTTTTTAAAAACTAAACCGGATAAGCTGCCGTTTGATCATGACCTTGACACCTTAAGCCGCTATCTTAGCCAGCCCGTCGACTATTCCATCATCATATTCACAGCACCGTATGAAAAGATTGATGAACGGAAAAAAGTCACAAAGCTTCTGAAACAGAATGGTGTTGCCGCAGAATGCAATCCGATTCGGGAGTATGAGCTGCGGAGCTGGATCACCAATCTCGCCGGCAGTATGAAGATAACAATCCAGGACGATGTTTATGAGTTGCTGGAATCTGAGTTGACCGCTAATTTGCATCAGCTGCGGAACGAACTGTACAAGCTCAAGCTATATGTTGGGGAAAATGGCACGGTTACCAGGGAAATTGCCGAAAAACTGGTTGCCCACTCCGGAAATAGCTCATCGTTACGTCTAGTTGATGCAGTGATTGACCGGGATCTGCATAAAGCCATTTCCATTTATAAAGATCTCGAAAAATGAAGGAAGAACCAATTGGTCTTGTGGCACTGCTCGCTTTCCAATTCCGCACCATCTTGCGTGTGAAATTGCTGAACAAGAAAGGATATAGCCAATCTCAGATGCGAAAGCAGGTCGGGGTGCATCCGTATGTTATTAAAATGGCCATGCAGCGGGAAAAGAAATTTACAACAGACCGTCTGCAGGAAATAATGGATAAATTGGCTGAGACGGATCACGCCATTAAGCGGGGCGGTATGGAGAAAGGGCTTGCCTTCGAATTGCTGCTCCATGAGCTGGTCCAGTAGACATAAACATCGCCACTGCGACATGATAACGAACGTAAAAAACGATCCTTGAATGGGATCGTTTTTAATTCTTTGTATGTGTTTGCATTAAGCGCCCAGCTCATTGACCATTTTGGCCAAGCGGGACTTTTTGCCGGTTGCCGTTATTTTTGTGGACGCCGCCTTTTTGTACGGCTTTGTCGATTTTTGGAACGTTACAGGCAGTGCAGCTTTTGCTTTATCTGTCTCTTTCGCCTCAATTAATTTCTCCAAATCCTTGATCCGTGTGCGCATTTCCGTTTTGAAGTTTGTATTCTCAACGCGCTTCTTCTGGTTCACGCCGACACGTTTAATTGCTGATTTGATGTTAGCCAATTGTTTCACCTCCGTTGCCATAAGTGGATTACGTCACTGGAATATTACTTCATCTAGTGCAGCAAACGTAATTGTATCAGACGTTTACGACCTTTTCAATAGCTTTGCCCGCTGCTCTGTATGTTTTGGACAGAAATCGTACAGTCTATAGAATGGACTCATTTACCGGAAAGGGAGGATTGGAATGAGAGACGAGGATAAACAGTTTGATGTCCGGACAGATCTTGCAGTTGAAGCAAAAGATATGATTGTTGAAAAAGAGGAAGACGAGGAAAAAATGATGTGCAAGGCGTAACCGTCAAAGAAAAGCAGGAAGGGGACATTGCTATAACCTATGTTGACATTGATGCGGAGGGAGAGGAACGACTTGGTAAAAACAGGGTTCCTATATCACCATCTATGCTGACGGTGTAAAGAACCAGGACACAGCCAGTCAAAAAGCAGCAGCTGAGGTTTTTGGCAAGGAATTGGGAGAATTGCTGAATAAGAATAAGGTTCCGGAAGATGGTACCGGATTGATTGTGGGGCTTGGAAACTGGAATGTAACGCCAGATGCGTTAGGACCAATGTCTATCGAAAAAGTGCTGGTAACAAGCCACTTATTTGAACTGGAGCATGAATCTGTTTCAGAAGGCTATCGTCCGGTAGCGGCCGTTACACCTGGAGTGATGGGGGTGACGGGCATTGAGACAAGTAATATTATCTTCGGGATTGTTGAAAAATTCCAGCCTGATTTTGTCATCGCCATTGATGCGCTTGCCTCAAGGTCTGTTGAACGAGTCAACGAAACCATCCAAATTTCGGATGCTGGCATCCATCCTGGTTCAGGTGTCGGCAATAAGCGCAAAGAGCTTAGTGAAGATACACTGGGCGTACCGGTCTTTGCCGTAGGTTGTCCCACAGTCGTTGACGCAGTGACAATTACAAGTGATACCATCGATTTCATGTTAAAGCATTTAGGAAGAGAGTGGCGTGAGAAAGACAAACCTTCCAAATCGTTGACACCTGCTGGATTATCATTTGGCGGTAAGGACTTGTCTGAGGAGGACCTGCCGGATGAAGAAAAGCGCAAATCATTTCTTGGAATGGTAGGGAGTTTATCAGAGGAAGAGAAAAAGTCATTGATTAAAGAAGTCCTTACACCGCTGGGATACAATCTAATGGTAACACCAAAAGAAGTGGATGGGTTTATGAAGGATATGGCTGTACTGCTTGCAACAGGTTTAAATGCCGCCCTGCATGATCGAGTGACAGTGGAAAATTCTGCATCATACACACGGTAACAGTTCTGTCAGCTCTATCACGGTGAATAGATTGAAAAGAATTTGGTTCTATTTTAAAAGCATCATTCATAGATTCCATAACAGGCATAAAAATGAAGGAGGGAAGAATGGTGCGTTCCCTTGTTGTTCTTTTATTACTGGCGTTGTTCTTTTTGACAGGTATGGTTGTAGGGATGGACCGTGATGGGCACCAGGCTGACACGACAAATAATAAGAAAGATGATTTTGAGCAAACGGAATCAAGCGATGAACAAGACCCGGACAAAGAAAAAATAAAAGTAACTAAAGTGAAGGAACAGAATAATGATCAAGTGGCTGATGCAGCGGCAGCGGAACCTGCAGCATCGAACCATTTCATTCTGAAAGCTGCATCTTTTTTGGAAGCTGGTGTCACGGGGGCTTATGAGCTGGTTGTACGTGTGGCATATCAGCTAGCTCAGGTGTTTTTCTGACATCGCTCGAATATCGGACATGCTTTCATTCTTGAATGTCTTCTGTGCAATTGCTATAATCAATCCTAGTCACGAACGTTGAAAATTGGCCTTTTACCGGAGACTATTCGGTAGAAGACATGTAGGAGTGGACATCATTTATGGTGAGGAAGCAGGCAAACGTACGTAATTTTTCGATTATAGCGCATATCGATCACGGCAAGTCAACACTTGCGGATCGCATCCTGGAGAAGACAAAGGCATTAACGCAGCGAGAGATGAAAGAACAATTCCTGGATGGGATGGAACTTGAGCGTGAACGGGGAATTACCATAAAACTGAATGCAGTACGACTAAACTATACGAATAAACAAAAGAGGATTATTTGTTCCATTTGATTGACACACCCGGGCATGTGGATTTTACATATGAAGTTTCCAGGAGTCTTGCCGCATGTGAGGGTGCTATTTAGTTGTGGATGCTGCACAGGGGATTGAGGCGCAGACACTGGCAAAATGTTTATCTTGCCCTTGATAATGACCTGGAGATCATTCCGGTTATTAACAAAATTGATCTGCCAAATGCCGATACTGAACGGGTAGCTCAGGAGCTGGAAGACGTGGTTGGCATTGATAAAGATGACGTGATTCTAGCTTCGGCAAAAGATGATATCGGAGTGGATGAAATTCTTGAACGGATTGTTTCAGACATACCAGCACCATACGGAAATCCTGAAGATCCGCTTAAAGCACTTATATTTGATTCCCTGTATGATCCATACCGCGGTGCGATAGCTTATATTTGTGTTAAGGAAGGTTCCGTCAAAGTTGGTGACAAAATCAAGCTGATGGCGAATGGAAAGGAATTCGAAATTAACGAAATTGGTGTTTTTGCACCAAATCCGGTGCCAAGGGATGAGCTGACCGTTGGCGATGTCGGCTATTTGACAGCATCCATCAAAAATGTCAGTGATACCCGTGTCGGGGATACAATTACCCTTTCCAAAAACCCGGCAGAAGAACCACTGCCGGGCTATAAACGTTTGAACCCAATGGTCTTCTGTGGACTTTTCCCAGTTAATCCCAATCAGTATAACGATTTGCGTGAAGCATTGGAACGGCTGGAGCTGAACGATTCTTCCCTACAGTACGAAGCGGAGAGTTCACAGGCACTGGGCTTTGGCTTCCGGTGCGGTTTTTGGGACTGCTGCATATGGAAATCATCCAGGAACGGATCGAACGGGAGTTTAATATTAGTCTGATTACAACAGCACCATCAGTTATTTATGAAGTTGAGAAAACAGACGATGAGACAGTAGAAGTTGACAATCCGTCCGTAATGCCGGATCCGCAAATTATCAACGAAGTCCGCGAGCCTTTTGTTAAAGCGACGATTATGGTGCCGAATGACTTTGTTGGGGCTGTCATGGAGATTGCGCAGAAAAAACGCGGCGAATTTGTTAATATGGAGTATCTCGATGAAGTCCGCGTCAATATTATCTACCACATTCCGCTATCTGAAATTGTGTATGATTTCTTTGATCAGCTGAAATCACAAACAAAAGGTTATGCTTCTTTTGACTATGATTTGATCGGGTATCGCCCGTCCAACCTTGTTAAGATGGATATTTTGCTGAATGGGGACACTATTGACGCACTGTCGTTCATTGTACACCGTGACTTCGCATACGAGCGGGGAAAGCATATTGTTGACAAACTGAAGGATCTGATCCCAAGACAGCAGTTTGAAGTGCCGGTCCAGGCGGCAATCGGGAATAAGATTGTTGCCCGGTCAACCATTAAAGCTATGAAAAAGAATGTGTTATCCAAATGCTATGGTGGGGACGTTTCACGAAAACGAAAACTGCTGGAAAAACAAAAAGAAGGCAAAAAGCGAATGAAAATGGTCGGGTCTGTTGAAGTGCCGCAAGAGGCCTTCATGGCCGTATTAGAAATGAATGATGATTAACTAATTTGCAGGATGGGGAAAACTTTTGCCGGGTGGCAGGGGTTATCCCTTTTCTTCGTATAGGAGCGAACAATGAAAGCACAATCCGTTTACATCCATATCCCGTTTTGTCAGCAGATATGCCATTATTGTGATTTTACGAAGTTTTTCTATAATGAACAATCGGCGGATGACTATATAGATGCACTTAAACAGGAAATAAACACAGCCATTGACGGTGAAAAAACCGGGTGAACACAATTTTATCGGTGGTGGCACACCGACAGCTCTGAATATGGGCCAACTGCAGTCACTTATGCAGCTGATCGATTCAAAGTTTGATATTGACAATTGCCTGGAATTCTCGATTGAAGCTAATCCTGGTGACTTTGATGAAGAAAAATAAAACTGCTCAACAGTTTTGGCGTGAATAGGATTTCGCTTGGCGTACAAGTGTTCGATGATGCGATGCTGGAGCAGCTGGGGCGGCTTCATCAGGTGAAGGATGTTTACCGAACAGTCGATCTGCTGCAGCGGAATGGTTTTTATAATATCAGTCTTGATCTTATTTATGCCCTGCCAAACCAGACGGTAGAACATTTCCAGCACACTTTGGAGGAGGCTATTGCTTTCGGGCTCCCGCATTATTCAGCATATGCGCTGCAAATTGAACCGAAAACGATCTTTTATCAGCGGTATAAAAAGGAAAACTGCATAGACCTCCACAGGAAGAGGAAGTACGAATGTATGAACTGCTGAAAAACACGATGCGCAGCAATGGCCTGAATCAGTATGAAATAAGCAATTTTGCCATGCCCGGTTTTGAAAGCCAGCACAACCTGACATACTGGAATAATGACCATTATTATGGTTTTGGAGCAGGGGCGCACGGGTATCTTCCGGGTGTACGCACAGGTAATATTCGGCCGCTTCCGGCGTATGTGAAGCAGGCGATGGAGAATGGCAGACCAATTTTGCATACAGAGGAATTAGGCGAACGGGAAATGATTGAAGAGGAAATGTTTTTGGGACTCAGAAAAATGGATGGAATAAACAGGGAGAGTTTTATTAAAAAATTCGGGTTTCCTTATGAGAAGTTGTATGGCAATGTTATCCATACGCTAAAACAAAAGGCTGGATAGTTGATGAAGAAAAGAATATTCGTCTGACTGATCAGGGTGTTTTATTCGGGAACGAGGTTTTGAGCGATTTTGTTGGAAGAAAATGATCTGAATCGTGTGCGTTGACAACAAATTACCGATCTGATAATTTATTAATAGCATTAGCACTCGTTAGCGAAGAGTGCTAACAGAGGTGGTCATCATGCTAACGGAAAGACAATTGCTGATTCTGCAAGTAATTATTGATGATTTCATCGAAACGGCACAGCCGATAGGATCACGTTCTATTGCCAAGAAAGAGAATATCACGTACAGTCCGGCAACCGTACGGAATGAAATGGCCGATTTGGAAGATATGGGATTTCTTGAAAAACCCATTCGTCATCCGGCCGCATCCCATCTGAAAAAGGTTATCGGTATTATGTCGATCATTTGGTGTCGCCTAAGGAAACAATGAGCAACATTAAAATAGTCGAAAATGTTATGCAGGAAGGTCTGTTCGAATTTGAACAGATTGTCCAGAGTTCTGCCGAGATACTGTCCGAGATTACAAACTATACATCGATTATCCTGGGTCCGGAAGTGTTCGAAACGAAATTAAAGCAGCTGCAGATTGTGTCATTATCACCGCATACTGCTGTAGCCATATTGATTACCAATACTGGTCATGTTGAACACCGGTCATTTACGGTCCCGGATGAAATTAATGCATCAGATTTAGAGAAAATGGTTAATATTTTAAACAATCGACTATACGGCGTGCCCATTTTCAGGCTCCATGAGAAACTGGGTACAGAGGTAATTAATCTTATGGGTTCGTATGTGACGGACTTTGAGAAGTCGTTTCATTATCTGAAGGCTGTGTTTTTCACGGAAAATCCGGCCAAATTGTACTTTGGTGGAAAGACCAACATACTGATGCAGCCGGAATTTAATGATATTGAAAAAGTTCGGTCGTTTATTCCATGATCGAAAAAGAAGATGAATTGGCAGACATGCTAAAAAAGTGATGGGAATGGTATTAAGATAAGGATTGGGCATGAGAATGAGGCAGATGCCATTAAGGAATGCAGCCTGATATCGGCAACATACGATTTGAACGACGATCAGATGGGGACTATTGCGTTACTTGGCCCAACCAGGATGGAATACAAAAAGTTATTGCTTTGTTAAATGCATTATCAAATGAAATGTCGGATGTTTTGTATAAGTGGCACAAAAATGATGAATGATGGATAGGAAGATAAATCTATCGTCTTGATGGGGCCTTCCCATCCGCTTTTATGTTTATTAATTTATTTACAGCGAAAAACATGATATAGTCTTTCGTGGCGATTTGATACAGGAGGTGGCAGTATTGGCAGATCAAAAAGAAGAAAAAGCCGTTCAAGATGATGTGAATCAGGCACAGCAGCAGGAGTCACAAGAACAGGATGAAACGATCACCGAAGTAATTGATGCGGATGATCAGACAGAAGCACAAGAGTCAGATCCGGATCCGCTGCAGGCGGAACTGGATAAGGCGAATCAGGAAAAAGAAGAAATGCATCAGCGTGTGCTCCGTATCCAGGCAGAATTTGACAATTATAAGAAGCGGACCCAAAAGGAAAAAGAGGCTGACCGCAAATATAAAGCAGAAGACATTGTCAAAGAGTTATTGCCCGTCATGGATAATTTTGAACGTGCATTGCAGGTTGAAGTCACAGATGAAACCAAAAACTTTGCAGAAGGCATCACTATGGTGTACCGCCAGCTGAAAGACGCCCTGGCAAATCATGGTGTAGAGGAAATTGAGACGGTTGGCAAACCGTTTGATCCAACGATACACCATGCAGTCATGCAAGAGGAAGATGAAGAAGCGGAACCTGAAACAGTAATAGAAGAATTGCAAAAGGGTTACTACCTGAAAGACCGTGTTATCCGGCCAGCAATGGTTAAAGTAAATAAATAATCAGTTGGATGAGCAGTGAAGGAGGAATTTAATTATGGGCAAAATAATCGGAATTGACTTAGGAACAACAAACTCTTGTGTAGCAGTGATGGAAGGTGGCGAATCGGTTGTCATCCCAACCCCGGAAGGTAATCGTACAACACCATCTGTTGTAGCATTTAAAAACGGTGAACGCCAGGTGGGTGAAGTAGCCAAGCGTCAGGCTATCACAAACCCTGACACCATTCAGTCCATTAAACGTCACATGGGTACCGATTACAAAGTAACAATCGGTGACAAAGACTACACACCGCAGGAAGTTTCAGCAATTATCCTGCAGCATATCAAGTCTTATGCGGAAGAATACCTTGGAGACACAGTTGACAAGGCAGTAATCACCGTTCCTGCATACTTTAATGATGCTGAACGTCAGGCTACTAAAGACGCAGGTAAAATAGCCGGACTGGAAGTTGAACGTATTATCAACGAACCGACCGCCGCGTCACTGGCATATGGTATCGATAAGGATGACCAGGATCAGACAATTCTTGTTTATGACCTTGGCGGCGGTACATTTGACGTTTCCATCCTGGATATCGGTGATGGCACATTTGAAGTTATCTCAACTGCCGGCGACAACCGTCTTGGCGGCGATGACTTTGATGAAGTCATTATCGATCACATGGTTCAGGAATTCAAAAAGAAAACGCAATTGACCTCGGGCAGGATAAAATGGCTAAACAGCGCCTGAAAGATGCTGCTGAAAAAGCCAAAAAAGAACTTTCTGGTGTGAGCCAAACGCAAATTTCATTACCGTTCATCACTGCTGGTGAAAATGGTCCATTGCACTTAGAAATGAATCTTACGCGTGCTAAGTTTGAGGAACTTTCTTCAGATCTTGTCGAGCGCACGATGGGACCAACTCGCAAAGCGCTTCAGGACGCAGACATGGCAGCGAAGGATATTGATAGGGTTATTCTGGTCGGTGGTTCGACACGAATTCCTGCGGTTCAGGAAGCCATTAAGAAAAACATCGGCAAAGAACCGTCAAAAGGTGTTAATCCAGATGAAGTGGTCGCACTTGGTGCAGCTATTCAGGGCGGTGTCCTACAGGGCGATGTAAAAGATGTCGTACTGCTTGACGTAACACCACTATCACTGGGGATTGAAACAATGGGCAGTGTTACGACAAAACTGATTGAGCGGAACACAACGATTCCGACAAGCCATTCACAAGTGTTCTCCACTGCTGCTGATAATCAGACAGCTGTTGACATTCATGTTCTGCAGGGTGAGCGTGAAATGGCTGCCGACAACAAGACACTGGGCCGTTTCCAATTGACGGATATACCACCGGCACCACGTGGCGTTCCACAGATTGAAGTATCATTTGATATTGACGCCAATGGTATTGTGAACGTAAGTGCAAAAGATAAAGGCACGAACAAAGAACAGTCAATCACCATTAAATCATCTTCAGGCTTGTCTGAAGAAGAGGTTGAAGAGATGGTAAAAGAAGCTGAAGAAAACGCTGAAGAGGATAAAAAACGCCGTGAAGAAGCAGACTTGCGCAATGAAGCTGACCAGCTGATTTTCACGACGGACAAGACGATTAAAGATCTGGGCGACAATGTAACAGAAGAAGAAAAACAAAAAGCTGAAGAAGCTAAAGAAGCTTTACAGCAAGCCATAGACTCTGATGACCTTGAACAGATCAGAGAGAAGAAAGATGCACTGCAAGAACAGGTGCAGCAGCTTTCCGTTAAATGTATGAGCAAATGGCGCAGGAACAGCAAGCATCAGAGGGTCAGGAAAGTGAAGCCCAGAATTCTGATGACGATGTAGTTGATGCTGATTATAAAGAAGTTGACGACGAAGAAGATAAAAAGTAATAAGCTACTGAAACAAATGGAAAAAGTCAAAGTCAGGGCTCTCTTGACTTTGACTTTTTTCGCAGTTAAGGAAGTGTAAGTGCTACTAAAGCTTGCACTCCAATGCATAAGGGTTTCCGAGTAAAAGCCAAGTTTTTTAACCTAAGCAAATAGACAGCGGTAACTGGTTGCTATCAGAACGTTAATAATGATAAGATGATACGTATGCAATAGTGTCGGGAGAGTGATGTACAAGTGAGTAAGCGCGATTATTATGAAGTGCTTGGTGTTGAAAATGATGCGTCAAAAGACGATATCAAGAAAGCGTACCGTAAACTGGCCCGAAAATATCACCCGGATGTCAGTGAAGAAGAAAACGCAGCCGATAAATTTAAGGAAGCCAAAGAGGCATATGAAGTATTAAGTGATGAACAAAAACGTGCGCAATACGACCAATTGGCCATGCCGGAGCACAGGGACAAGGCTTTGGTGGTTTTGGTGGTGCACAGGATTTTGGTGACTTCGGCGGTTTCGGAGATATATTTGATATGTTCTTCGGTGGCGGCAGAAGACGCGACCCGAATGCTCCGCAGCAAGGTGCTGATTTGCAGTATACGATGACATTGGATTTTGAAGAAGCCATCTTCGGTAAAGAGACAGATATCAACATACCAAAAGAAGAAAATTGTGATACCTGTCATGGCTCAGGTGCCAAACCTGGAACAAAAGCAGAAACGTGTTCCCATTGTAAGGGATCCGGCCAATTGAATATGGAGCAGAACACACCATTCGGCCGTGTTGTAAACCGTCGTGTATGCCACCACTGTAACGGCAGCGGAAAAATTATTCCGGAAAAATGCACCACATGCGGTGGCTCCGGTAAAGTGAAAGAGAACAAAACGATTCATATTTCTATTCCAAAAGGGATTGACGAAGGCCATCAGATCCGCGTTTCTGGTAAAGGAGAGCCAGGTGTCAATGGTGGGCCTCCAGGAGATTTGTTTGTCGTAATCAAAGTCAGATCGCATGAGTTTTATGAACGTGATGGGGATCATATCTACTGCGAACTGCCCATAACGTTTGCACAGGCTGCTCTGGGTGACGAAGTAGAAGTGCCAACGGTTCATGGCAAAGTGATGCTGACAATACCTGCCGGCACGCAAACAGGGAAAGTCTTCCGACTGAAAGGAAAAGGTGCTCCCAATGTGCGCGGGTATGGTCATGGCGATCAGCATGTGCAAATCAGAGTGGTTACACCAAGCAGACTGACTGACCGTCAAAAAGAACTTCTGCGTGAATTTAACGAAATTGGCGGTAATGAATCGACGGATGAGCAAGGATCATTGTTCCAGCGTTTCAAAAATGCATTTAAGAGCTAAGTATGCCGTCAAGACCGTTGTAGCTTCTGTATTGCCCACTGAACGTGGGCTTTTTTACAACGTCAAAAGGTATAGACGATATCAGGGAATGGGTGAACAAACGTGAAATGGTCTGAAATTTGTATCCATACAACAAATGAAGCGGTTGAGCCAATTTCAAATATTTTACATGAACAAGGTGCCAGTGGTGTTGTCATCGAGGATCCTGCTGAACTGATTAAGGAGCGGGATACATTTTGGTGAGGTTTATGAGCTGAACCCCGATGATTATCCAGCAGACGGTGTCCATGTCAAGGCTTATCTTCCAGTAAACAGTGAGCTTGGGGAAACAGTAGATGCCATGAAGAAGGCCATTAATGAATTGGAGCGGCTTGGGATTGATTTGGGCAGAAATCAATTGACTGTAAGTGAAATAAATGAGGAAGAATGGGCAACCGCCTGGAAAAAATATTATAAGCCTGTTAAAATTTCTGACAAGGTAACGATTATCCCGACATGGGAAAGATATGAGCCTGCTGCAGAGGAAGTTGTTCTTGAACTTGATCCGGGGATGGCTTTCGGGACGGGAACCCATCCCACTACCGCACAAAGTATTCGTGCAATTGAACAATACATAAATGAACAGGATGTTGTCCTCGATGTTGGGTGTGGTTCAGGTGTGTTAAGCATTGCATCTGGATTGCTGGGAGCAAGTAAAGTTCATGCTTTTGACCTGGACGATGTGGCTGTGAATAGCACGAAAATAAATGCTGAATTGAACGGTTTGCAAGAACTGATAACGGTTAAACAGAATAATCTGCTTAAATCAGTCGACATGAAGGCCGACATGATTGTTGCAAATATTTTAGCAGATATCATTGTGCAATTTACCGATGATGCCTGGAACAACCTGAAACCGGATGGTGTTTTTATTACATCGGGTATTATCAAGGAAAAACATCTAGCGGTGCAGGAGGCATTGGAAGAAGCCGGGTTTCGCATTTTGGAGGTAAATGAAATGGAAGATTGGATATCGATTGCGGCTAAAAAGATTGATAACGAAAGTGGTGCCTGAATTGCAGCGTTATTTTGTACCCTCCGAAAACTGGATAGATGAACAAGTTTATGTCACGGGTGATGATGCACACCATGTCACACGTGTCATGCGGCTAAAGACTGGCAATGAGATTATCTGCAATCATCCGGATGGACAGGCTGCAATTTGTACCATAACCAGCATGAACGCAGATGAAGTCAGGGCTGAAATAAAAGAATGGATGGATACATCAAACGAGTCCCCTGTATCAGTTACCATTGTCCAGGCATTGGCGAAGGGGGATAAATTTGAACTTGTCCTTCAAAAAGGAACAGAGCTGGGGGCATCTGCATTCATTCCGCTCAAGGCAGAGCGCTCTGTTGTGGTATGGGATGACAAAAAGGCAGAAAAGAAAATGGCCCGGTATTCCAAAATTTTAAAAGAAGCCAGTGAACAGTGCCATCGCAATAAAATCCCGCAGCTTCACCCGGCTATGGCAATCAAGGAATTAATGGAACAGAGCCAGAGCTTTGAGAGGAAACTGTTCGCCTACGAAGAAGAAGCAAAAACGGATGCATTTCAAACATTCGCTCAGTCGGTGGCAAGGTTTAAACCAGGGGACCATGTGCTGATTGTGATTGGCCCAGAAGGTGGCTTTTCTGAGAATGAGGCAAACGTGATGAAGCAGGAAGGATTTGCACCTGTTCGTCTGGGTCCACGCATTTTAAGGACGGAAACGGCTGCTATGTATGCACTGGCAAGTATCTCGTATCATTTTGAAGAAATGGGGTGTGAATAAATGCCAACAGTTGCTTTTCATACACTGGGGTGTAAAGTTAACCATTATGAAACAGAAGGCATTTGGAACATGTTTAAGGAACACGGGTATGAACGGGTTGACTTTGACCGTCAGTCGGATGTATATGTCATCAATACGTGTACGGTCACTAATACCGGGGGATAAAAAGAGCAGGCAGGTCATCCGGCGGGCAGTCCGGAAAAATCCCGACGCTGTCGTTTGTGTAACAGGTTGCTATGCCCAGACTTCACCAGGCGAAATCATGGAAATTCCCGGGGTTGATGTCATCGTCGGGACACAGAACAGAAAGAAAATGATTGATTATATAGAAGAACACCAAAAGACGCGTGAACCAATCAATGGTGTTTCCAACATCATGAAAAACCGTGTATTTGAAGAGATGGACGTGCCGGCATTTACTGACCGCACGCGTGCGTCTTTAAAAATCCAGGAAGGGTGCAACAACTTTTGCACGTTTTGCATCATCCCATGGTCCAGAGGCCTGTTGCGATCAAGGGAGCCTGAAAATGTGATTGAACAGGCGCAAAACCTGGTCGAAGCCGGCTATAAAGAAATTGTGCTGACCGGTATTCATACTGCAGGGTATGGAGAAGACATGAATGACTACAATTTTGCCAAGCTGCTGAAGGAACTGGAAACAAAAGTGGATGGTCTGAAGAGGATCCGCATTTCGTCGATTGAGGCGAGCCAGATTACGGATGAAGTGATTGATGTACTGGACAAATCGGAAAAAATTGTCCGTCATCTGCATATTCCGCTGCAGGCTGGATCAGATAGTGTGCTGCACCGTATGCGCCGGAAATATTCTACTGGCTACTATAAACAAAGGTTGATAAAATCCGAAAAGCACTGCCTGGTCTGGCTATTACGTCCGATGTCATTGTTGGATTTCCGGGTGAGACGAAGAAGAGTTCATGGAAACGTACCAATTTGTACGTGAGATTGGCTACTCCGAACTCCATGTGTTTCCATTCTCAAGAAGACTGGTACACCGGCCGCCCGGATGAATGACCAAGTTGATGACGATATCAAGAATGAACGAGTAAACCAGATGATTGATCTATCCAATCAGCTTGCTAAAAATTATGCCTCTGATTATGAAGAGGAAGTACTGGAAGTCATTCCAGAAGAGCAGGTGGATGAGGATAATGCCAATCTCCTGCAAGGATATACAGATAACTACTTGAAAGTAAGGTTCAGTGGCTCACCGGAATTGATCGGGAAACTGGTGCGCGTAAAGATCACGAAATCGGGATATCCATATAATGAAGGTGTTTTTGTTCGTGTTATGGACGATGCCGCAGAAGCAGCGGATAAACTGCCTTCCTAATTCCCCCCGGAACTTCCGGGGAGTTTTTTTCTTAAGTTTATAAGTCGGACATGCTATGATGAGATAAGAAAAGATCACAATACACGAAAGGAAGTTTCAGCCATGAGCGCAGAACTTGCAGCATATATTGATCATACCCAGTTGAAGCCTGAAACTGGCAAGGACAAGATAGCCGAGATTGTTCGTGAGGCACGTGAATACAGCTTTACATCCGTTTGCGTCAATCCATACTGGGTTCCCTATTGTTATGAAAACCTAAAAGACACGGATGTAAAAGTGTGTACGGTGATTGGTTTTCCGCTTGGTGCAACAAGCACAGCGTCAAAAGTTTATGAAACGAAACAGGCGTTGAGTGATGGTGCAGCGGAAGTTGATATGGTGCTGAATGTTGGAGAACTGAAAGCATCCAATAATCAGGCGGTCCAGCGTGATATCGAAGCAGTTGTAGAAGCTGCAAATGGGAGCGCACTGACAAAAGTAATCATAGAAACATCGCTATTAAATGAAGAAGAAAAGATTCGCGCGTGCAAGCTTGCTAGTGCAGCAGGGGCAGATTATGTAAAAACATCCACAGGCTTCTCCGGAGGCGGTGCCACTGTTGAAGACGTAAGGCTGATGCGCGAGACTGTTGGCAGTGAAATGGGAGTAAAAGCATCCGGCGGCATCCGGGATACACAAACAGTCAGAGCAATGATTGAAGCCGGTGCGACAAGGATCGGCGCAAGTGCCGGTGTAGCAATTGTTAACGGTGAAGAAGGCACGTCATCCTATTAAAATGGCATTTATCACGCATTAACGGACTGTAACACCCCCACTTCTAAACGTGAGTAAACCATACACGTGAAGGTGGGGGATCAACAGCCCGTAAATTCCTGATTCGTTCAACTAACATTCAGTGGGGGAAAGGAACCTACCACTGAATGAAGTTTCACTTTAATGCAAAAACAATAATATTTAAGTTGACCTAGGTATGCTGTTATATTATAATTAGCAGTGATATGTGGCATTGCATCACATGTCGTTACATTTTTGTCTTTGCTTCGGAGGGAGGGAAATTAGCATGTCAAATCACACTCGCGTTCGTAAAAACGAGTCTCTTGAAGATGCTCTTCGTCGCTTTAAACGCAACGTATCTAAGAGTGGTACATTGCAGGAATACCGTAAGCGTGAACATTATGAAAAGCCAAGTGTACGCCGCAAGAAGAAGTCAGAGGCTGCTAGGAAACGTAAGTAAAAAGAAGGTGCAGGCATATGCCGCTAGTTGAACAGCTGAACGAGGACATGAAGCAGGCGATGAAGCGTAAAGAGAAAGATAGACTTGCAGTAATACGTATGATAAAGGCTTCATTGCAGAATGAAACGATTAAACTTGGTAAGAAAAAATCTTTCTGAAGACGAAGAATTGACAGTTCTTTCAAGAGAATTGAAACAAAGGAAGGATTCCCTCCAAGAATTTAAATCAGCCGAACGCGATGATCTTGTCAGTAAGCTCGAAACAGAAATCAATGTGATAGAAGCATATATGCCGCATCAGCTCACAGAAGAAGAGCTGGAGGCTGTTGTTACCTCAACAATCCAGGAAGTTAATGCTACTTCCAAGAAGGATATGGGGAAAGTGATGAACACCATCATGCCCAAGGTAAAGGGAAGAGCTGATGGTGCACGAATTAATAAACTTGTTCAAAAACATTTAAATGCTTGAATGGGAGGCCCTGCCACAGCTGGCAGGGCCTCTTTCCATAATAGACCTGACGGGTGTAACTGACACTTGTCTGATTTGCTGATTCCACACACAATCTGATTTAGCAAAATTAAATGAAACTATTCACACATATAAATCGTATAGTAAAGTGCTGGATTCGCAAAAAGGGGTGAAAATGGATGGGGAGTACAAGACTGAGAAAATACATAATATCCATGATGGCTGTTTTGGCGTTTGTACTTGCTACAGCTCAGGTTATCTCTGCTCAGGCCAATGACGAAGCCGATGGAAGTGGTAAGCAAGTTTATGTCATTCCCATTGAAAAAGAAGTGGAAATGGGACTGAAAGCATTCCTGCAGCGGACGACGAGTGAAGCAGAAGAAAAAGGTGCCGACCATATTCTGTTTGAAATCGACACGCCTGGGGGGGCAGTCGCTGCTGCTGAACAATTGGTGAATTGCTGCAGGGATTAAAAATTGAAACAACTGCTTTCATCACCAATAGAGCACTTTCTGCAGGTTCTTATATCGCATTGAATACAGATAATATTTATATGAAGCCTAATGCGACAATGGGGGCAAGCGGGGTGATTAACCAGGATGGTACCGCCGCGGATAAAAAGCACAGTCTGCTTGGCTGTCTGCCATGAAGAGCGCTGCAGAATCAAAAGGAAGGGATCCCCAGTATGCAGCGGCAATGGCTAATCCGAGTATTGATCTTCCCAAGTATGGAGCAGGGGAAGGAAAATATCTTACGTTGGGACCAAGTAATGCAAAAGATGTTGGTTATTCAGACGCACGGTAGAAAATCGCCAAGCACTTCTCAAAGATTTGGGATTACAGAAAGCTGCTGTTGTGGAAAAAGAATTGACCATTTCGGAACATATTGCCCGGTTTATTACCAATCCAGTTGTTGTACCAATCCTTCTATCGATAGCTAGCCTTGGTCTTATTGGGGAATTGTTTTCACCGGGATTTGGAATTCCGGGGGATCATGGGAATAGCCGGACTAGTCCTGTTTTTTACGGGCATGCCGTTGCTGGATTGGCAGGAATGGAAGCAATCATTTTGCTGATTATTGGAGTCGGTCTTGTGATTGCAGAATTTTTCCTGCCTGGCGGAATTGCTGGCCTGCTTGGATTTGTAGCAATTATTGGCTCGCTTTTGATGTCCGGTCAGGATTTGGGTCATATGACAATGAGCATTAGTATTGCCTTTATCGTCACTGTTATTGCAGCTGTTATCATGTTTAGGAAGATGGGAATGCGCAAAGGATTTTTCCGTAATTTTATCCTGGAGGATCAGACAACAACCGAAAAAGGCTATGTTTCCTCAGAAAATCGGCTCGAACTCATTGGCCTTGAAGGGGAAACGATAACCCCACTGCGGCCATCAGGCACAGCAGTATTTAATGATGAACGGTTGGATGTAGTAACGGAAGGAGGTTTCATTGAAAAAAATAAACCTGTGAAAATAATCAAAGTGGAAGGTGTTCGTGTAATCGTTAGAGAATTATGATTCATAATGGATTGCGCAGCAGTATTCGGGAAATATCTTTAATACATTTGAGGGAGGAATTAAAATGGGAATGGAATGGATGCCGATTATTATAGCCGTTATCATTCTGATAGTGCTCGCAGTATTATTTACGTTCATACCGGTGATGCTGTGGATCAGTGCACTGGCAGCAGGCGTAAAAGTGGGAATCTTTACCCTTGTTGGGATGCGTCTGCGTCGGGTAGTGCCATCAAGAGTCATTAATCCGCTGATTAAAGCGCATAAGGCAGGGCTGGATGTGACAACGAACCAGCTGGAAAGTCACTACCTTGCAGGTGGTAATGTGGACAGAGTGGTAAATGCTCTGATTGCTGCTCAGCGCGCCAATATTGAACTATCATTCGAACGGACGGCAGCAATTGATTTGGCCGGACGTGATGTGCTTGACGCCGTTCAGATGAGTGTTAATCCAAAAGTTATCGAAACGCCATTTATTGCTGGTATTGCAATGGACGGGATTGAAGTGAAAGCAAAAGCACGTATTACCGTCCGAGCCAATATTGATCGTCTGGTCGGTGGTGCTGGTGAAGATACAGTTATTGCCCGAGTAGGGGAAGGTGTTGTCAGCACGATTGGTAGTTCCGAGGCACATACCAAAGTTCTGGAAAATCCTGATTCGATTTCACACAATGTCCTTGGCAAAGGGCTGGATGCAGGAACAGCGTTTGAAATTCTGTCGATTGATATTGCGGATGTTGACATTGGCAAGAACATTGGTGCCATTCTGCAAACAGACCAGGCAGAGGCTGACAAGAATATTGCACAGGCCAAAGCGGAAGAAAGACGCGCCATGGCCGTGGCACAAGAGCAGGAAATGGTTGCCCGTGTGGAAGAAATGCGTGCAAAAGTTGTCGAGGCAGAGGCAGATGTCCCTCGTGCACTGGCAGAAGCATTGCGTTCAGGGAACATGGGTGTCATGGACTACATGAATTACAAAACATTGATGCCGACACAGACATGCGCGGCTCCATCGGGAAATTGACCCAGGATGATGAAGATAATAATAACGATGAGAAATAAGATGTCATTGCTTGAGCGAGGAGGGGTACAGTGGAGATTATTCTAGCTGTCCTTGCCATTATTGGGGCCATTTCCGGTTTGTTTAAAGATAAGTCCGAAACGGCGGAACCTGTACCAAAACGGAAAAGTGCCCCGCCGGAAACAGTACCTAAACAAACCCGCCGTTCTGATGCGAATCCGAACGAAGGGAATGAAACTCAGCCGACCGCTGCCACAGCTTCGATTGAGGAAATCCAGAAGAAACAGCGAGAACAGCTGGCAGAACGCATGGACAGCGGCGATAAAAACCAGGAAGAACCGGAACAACAGCATGACACAGACTTAGAGCATCACACCGGAAAGCCTGCGACAGATGCAGCACTGGAACAGCAAAAACTTAAAAAAATATGCGTAAGAATCTGAGTCGCTCCGGCTTAGTGAATGGTATTATCATGTCAGAAGTACTGGGCCAGCCGAGAGCAACAAAGCCTTACCGCAGCATTATTGCCCAGCGCAAAAAATGAAGAGTTATGAATAATGCCCTAGCACCATTATCGGCACGCTGAAAAGCCCGCCTGATAATGGTGCTTTTGTTCTTATCCTGCTTCTTTCATCATAAATATGGTTGTGAGAGGGGGCCACATCATTGAAGAAATGGCAACAGCAGATCGCTCCATGGCTTACAAAGTATTTTTCACTTCCTTCCGATGTCATGATGGAACTTCCGAGAATTACCATCATCGGCGAACTCCATGTTTATATTGAAAACCATCAAGGATTAGCTGTCTATTCAGATAAGGAGCTAAGGCTGAAAACGAATAAAGGCTATGTGCAAATTACAGGTTCATCGTTTGTCCTAAAAATGATGCTTCCTGAAGAAATATTGCTGGAAGGAACCATCAAGGAAGTGAAGTTCATTCCCGAATAAAACCTGTTTGAAGGAGGCTGCCATGAAACTTATACAAGGTTCCTTCATCACCGGATACGTTACAGTCCGGGTTGAGGGATGGTATCCGGAATTATTTTTCAAAGATGTGCCAGCCAGGGTATTATGGTCTGGAATATTCAAAAGAAATCGGAAAATGTCTGTAGCGGAAATATTAAGTTACAAGACATTTCCGGGTTAAGGAAACAAAATGGGGGACAAACTATAAACTGACATTCACCAGCAAACGGGGCTTTCCTTTTCTAATGAAGAAGTTCATCAGGAGAAAAGAAGTTCTGCTTGCTCTCACATTGAGTGTGCTGCTTATTTTTAGCCTTTCTAATATCATATGGGAAGTCAAGATAACAAATGTCCCTAAGGATCTGGAGGAGAAAATCAGCAAGCAACTGGATGAATACGGGATCCATCGGGGATCATGGACATTTACGCTTGATCCACCGAGTGAAATCCAGCAGCAATTAATGAATGATATTCCTGAACTGCTTTGGATTGGGGTACACCAAAAGGGACAACCTTCGTGCTGGAAGGTGTTGAAAAACAATAGTGGAAGAGGAAGAAGTGGATGGACCTAGGAACCTGGTGGCTTCCAAAAAAGGTGTCATCGAAAAAATGTATGTTGCTAAAGGACAGCCGATGGTTCGCGTAAATGACTATGTGGAAAAAGGGGATGTCCTCGTATCAGGCAAGATGCCTACAGCTGATGACGAAAACGCCGATGCCAGTGATGATGAGGAAGACGAAGAGAGTCCTGAGCTGACTGCTGCAGAAGGTGAAGTAATAGCAAAAACATGGTATGAGACAGAAGTGACCGTACCGCTGACTGCCAGTACCGATTTGCTGACCGGTGAGAAGAAAAAGAAATACCATTTGAAATTAAATTCATTTGAATTACCGATTTGGGGATTCGGAGACCCTGATTATAAACAGGCCCACCGCGAACGCAATGAGAAAGATTTATACTTTTTTAAATGGAAACTCCCTATAAAGTTTGTTGAAACCACTGTAAGCGAGAAAAAACACCAGCAGGGCAAAAGGAGTAAAGAAGAGGCGATCGAAGCTGGAATCAGACAAGCCAAAAAGAATTGCAGCTGAAACTTGGCCCTGATGCGAAAATTAAATCGGAAAATATTTTGCATCAATCAACGGAGAATGGTAAAGTGAAATTAATCTTGTATATGGTTGCTGAAGAAGATATTGTCAGACAGGAACCAATTGACCAAGGAGATTGATTATGTCAGAAAACTTGAAAACAATCGAGCTGCAACTTGCAAATCCCAATGAGGCGCTGACCTTATTCGGGACAAACGATAAACATTTAAAACAGCTGGAACACTTGTTGAATGTGTCCATCGTCACAAGAGGAGAACATGTAAGTGTTTCAGGCACAAATGAACAGATCGCACTAGTGGAAGATATCCTGCTGACAGTCCTTTCCATTGTACGAAAAGGTATCGATATAACCGAACGGGATATCGTATATGCCGTAGATTTAGCCAAAAGGGGAAAATCAGTCAGTTTGAAACCCTCTTTGAAGACGAGATTACGAAGAATGCGAAAGGGAAATCTATTCGTGTTCAAACCCTGGGACAAAAGCACTATATTCAAGCCGTTAAATCCAATGACCTTGTTTTTGGCATTGGGCCGGCCGGAACAGGCAAAACATATCTTGCAGTGGTCATGGCAGTCCGTGCACTAAAGAATGGTGAGGTGAAGCGGATTATTTTAACACGCCCTGCCGTAGAAGCAGGGGAGAGTCTAGGCTTTTTGCCAGGTGACTTAAAGGAAAAGGTTGATCCGTATTTACGCCCGCTATACGATGCATTGCATGATGTGCTGGGAAGTGAACATACGATGCGCTTAATCGAACGCGACACCATAGAGATTGCCCCGCTTGCTTATATGCGGGGGCGGACACTTGACGATGCCTTTGTCATTTTGGATGAGGCTCAAAATACGACTCCCGAACAAATGAAAAATGTTTCTGACCCGGCTTGGTTTCGGATCGAAAATGATCATTACCGGTGATATAACCCAGGTCGATCTCCCTAAAGGAGTCCAATCCGGCTTGCGGGTAGCTAATGAACTTCTGGCATCTGTAAATGGCATATCCATTATTCATTTAAATCAGACGGATGTTGTCCGGCACCCATTGGTTCAAAAATCATTGATGCTTATGAACAAGCAAAGTAGGTGTACAGTCAGTGTAAGACCCCAATCAGCGGGTCTTATTTCTGTATCTCAGCTGGCCTCGAGATAAACAAACAGCACAGCTACAGGCTTGACAGGCAATAGCAGGATCTATTGATCTGCAGCAGCGCACATTTGTATAGTGGACTTACATGTGTTGGATAATGAAACTGTTTTGGAAGCGATAATCCTAGGGAAGGGGGCAAACATCATGCATATTGATTTTCATGATGAAACAAAATCTGTCCAGGCTGATAATATTGATATGCTGCAGCGTCTGCTCATGTTTGCAGCAGAAAAAGAGGTCATTGCCAACGAGGCGGAATTGTCTGTCATATTTGTTAACGATAGGGAAATTCAGGAAATTAATCGGAATTACCGTCAGCAGGATAGACCAACCGATGTTATATCATTTGCGATGCAGGAAAGCACGGATGATGAGGTGGCGATTATTGGCGAAGATTTGCCGCTTGTATTAGGCGATATCGTTATTTCTGTCGATAAGGCAATAGAACAGGCAGAGGAATATGGACATTCGCTGGAAAGGGAACTTGGATTTCTGACAGTACATGGTTTCCTGCATTTACTCGGGTATGACCATATGAACAAAGACGAAGAAGCAGCCATGTTTCAAAAACAGGAATTGATACTGGGTGAATTTGGCCTTGAACGGTAATCCGAAAAATCAGTGTTTGGTTTTGCCCACGCATGGAATGGACTAAAGGAAGCGGCTAGAACGGAGCGAAATTTTAGGTTCCATCTTGCGGCAGCTTTTCTAGTTGTGGCAACTGGAGTATTTTTCCGTATCGAAACGTCTCAGTGGGCAATCATTATGCTGGCTTCGGGTATGGTACTGACAGCCGAACTTATTAATACGGCTATTGAAAAAACGATGGACTACCTGAAACCCGACATCCACCCCCGTGTGAAAATAATTAAAGATATTGCAGCTGGTGCAGTGCTTATAGCAGCTATTTTTGCTGCCGCAGCAGGGCTGTTTGTTTTCCTTCCTGAACTATATGCCATAAAAGGGGTTGTTCCTTTTTGAACCCTTGCTTATAGAGTGAACCTTCCGTTAGTGAAGGTTATTTTCCACCATTATTTGTCAATTCTTGTTGAAATAATGGTTATTTTTAAAGGTTTTGTCCATAAGCATGAAATGGACATGCATTTATAGTATGATAAAAATTAGCAGATGCTTCGGAGGATATATATCATGAATGACGAATTTAAATCAGGTTTTATAACCATCATCGGCAGACCGAATGCAGGTAAATCAACATTTTTGAATCATGTTATTGGCCAAAAATCGCCATTATGAGTGAGAAACGGCAGACAACACGGAACCGGATTCAGGGTGTAATGACCAGCGCTGATTCACAGCTTGTGTTTATTGATACACCGGGAATTCATAAACCCAAACACCGATTAGGGGATTTTATGGTGAAATCAGCCGAAGATACCCTGAATGAAGTAGATGCAGTAATGTTTATGGTGAATGCTTCGGAAGGCTACGGGAAAGGGGATCAATATATACTGGATTTGCTTGAGAAGGTTAATCGTCCAGTTTTTCTCGTTATTAATAAAATCGATCTTGTTCATCCGGATAACCTTCTGCCATTAATAGACACATACAGGAACAAGTATGACTTTGAAGCAGTTTTCCCTATTTCCGCATTGCACGGCAATAATATCAGCAGTTTGCTTGAAGATCTTAAGAATCATATGCCGGAAGGGCCGCAATACTACCCGGATGATTATGTAACCGATCACCCGGAACGATTTATCATAAGCGAGTTTATCCGGGAAAAAGTCCTGGAGCTGACAAGGGAAGAAGTCCCCCATTCCATTGCGGTTACTATTGAAAACCTGGAAGAAAGGGAGTCCGGCGCTATCTTCATTCAGGCATCCGTTGTGACTGAACGAAAGACACAAAAGGGATTATTATCGGCAAGCAGGGAGCAATGCTGAAAAGTATTGGCCAAAAGGCACGTGAAGATATCGAAGCACTGCTCGGTTCCAAAGTTTATCTTGAACTTTGGGTGAAAGTCCAGAAAGACTGGCGCAACAAACAATCACAGCTTGAGGAACTCGGGTATCGCAGCGACGAATATTAGACTTGGTAAATTTTAATACTCATTGATTCACCATATGCGGAAAACATAATACTGCAGTCGTTATAAACATGTTAAAGAAAGGCGGGGTTTCTTGTGATCGACTTTACTTGGAAGTTATTCAGTCAAACAGGAAACATTGAAACCTATTTATTACTGAAAGAGCTTGAAAAAAATAAGTCAACTGCAGATAAGGCCGACCAGCAGGGAGAACCGGAAACATCATCTGCCAATCTGGAGTTGTAAATTGGCCAGCATTATCCATAGAAGGTGAGACTGTTTGCTTGAAAAAATGCAAGGTATTGTCATAAAGACACAAGATTATGGAGAAACGCACAAGATTGTAACATTGTTCAGCAATAAACTTGGAAAAATAGCTGCCATCGCCCGAGGGGCCAAGAAACCAAAAGCAGAATGGCTGCAGTTACGCAGCCATTCATCATTGGTGAATTCTTTGTTTACGTCAACTCAGGATTGAGTACAATTCAGCAGGGAGATGTCATTAATGCCAACAGAAAAGTCAGAGAAGACATCATCAAAACGGCTTATGCTTCCTATATCGCCGAACTAACCGAAAAATTGACTGACTCCCAGTCGCCTGATCCGGATTTGTATAACCAGCTGCATGAGACACTGCAGTGGATGGCAGAGCATGAGGATGCGGCGGTTCCCGTTATGATGTATGAATTAAAAGTATTTGCCAGGGGAGGATTCAGTCCTGTTGTTGATCAATGTGTCCACTGCGGACAGAAAGAAGGTCCGTTTGCCTTTTCCATTGCAGAAGGTGGACTCCTCTGCCCGCAGTGCAAACATAAGGATCCGGAGGCAGTTCAGCTTTCTACCAAACAGGCACAACTGCTAAGGATATTTGCTGAAGTGGGACTGGAGCGCGTTGGAACCATTTCCGTCAAGGAAGAAAATAGGAAACTGCTCCGCAAAATGATGGATGCGTATTATGATGCTTATGGAGGGTATTATTTGAAATCAAAGCGGTTTCTGCATCAATTGGATAAACTATTGTAGCACTGTCTTCTTGACAAAACAGGATCAGTGCGGTTATATTTTATACATATTTAATAAGTGACTCTGGCAACGAAGGAGAGTAGTACTTATGGGCCCCTGTTTTTAGCGAACCTGGGATGGTGTAAGCCGGGCAGCAGGACTTTAAGGAATGGCACTCCCAAGCGAGTATATGAAAGTGGCTCTTAGTTACAAGAGCAAGTAGGGTGGAACCGCGGAATGAACCCGTCCCTATGTCTGTATAAAGACATGGGGGCGGGTATTTATATTGTTTAGGAAATGGAGGATGAAATGATGACAATACAGGAAATCATTTTAACACTGCAGAAACACTGGTCTGACCAGAATTGTATATTAATGCAGGCGTATGATGTTGAGAAAGGGGCCGGCACGATGTCACCAATGACACTCTTGCGCAGCCTTGGTCCCGAACCATGGAATGTTGCATACGTAGAACCATCAAGACGACCTGCAGACGGCCGTTACGGACAAAATCCCAACCGGCTGTATCAGCATCATCAGTTCCAGGTTATTATGAAACCATCCCCGGATAATATTCAGGATTTATACCTGGAATCATTGAAGGCACTGGGGATTGACCCATTGGAGCATGATATCCGTTTTGTGGAAGATAACTGGGAGAACCCAACGCTGGGTGCTGCAGGGCTTGGCTGGGAGGTTTGGCTTGATGGGATGGAAATTACCCAGTTTACCTACTTCCAGCAAATAGGAGGACTGGAAGCAAGTCCTGTTTCCGTTGAGCTCACCTATGGTATAGAGCGGCTTGCATCTTTTATTCAGGACAAGGAAAATGTGTTTGAGCTGGAATGGACAAATGGTGTCACACTGAACGATATCTTTTTCCAGCCGGAATATGAACATTCCAAATATACGTTTGAAGAATCTGATACAGATATGCTGTTTGAGCTCTTTTCGAAATATGAAAAAGAAGCGGGAGCTGCAATGGAAAAGGGACTCGTTTTCCCTGCCTATGACTATGTTCTTAAATGCTCTCATACATTCAATCTGCTTGATGCTAAAGGAGTTATTTCCGTGACAGAACGAACGGGGTATATCTCCAGAATCCGCAATCTTGCAAGAAGCATTTCGAAAGCATATGTGAACGAGCGGGAACGTTTAGGTTTCCCAATGCTTAAGAAGGAGGCAGAGTAATGGCTAAAGATATATTGGTGGAAATAGGCTTGGAAGAGCTTCCGGCACGTTTGTCGATGATGCAGAAAAACAGCTGCTTCAGAATACGCAAACGTGGCTTAAAGAACAGCGCATTAATTATGAAACAATCGCTTCTTTTTCAACGCCACGCAGACTTGCAGTCGAAATCAGCGGAGTGGCTGAATCACAGCAATCTGTCCGGGAAGAAGTGAAAGGACCAGCAGAGAAAATTGCCAAAGACGAGAACGGTGAATGGACGAAAGCAGCAATCGGCTTTTTCCAAAGGACAGGGGAAAACGGTTGATGATATTTATACGAAAGATGTAAAAGGAACCAGCTACATTTTTGTTGAAAACCAGGTCATTGGCAAGGACACACAGGAACTGCTGCCAGCCTTCAAGGGAATAATTGAGTCAATTTCATTCCCGAAAAATATGCGCTGGGCGGAGCAGTCACTGCGGTATGCACGCCCTGTTCGCTGGATTGTGGCATTGTTTGGCGATGAAGTCATTCCGTTTGAAATAGCGGGTGTTAAAACCGGAAATAAGACGTATGGCCATCGTTTTCTGGGTGATGAAGTAACACTGACATCACCAGCAAATTATGTGAGAGCACTGGAGGAACAGTATGTTATTGCAGATCCGCAGAGACGGCAGCAATTAATTGCCGACGGGCTGGCTGACCTGGAAGATGAACATGGTTTTCAGATACCGGAAGACCACGAGCTTCTACAGGAAGTGCGCAATCTTGTTGAGTATCCTACGGTTTTCACCGGATCCTTCGATTCTGCGTATTTAAACCTTCCGGAAGATGTGCTTACTACATCAATGAAAGAGCATCAGCGCTATTTTCCTGTGAAAGATACAAATGATAAGCTGCTACCTTACTTTGTCAGTGTACGCAATGGAGATGACCATGCGATTGAAACGGTAAAGAAAGGGAATGAAAAAGTACTTCGTGCAAGATTGTCCGATGCACAGTTCTTTTTTGAAGAAGACCAGAAACAAACCATTGATTACTACTTAAATAAATTGGAACGTATCGTTTTTCAGGAGAAACTGGGAACAATCAGTGATAAAGTGAAACGAATCCGGAAGATTACAGAACAGCTGTCACAATGGCTTGCTCTGGATGGCAAGGTACAGGCAGATGCTGCCAGAGCAGCTGAGATTTGTAAGTTTGACTTACCGACAAATATGGTCAATGAATTTACGAATCTGCAAGGAATCATAGGAGAGACGTATGCATTAAATGCCGGAGAAAATAAAGAAGTAGCCCACGCTATAGCAGAGCACTATCTCCCTGTCCAGGCTGACGGAAAAACTTCCGGAGACACGTGAAGGTGCAATGGTCAGTCTGGCGGATAAACTGGATACCATTGTTGGCTGTATCGAAGCAGGACTAATCCCGAGCGGGTCACATGATCCGTATGGTTTAAGACGTCAAGCGATTGGGCTGTTAAGAATACTTCACGAGCGCAATTGGAATATGACCGTTGAATCACTGCTGGAATTGGCACAAAGTCTTTATCTGGACACGGGGATTGAACAGTCAGATCAGGAAAAAGCCGGGACGGAATTGGATCAGTTTTTCAAACAACGTGCTGCCTACCTCCTAAAAAGTGTAACAGCCGGGCAGGATATCATTCAGGCGGTGCTGCATGATGATATTGGTGTTATGGCTTATACAATGGCAAAAGCTGAAGAATTATCGAAGCAGCGGAACAATCCGGAGTTTACACCGATTCAGGAAGCCCTTGTCCGCACGCTTAATTTAGCTGGAAAAACGGAGCGGTTTAAGATTGATCCAGCTATGTTCCAGACAGCATCCGAAAAGGAATTATATGATGCGTTACAGGAAACAAAGGAGGCTTTCCGGCACACAAATGAACAGCAGGATGCTCATCAGGCTTTGCAGCAGCTGGGAAGGCTCGCCCAGCCGATACATGCTTTCTTTGATCAAAACATGGTCATGTCCGATGATGCAGCACTTCGTGAAAATCGTCTTTCGCTAGTGAATAATATTGCAGCGTTGATCCGCAGTTACGCGGATTTATCTGTCATTGAGTGGAAACAGCAATTTGCATAAGCTGACTGGCTTTCCTTTTTCACCATGAATAGGCTATAATATTGTAAGGTAGTATGTCACATTTGAACGCACAGGTGGTGAAAAAGGTGGAATTATCCAATAGACAGGATCAAATAATTGAAATTGTCAAAGAAAATGGTCCGATAACCGGTGAACAAATAGCGGAAAGGCTGAATCTGACAAGGGCTACATTGCGGCCCGATCTGGCCATTTTGACTATGGCAGGTTTCCTTGACGCAAGACCGCGCGTTGGCTATTTTTACACAGGCAAGACTGGGACCGAGTTACTGACTGAAAAAATTAAGCAATTTAAAGTATACGAATATCAGTCTGTCCCGATTGTGGTGAAAGAGGGGGCTTCTGTATACGATGCCATCTCTACTATGTTTCTTGAAGATGTCGGGACGTTATTTGTTGTGGATACGCATTCCAATTTGACTGGTGTCCTGTCCCGGAAAGATTTGCTCCGGGCCAGTATCGGCAATCAGGAATTGGATGCTATTCCAGTTCATATCATTATGACCAGAATGCCGAACATCACAATTTGCCATCGGGATGATCTGATGGTCGATGCCGCCAAAAGCTGATTGACAAACAGATTGACGGCTTGCCAGTCGTTAAAGAAACCGATGCCGGGAAAGAAATCGTCGGAAGGATTACGAAAACAACGATTACGAAAGTTTGTTGAACTGATAATGGATGAGTATTAATACGAGAGGGGGAGTCTATCCATGGATAGTAAGCCACTTGTTTACGTTCTTTCGGATTCGGTTGGCGAGACAGCAGAATTGGTCATAAAAGCAGGCCTAAGCCAATTCAACAATGGAGAATACCGCATCCAGCGAGTTCCATATGTGGAAGACAAACAAACGATTGACGACACATTGCAGCTGGCACTGGAAAAGGAAGCACTCATCGGGTTTACACTCGTTGATCCCGAACTGCGTGCATACTTGAATGAACAGGCGGATGACAAGAACCTGGAAGCCATTGATATCATGGGGCCAATGCTGAATGCAATGGAGCGGATATTCAGCAGAAGTCCGCATATGCAGCCGGGACTTGTCCATAAACTGGATGAGGACTATTTCAGGCGGGTCGAAGCCATTGAGTTTGCAGTAAAGTATGATGACGGAAGGGATCCTCGCGGGATTGCCCGTGCTGACATAATTTTAATTGGTGTGTCCCGTACATCCAAAACACCTTTATCCCAATATTTGGCACATAAGCGGCTAAAGGTTGCTAACGTTCCGATTGTTCCTGAAGTTGATCCTCCTGAAGAGCTGTTCGAAGTTGACCCAGCTAAATGTATTGGTTTACGAATAAATGCCGAAAAACTGAATGATATACGAAAGGAAAGACTGAAAGCATTAGGCCTTGGTGATCAGGCCACATACGCAAATATGCAGAGGATCCATCAGGAACTTGATTATTTTGATCAGGTTGTGGGAAAAATAGGATGTAAAGTCGTTGATGTTTCCCATAAAGCGGTGGAAGAGACGGCAAACATAATCTTGCGGATGACGAAATAAGTCTTCCTTTGACGAAAACATTCTGCAGCAGTGCAGGATGTTTTCTGTGTTTAGGCTTATGGGCATGAAATAAGAAAAAAAGTGAAATTTTGTTGGTATTTATATTATTTGTATTATAATTATAATTTGTGTAAAAAAATGTATAAACGAGTGCGCACATCTGTTTTCACAGGAGTCTCAGATATTCAGAAAAATAAAACATTGCAATCCAGGAAGGAAAAAAACGACTCAGGTGTAGAATACAAGTATGTAAGATGTCTGACAGCACGTTTACCGAGGTGATACAAGAGGTACAATAGGAAAGTGAGCAATTAGTCCTTCTTTATGTTAAACAAGCTTTGGAAGGAAATTTTTTTCGACTTGCTGAAAAAGATTGTCGAAACTTGAAGGATTTTTTCGTGTGTATAGAAATATAAAGCATGGTGGTCCATATGACTAGTCAAGTATCTGAAGAGGTAATTGAACAAGTGCGTACCTCCAATGATATCGTTGATGTCATTGGGGAGTACATTCAATTAAAGAAACAGGGAAGAAATTACTTTGGGCTTTGTCCGTTCCACGGTGAGAAGACCCCTTCCTTTTCGGTGGCGCAGGAGAAACAGATATTCCATTGCTTTGGCTGCGGAAAGGGCGGAAATGTTCTAACCTTTATCATGGAAATGGAAGGCTATACATTTTATGAAACCTTACAGTTTCTTGCGAACCGGAGCGGAACGGAACTTCCTGAAGCCGTTGAGGAAAAGCAGTCATCCGTCTCGCCGGAAAATCAGCAGATACTTTCTGCATCAGAGTGGGTGGCCAAACTTTACCATCATTTGCTGCGTTTTACGAAAGATGGCAAAAAAGGCTACCAATACCTGAAAGACCGGGGGATAACGGACGAGACAATTGACGCGTTTCAACTTGGCTTTGCACCGGAAGCGAAAGATTTTACCGCTGCTTTCCTTGATAAAAAAGGCTTCCACCAGCAGACACTTATTAAATCCGGTCTCCTATCACAGCACGAAGACAACAGTGTGAGCGACAGGTTCAGGGGAAGGGTCATTTTTCCAATCCGCAACCACCTGGGTAAACCAATTGCTTTTGGCGGGCGGACTTTAGCAGGTCAGGAGCCAAAGTATTTAAACAGTCCTGAAAGTGAGCTATTTCAAAAAGGGCGGATTCTTTATAATTTTGACCTTGCCAAAAACATATTCGTAAACAGAATCAAGCCGTTCTATTCGAGGGGTACATGGATGTCATTTCCGCATACCAAGCGGACGTGAAGAACGGTGTCGCGACATTAGGCACTTCCCTGACAGAGACGCAGGCCAGGCTCCTAAGGCGGTATGTCGACACAGTCATCATATGCTATGATGCAGACGATGCAGGCAATGACGCCACATATAAAGCTGCGGGGATCCTCCAAAGGGCCGGGTGTGACGTGAAGATTGCCAACTTAAGGGAAAATATGGACCCTGACAGTTTTATTATGGAATTCGGAGGGGAAGCCTTTCAAGATGAGGTTATCAAATTAAGCCTTACGTTTACAAGTTTTTACATGCGGTATCTCAAAAAAGACTTTAATCTTACTCTGGAAGGTGACCGCATACAGTATATAGAGAGGGTCCTGGAACACCTTGCAACGATTGACAGTTCCGTTGAGCGGGAATATTACTTAAAAGAGCTGAGCAGTGAGTATGATATTTCCATGGATTCACTGACCCAGCAAATACAATCACATCGGCAAAAGATGGGAACTGTCAAGGATAAGAGCAGCAGGAACAGTTATACTAATAAGGCACCGGAAATTGGAAAGCCGAAAAATTACTGCCCGCGTTTCATAATGCGGAACGGCAGCTGCTTGCATATATGTTGCAAGACCCGTCCATTACTGATAAAGTGCAGGAGGAAATAGGTGCATCCTTTAACATTGAAGAGCATAAAATTATTGCCACGCACCTATATGCCTTTTATGAGGAATATAATGAAACAGATGTGAGTAAATTTATTGGAATGCTGGAAGATGAGAATTTAAAGAAGGTAGTCACGGAAATTGCTATGCTTTCTGTTCAGGATGATATAACAGATCATGAAATCAATGATTATATACGGATAATTCGGGCAGAACATGTTAATAAGGAAAACATTCAGTCACTGAAAGAGGAACAAAAACTGGCCGAGCAGCAAAACAATCCGATTAAAGCCGCAGAAATAGCTATGCGGATCATTGAACTTCAGAAGCAATGGAAGAATATAAATTGAATGCAGTTGGAAGGAGGGGGACTCATGGCCGAAAATAAGCCTTCACAAACAAAGGATAATAATAGTGAGCTTACGCTTGATCAGGCAAAAGAACAACTGGTTGAGATGGGCAAAAAGCGCGGTGTCCTGGCTTATGAAGAAGTTGCCGACCGTCTGTCCAGTTTCTCGATTGAATCGGAACAGATGGATGAATTTTATGAGTACCTGACAGATCAGGGTGTGGAAGTAATTGGAGATTCTGAGGAAGACCCAAAAATGCAGGAAATTGCGAAAGAGGAAGAGTTTGATCTGAATGACCTGAGTGTTCCGCTTGGCATCAAGATAAACGACCCTGTACGCATGTACCTGAAAGAAATCGGCAGAGTAGATCTATTGTCTGCTGCAGAAGAGATTGATCTTGCAACCCGTATCGAAAATGGCGAAGAAGAAGCAAAACGGCGTTTGTCTGAGGCCAATTTGCGCCTGGTTGTAAGTATTGCCAAACGTTATGTTGGACGCGGTATGTTATTCCTTGACTTGATTCAAGAAGGGAATATGGGCTTGATCAAGGCAGTAGAAAAGTTTGATTATCGAAAAGGTTTCAAGTTCAGTACGTATGCAACATGGTGGATTCGACAGGCAATCACACGCGCTATAGCGGATCAGGCACGGACCATCCGTATACCGGTACACATGGTTGAGACGATTAATAAGCTAATCAGGGTACAGCGTCAACTGCTGCAGGATTACGGACGGGAACCAACCCCTGAGGAAATCGGGGAAGAAATGGAACTGCCGCCGGATAAGGTTAGAGAAATTCTTAAAATTGCACAAGAGCCAGTCTCACTTGAAACGCCAATTGGTGAAGAAGATGACTCCCATCTTGGCGACTTTATCGAGGATCAGGAAGCTGTTTCTCCATCAGACCATGCGTCATATGAATTGCTGAAAGAACAGTTGGAAGACGTCCTTGATACCTTGACCGACCGCGAAGAAAATGTGTTGCGTTTGCGATTTGGGCTCGATGACGGCCGGACAAGAACACTGGAAGAAGTAGGAAAAGTATTTGGTGTTACAAGGGAACGCATCCGCCAGATTGAAGCGAAGGCACTCAGAAAACTCAGGCATCCTAGCCGCAGCAAACGACTTAAGGATTTTCTTGAATAGTGTATTTCAGTCATTGAGCACAGTTTTCGTGTGCAATGACTGTTCATACATATTTTTGCAAAAAGCGGTTTCAAAATGTATCTATAGTATAGCATAACATAAAAATTGAAATCGTTCGATAGTCATCTTATTTACATTGTTAAAAAAAAAATGTCACACCTTTTTCCTTTAAAGGTGATCATTTTTGGATAGAATATATATATAGTTCTATCATTTTATAATGGAATTACATAAGGAGGAACAGCAATGAAGAATCCGGTTATACCCTATGCTTTAACCGCCGCTCTCGGAATACTTTTAGTCATTGTTATATCGGTTGTCGGCCTGAATCAGCAGGAGGCAATTCAGGACGAACAGAATGGCGAAGAGAAGCAGGGAGAGGAACAGCAGGAAAAGTCCCAGGATGAAGGATCCGGAGGCGGAGAAACTGCAGCGAATGGGGAAGAAATTTTCCAGAGCAACTGTGCAAGCTGTCATGGAAGTGATTTATCCGGTGGAGTCGGACCGGACCTGACTTCGGTTGGCAGTGATTATTCAAAAGAAGAAATTAAAGAAATAATCGCTAACGGTTTCCCTCCGAACATGCCCGCAGGAATTGTAAAGGGCAAGAAAGCTGATGCTCTGGCACAGTGGCTTTCAGAACAAAAGTAAAAGACATCATGCAAGCGTCTGAAAGAGTAAGCTTACTGGTATTATGCAGCAGGCTTGCTCTTTTGTTCTTTGAAATATTATAGAGGGAAGGAGTATGAGATGAACAATACCGTAAACCTTTCCAAGCGGCTTAAAGAAACGGCTTCTTTTGTACCACCGGGAATTCGTTTTGCCGATATCGGATCTGACCATGCCTATCTACCTTCATATATTTGCCTTTCAGACTTAACTGCACAGGCCATTGCCGGAGAGGTGAATGAAGGCCCTTTTCAGCGTGCACGGGAAACCGTATCTTTTTATAACTTGTCAGACCGAATCGATGTCCGCCTGGGCAATGGGCTGAAGGTTTTCTCTCCCGGTGAAGTGGACGCAGTGGTGATTGCGGGCATGGGGGGCTCGTTGATTCGGGCCATTCTTGAACATGGCAGCGATCGTATGGCCGGCACCAAGCGTATCATTGCCCAGCCCAACACGGATGAACGGGATGTCCGAAAATGGTTTTCGACTCACGGCTATGTCATTATGGATGAAGTCTTGCTTGAAGAAAATGGCCATATATATGAAATTATTGTCGGTGATAAACATACCGGGAGACAACAGCTGACTGGTAAACAGCTTTTGTTCGGCCCTCGTCTTCTGCAACAGAAATCGGATTTGTTTTATCAAAAATGGGAACAGGAACGGAAGAAACGGCACCGGATCATTGAGCAAATGAAACATGCGAAAGTGCCGGAAGCTGCAAAAATAGCTTCATTTGAAAAAGAATTATTGTGGATAAAGGAGGAAGTGGAAGATGACTGTCCGTAACGCGGATATTTTCAGGACCATGGAAGTGTGGGCGCCAAAATATTTAGCGTATGATTGGGATAACGTGGGGTTGCAGATTGGTTCAGCGCAACAGTCGGTGAATAGGGTGATGATTGCTTTGGACGTTTTGGAATCAACAGTGGATGAGGCAATTGAAAATAATGTTGATTTAATTATTGCTCACCACCCTTTGCTGTTCAAACCGCTCAAACAGCTGGACACAGACTCTCCTAAAGGCCGGGTTATCCGTAAATTGCTTGCCCACGATATAACCGTATACGCAGCACATACGAATCTTGATGCTGCTAATGGCGGAGTAAATGATATGCTTTGTGATTTGCTTAGTATTGATAATCGAGAGATCCTTGTTGAAAACTATACAGAAAAGCTGGTTAAAATAGCTGTGTTTGTTCCAGAAACGCATGCAGACAATGTCAGAGAAGCCATGAGTCAGCAGGGCGCAGGACACATTGGGGACTATAGCCATTGCACATTTCAGTCAGCTGGTCAAGGAACGTTCAAACCGCTTGAGGGAACTGATCCGTATATTGGGTCGCAGGGCAGCTTGGAATTTGTCGATGAAGTCAAACTGGAAACCATTATACCGGAGAAGGATTTGCCGTCCGTGGTTGAGGCAATGATTGCAGCACATCCATACGAAGAGGCTGCCTATGATTTGTACCCAGTCGAAAACAGCGGTACTTCTTATGGGCTGGGACGAATGGGAACACTGAATGAATCCCTGACATTGGCGGAATTGTGTGAACGTGTCAAGAGAACGTTCGACATCCCAAACGTAAGGGTAACCGGTGATTTGTCCGCACCAGTAAAAAAAGTAGCTATTCTTGGCGGAAGCGGGGAAAAATATATTCAGGAAGCAATGAAAATGGGTGCAGATGCATATATCACTGGAGACATGACATTTCATTCGGCCCAGGATGCACAGGAATTGGATCTGTCCGTGATTGACCCTGGTCATTATGCAGAAAAAGTGATGAAAGACTATACGAAGGCCTACCTTGATGAGGCTTTTCAAACGGACGGGCTGCAAGTAATGGTATCCCAGGCCAATACAAATCCTTTCCAAACTGTCTGAGCATTTTTACACGCTACCTTATCGTTCCGTCATTTATGAATAAATACAGCTTGATAAAAAGGAGTAACCCAACATGACTGAACATTTTAGCCAATTCAACTTCCGGCCTATCATGACAGATGTCATCCATAAGCTGGAGTTTAAGAAACCAACGGCCATTCAGGAGCAAGTGATCCCTGCTGTTCTTGAAGGGACAAGCGTTATTGGCCAGTCACAGACAGGTTCCGGGAAAACACACGCATACCTTCTCCCGCTACTGAACCGTCTTGACCCGGAAAAGCGGGAAGTGCAACTTGTCATTACCGCGCCAACAAGAGAATTGGCAACACAAATATATGATGAAGTGAGAACAATTATTGATTACGCCGGGAAGAAAGGAACCTGGTTTGCCAAGCTGCTGGTCGGAGGAATGGATAAGCAAAAATGATGGAAAAGTTGAAGGAACCGCCGCATATTGTCGTCGGAACTCCTGGAAGGATGCTCGACTGGTAAAAGAGCAAAGCCTTTCCATTTATATTGCATCAGCCTTCGTGATTGATGAGGCTGACCTCATGCTTGAACTTGGTTTTATTCAGGATGTGGATCAGCTGCTGGTCCGGGCAAAGCAAGATATCCAGTTACTGGCATTTTCCGCCACCATTCCACAGCAGCTTGAACATTTTTTACCGTAAATACCTGGAAAACCCGCTGCATGTCAAAGTCGACGATGCATTATCGCCAGAAACATTGGAACACCGGTTTATACCATTGAAAACCGTGATCCTGCAGAAGTGATTGCAGGGATTTCTGAAACGATTCAGCCATATTTGGCCATTATTTTCACAAACGGAAAAGAAAATGCAGATGCATTGGCCAGTTCCCTGCAGCAAAAAGGGCTTGATACGGGGCTCATACATGGTGGACTGGCACCAAGAGAACGAAAACGTGTCCTGAAAGAGATACAGAACCTCCGCTATCAGTATATCGTGGCGACCGATCTTGCTTCACGCGGTGTGGATATTAAAGGGGTCAGCCATGTTATTAATGCGCAACTGCCAAAGGAAACAGACTTTTATGTACACCGTGCGGGTCGGACAGCACGTGCCGGTATGGAAGGAACAGTGATCAGTCTCTATGACGATAATGACATACGTCTGATGGAAAAATTAAAACAAAAGGGGCTTCCCGTTGCTTTTTGGGATGTCAAAAATGGTGAATGGAAACCTTCCAAGTTCCGGAATGACCGGAAGAAAGACGATACAACGGACCAAGATGCAGATAACATGGCCTGGAAAAAGGTCAAGAAGTATAAAAAGGTTAAACCTGGATATAAGAAAAAATGAAAAAACAGCAGGAAAAGGCGAAAAATCAGTTAATGAAAAAATCAAACAAAAAGCGAAAATAAGTGTTGGGGTGAGGAAATGTTAAAGATTGGATCACACGTATCCATGAGCGGAAAAAAATGCTTCAAGGGTCGAGTGAGCAGGCAGTTTCATATGGATCAAATGTGTTTATGATTTATACCGGTGCACCACAGAACACAAGAAGGAAGCCGATTGAAGAATTAAATATTGAAGCTGGAAGACAGCATATGGCGGAGAACGGTATCGTTGATGTTGTTGTCCATGCACCATACATCATTAATATAGGCAACACAACGAAAAAGGAAACGTTTGAATTGGGCGTGGATTTTTGCGGAATGAAATTGATCGTACAAGCGCAATTGGAGCCGAACAAATTGTCCTCCACCCTGGCTCACATGTCGGACAAGGGGCGGACAAAGGGATTCCTAAAATTATTGAAGGGCTCAATGAAGTGCTTGATCCAAACCAGAATGTTCAGATAGCATTGGAAACGATGGCTGGTAAAGGATCAGAAATTGGGCGCACATTTGACGAACTGGCTGCAATTATGGACGGGGTGACCCATAATGAAAAGCTTTCTGTTTGCCTGGATACATGTCATATCCATGACGCGGGGTATGATGTTGTCCATGACTTTGATGGCGTACTGGATGAATTTGACCGTATTATTGGGCTGGACCGCTTAAAGGTCGTTCATGTGAATGATAGTAAGAATGAACAAGGCGCCCAAAAAGACCGTCACGAAAATATCGGGTTCGGTCATATTGGTTTCGAAGGGCTCCACCATGTCATTACACATCCGCAATTGGAAGAGTTGCCTAAAATCCTTGAAACACCATTTGTAGGTGAAGATAAGAAAAACAAAAAGCCCCCATATAAATTTGAAATTGATATGATCCGGGATGGCTCATTTGATTCGGGCTTGAAAGAAAAAATTGTCAATCAGTAATATAAGCAGGAATAATGTCTCGCACGTTATTCCTGCCTACTTATAACATTCTTTTCTAAAACAAATGTTCCAGACCGTACGCTTTAATGGTTTCCTGGAACAGCTTTTCCGCTTTTTTGCTGTATTTTCATCCGTTATGCGGGCAAGCTCTCGAAACATTTTTGCGGCTCCTGGAGCTGAAAGGATCAACCGTATGTGTTTGTAAATAGGAAGTGATGGCATTTGCTTGTTTTCTGGAAATGGAAAAGTTATATTCATGTGCGTAATGGAGCAGCTCATCTGCCGACAGCTGTTTCATCTTAGTTTTCACGAACTGTTTGATAAACGACGACATATTCTCTCCCCTTAAAAAGTGATCTGATGTACTGTATGCATTAGCTCCAAAAAATTTACTCTCTCCCCTTATCACTTACAATAAGTACCAGCATGATAAACCGCGGACATCCATAAGCTATAAACGCACCTCATCAAAGAAAGAGAGGTCATGCTGATGGATGAAACAAACCGCAGGATAAATAGCTCGGAAAATGGACCGAAGCTTGAGGAACAGCCGGACACGGACGATATGGTTGCAACCAATTTTAATGGCGACGAACCGGATATCGAGGATGTACAAAGTAGACGTGATGAGGAATTTGCCGCAGAAATGACCGCGGACGATATCGCGGATACTGAGGATGATGACACAGAAGCCACCGGAGCTTTTGGCTGGATTGGTGTGGCATTGTCAGTGATTTCTTTTTCATGATGCCAATCATACTCGGCGGTGCCGGGATAATCCTAGGCTTCATTTCAAGAAATCGGGGTGCAGAAACACTTGGTAACTCCGCGATAATTGTAGGTGCAATATCCATTCTCATCCGATTATTTGTCTTGCCATTCGTATAACAAAAGGGGCTGAAGATTTATTCAGCCCCTTTTTCATACAGCGGGAAATAGTAATATTCACCAGATTCGATACGGAGGGGATCTGTATGGGGATTTAATGTTTTGAAATCGGCTCGTATTTCCGGAATGTCAACTTTACCAAGTTGTTCATTTATTTTTCGACAACTGACAGCACGGTATCCCCCTTGTCCACTTCTGCACGGATTCCTGTCAGACTCTCTTTTTCGACCCTGTTTTCATCCGTTTGTTCTGTCGTGTTTTCCGGAAGTAATCCTGTGGTAAGGTCTTTATAAATACTAATGAGAAACAATCCAATAAAAATGTACAATCCGAGTCGCTTCATAATTTCTCATTCCTTTATACAGCTCTACAGCCAAATACCTTTTCGTTTGATATTTATGCTAATACATCTGATTTATTACTGCTGCAGCCGAAAGAGAACCTACACAGTCGACTACTTACGCAAGTTTTCATGTACGTTCCCAATGATCCATTCGGGCAAATTATAACCAGGAGCACACGGGAAAAAGGTGAATGTAACTTTATGTTAATTTTTCGAGATATACTTTACAAACGCTGTCGAATCCATTAATAATGGGGAAGGTATGTGACAGTTTTCTACATGAAGGGTGGCGTTTCTTTGGATATCGATGTGCAAACACTGATATTTGAATTTATTGGCGGACTTGGCATATTTCTGCTTGGCATCAAATATATGGGGGAAGGACTTCAAAAGTCTGCGGGCGACCGACTGCGGGATATACTTGACAAAACAACGAGCAACCCGTTCCTTGGTGTGCTTGCAGGTATCGTAGTGACAATCCTTATTCAGAGCAGTTCAGGGACTACAGTGTTGACGGTCGGGCTCGTTAACGCTGGATTTATGACTCTAAGACAAGCTATTGGTGTTATTATGGGTGCCAATGTTGGTACAACGGTAACTGCTTTCATTATAGGGATTGATCTGGGTCAATATGCCCTGCCGATTATAGCTGTTGGCTGTTTCTTACTGTTTTTCTTTAAAAACCAAAAAGTGAATAATCTCGGACAGGCTATATTTGGCTTCGGGGCACTGTTCTTTGGCCTTGAGCTGATGAGCAGCGGGATGTCACCATTAAGAAGTCTTGAGGCATTTCAAGAACTCACACTGAGTATGAGTGAGCATTCGATACTTGGTGTCGTTATTGGTACATTGTTTACATTTGTTGTGCAAAGTTCCAGTGCCACGATTGGTATTCTGCAGGGGCTGTTTTCTGAAGGTGCAATTGAATTGAAGGCCGCATTGCCCGTATTATTCGGGGACAATATAGGAACAACCATCACGGCAGTCCTTGCTTCCATCGGTGCAACGGTAGCCGCCAAACGGGCAGCATATGTTCACGTTATTTTTAATCTGGCTGGTACGACTGTCGTATTGCTTCTTTTGGGCTTTTTTACGAATTACGTTATTTATTTGCAATCCTTATTAGATCTTAATCCGGAAATGACGATAGCCTTTGCGCATGGAAGCTTTAACCTTGTCAACCTGATTATTCAATTTCCTTTCATCGGTGCACTTGCATGGATAGTAACAAAAATTATTCCTGGTGACGATACAGTTGTGGAATATAAGCCAAAGCATCTGGATCCAATTTTTATCCAGCAATCATCTACATTAGCACTTGACCAGGCAAAAGCTGAGATTATTCGTATGGGTGAATACTCGTACAAAGGGCTTGAAGAGACCAACTTATATTTAACAACGAAAAGCCAGAAGCATTCGGAAATGTCAATGCAAATCGAAGGTGCACTCAACAACCTCGACCGAGAGATAACGGATTATTTAGTTGAATTGTCAGGTGTATATATGTCTGAACTGGACAGTACCAAGCATACGCTTCTGATGGACTCTGTACGTGATATAGAACGCATAGGAGATCATTTTGAAAACATTATTGAACTGATAGATTATAAAATATCCAACAAAGTCCATATAACCGAACAAGCTCAGGAAGATCTGAATAATATGTTTGATTTGACGATTATGACAGTTAAGGAATCTGTCGAAACATTGGATAAAATGGACCGCGAAAAGGCACTGGCGGTCATGCAGAAAGAAGATCAAATTGATAAAATGGAACGGGATTTCCGAAAGAAACATATCATCCGGATGAATGAAGGCTTATGTACCGGATCAGCGGGAATTGTGTTTGTGGATATTATCAGCAATCTTGAACGTATTGCCGATCATGCAGTAAATATTGCTGAAGCGATTTTGGATGAATAAACAACACTTATTGTACGTGCTCAAAATTGCGTGTCAAAGAGGATCAATAGGACCTAAGTTCGCGACGTCCTTTAATGGGTACGAAATATCGGCACGCTGCATATTGGCTGCTGCCGGTATTTTTGTATGTCTAAAGTCGGACTTCATTTCATGTAAATACGTAAAATTTTTTTCCTTTATTCACTATTGATAATATGGATTGAACATGCTATAGTTATTAATGTTGTCTGTTGCTGATTTGTTTTTTCGGCCTTACATAAATTTTGTGAGCAAAAGTTATTGACATATTCTGCCGAACATGATAAATTATATTTCGTCGCTGATAAAAACATGCAGCAACATGAAGGTTACGTCGTCTTTGGACAGCCTTTTATGTAAAGGTCTGCTAGGAAGAGTACAACAATTTTGATATAATATCATAAAAATTATTCCACAGTAGCTCAGC